>NZ_CP013650.1:1876643-2189417 GCF_001466725.1 Lacimicrobium alkaliphilum
TCGGTGGTATTGTACGCTGTGACATGATCGCCGAGGGCATTATCGGTGCCGTAGAGGAAGTAGGCGTCAATGTTCCTGTGGTAGTGCGCTTAGAGGGTAATAACGCCGAACTGGGCACCAAAAAACTGGAAGAATGTGATCTGAATATTATTGCCGCTACCAGCCTGACCGATGCAGCTGAGAAAGTGGTAGCCGCAGCCGGAGGTGCAGCATGAGCGTCTTGATTGATAAAAATACCAAAGTGATCTGCCAGGGTTTTACTGGTGGTCAGGGTACCTTTCACTCTGAGCAGGCGATTGCCTATGGTACGCAGATGGTTGGTGGTGTGACGCCGGGTAAAGGTGGCACTGAACACCTGGGACTGCCGGTTTTTAATACCGTGCGTGAAGCCGTTGAAGCCACTGGTGCCACGGCGACTGTGATCTATGTCCCCGCGCCGTTTTGTAAAGACTCTATTGTTGAAGCAGCCGATGCCGGTATCGAACTGATTGTTTGTATCACCGAAGGTATTCCCACCATCGATATGCTGTACGTTAAAGAGTATATCGATAACAAAGGTGTGCGCATGATCGGGCCTAACTGCCCGGGCGTGATCACCCCTGATGAGTGTAAGATCGGTATCATGCCTGGCCATATTCACAAGGCGGGTAAAGTGGGTATCGTATCCCGTTCAGGAACGCTGACCTATGAAGCGGTTAAGCAGACTACCGATGAAGGTTTTGGTCAGTCTACCTGTGTGGGTATCGGTGGCGATCCTATTCCGGGCTCTAACTTTATCGATATTCTTGAGCTGTTCGAAAAAGATCCAAAAACCGAAGCTATCGTGATGATCGGTGAAATCGGTGGTACCGCTGAAGAAGAAGCGGCGGCTTATATCAAAGAGCATGTGACTAAGCCGGTGGTGTCGTACATCGCTGGTGTTACTGCGCCTCCGGGTAAACGTATGGGTCATGCCGGAGCCATTATCTCAGGTGGTAAAGGCACAGCAGACGATAAGTTTAAAGCCCTTCAGGATGCCGGTGTTACTACTGTGCGTTCACTGGCTGATATCGGTAAGGCGCTGCGCGAAGCCACTGGCTGGTAAAGTGCTGAACTGAAATGCAGTATAAAAACCCGCTTCCGAGCGGGTTTTTTTATGCCCGGTGGTTGAAGGACTGACCAGTTGGCAGCATACTGATGGTGTTAATAAAACGTTAAGGACAGACCTGATGGGAACACAGACATTAACCGGATTTCGTTACTCACTATTATCACTGGCCCTGTTGGGGCTGAGCGGCTGTCTCGACAGCGACACCGGTGAGCTGCCGACACCGACGCCGCCGCCCACAGGTTCTCCCGCACCAGCTCCTGAGCCCGAGCCCTTACCACCGCAGCCTGAACTCAGCACCTTTGCCCCTGATGATGAGCCGGTCAGTGCCAGTATCACCTGGACCGATTAAGGTGTGCCCTATGTCAAAGCCGATAATCTCGAAGGGCTGGGTTATGGTGTAGGTTACAGCTTCGCCAATGACAATATCTGTATCCTGGCAGACCAGATTATTAAATTTAACTCTCAGCGCTCGCGCTTTTTCGGCCCTCATACGCCAGGTTCTGATGACAATGCCAATCTTATTAATGATTTCGGTTTTCTGACTCTGGGGATCCGCGATAATGCCGAGCAGAATTACGCTCAGCTTAGTGAACCAACCCGGGCATTACTGGAAGGCTATGCGCAGGGATACAACGAGTATCTTGCTACCACAGGCGTTAATAATATTGACCCCGGTTGCGCCGGTCAGCCCTGGGTACAGTCCATCAGTGCTTTGGATCTGCTTACCTATGCACAGGGTGTGGCCCTGTTGCCCGGAGCCAGCAATTTTGTTGGCGCCATGTTTATTGCCGCACCACCAGGGCAGGACTTTGCACCCGGTCCGGCCTCTGCTGGCCAGCTTCCGGAGAATATGAAATTTGATGTGCAGGTTAATGGTATTCCCGATGCTAACCCCACCGAGGAGGGTTCTAATGGCTGGGCTTTGGGGAGTGATCTGACTGCCAGTGGGCAGGGCATGTTGCTGGCCAACCCCCATTTTCCTCATACCGGTAATCAGCGCTTCTGGCAATTTGGCACAGAAATTCCTGGTCAGCTGAAAGTTGTCGGGGGATCTTTGTCCGGCATGCCGGGCATAGTTAATATTGGCTTTAATAAAGATGTTGCCTGGACCCATACATTTTCTACCGCCGATCACTTTATTTTGCACCGGCTCAGTCTGGATCCGGAGAATCCTGAGGGCACCAGCTATCTGCTGGATGGTGAGCCGGTTGATATGACCACTAAGACGTTGCAGGTAGAGGTTGCGGTGGCGCCCGGTGTGACCACCATGCTGGAGAAAACCAGTTATTACAGTGAATTCGGGCCAGTTATCGTGGTGCCGGGGGCCTTGCCATGGGGAACGGATTTTACTGGTAGTAAAGTGGCTTTTGCTATTAATGATGCCAACCTGCCTAATTTTGATGTATTTGATCACTGGCTGGGCCTGAACCGGGCCCGCAATATCGAAGAATACAAAGCCGTATTCAAAGCGCGTACCGGTATAGTATTTAATAATGCCATGGCCACGGATAAAGACGGCAAGGTGTTTTATATCGATGGTTCGTCCGTGCCGGGTTTGTCGCCAGAGGCGGTACAAGCCTGGTCACGGGATGTGTTTTATCAAAGCTTTAGCCAGGAAGCCGGTCTGACTATCGTACCGGGGAACTCAAGCCTGTATCTGACCCAGGGCACCATAGAGTATGAGCGCGCGCCGAAGTTAGAGCGTACGGATTTTGTGCAAAACTCCAATAACAGTTACTGGCTGACCAATCCGGCCGAGCCTATTACTGACGTGCCGCTTTTATATGGCACCACCAATACTCAGCAGTCCTTGCGCTCCAGAATGGGGCAGAAGATGTTGGCAGAGGGTGGATCAGATAATGGTTTATTTACACTGGCCGATCTGCGCGATGCACTGACCAATAATCGCAATTATTTAGGTGAAGCTATCCTTGATAGCCTATTGACAGCCTGTACCGCCAGAGGTGATGAAGGCGTGCTGGTAGACGAACAGAGCGTCAGTATCGCGCCTGCCTGTGATGCCCTGGCCATGTGGGATGGACGCATGAATCTCGGCAGTGCCGGTGCCATGATGTTCCGCGAATTTGCCACTGAGTTTAATAATGATCCTCAGTGGCGGGTGCCATTCAGCCCTCAGGACCCGTTAAATACGCCCAGAGACCTGGATGCAAACGATAAAGTACTGCAACAACTGGCAACGGCAATGTTGAGAATACAGGATGCGGGACTGGCTGTGGATGTGACGCTGGGTGAAGTACAGTTTGTTGAACGCAGTCTGCCTGACGGCAGCCCTTCGGGCGTGCGCCTGCCCTGGGCCGGTGCCAATAATGTGGAAGGGGGCTTTAATGTGTTTCGTTCCAACATGGCCAACGACGGTCTGATTCTGCCTCGGCACACCTACCCACAGCTACCCGGCTCACAGATGAGTGAGCAAGGCTACCATATTACCTATGGCTCTAGCTGGAAGTTTGTGATGGAATTCACAGAACAGGGGCCAGAGGCCGAAGGTATTCTGACTTATTCTCAGTCAAGAAACCTGCTTTCGGATCACTATTCGGATCAAACGGAACTGTACTCCCAACAGCCTCAGCTACGGCCGATCTATTATCATAATGAGGATATTCAGGCTAATAGCATAAAAACACTGGAGCTAAACAGCAGTCAGGGTGACTAGGTTCCCCTCGCTATACAGTCAAACGCCGGTCAACTGACCGGCGTTGTTGTATTCTGCATCGCTATAATACCTGCTACAATCGGCGTTTTGTTTCTTCATGCACTGATATAGGGGTTCAGATGGCCGAGACTGATGTGCGTCCGACCAATTTTATTCGTCAAATTATCGATAAAGATCTGGCTGAAGGTAAGCACCAGCAGATCCATACCCGTTTCCCGCCGGAGCCAAACGGATATCTGCATATCGGCCATGCCAAGTCGATTTGCCTGAACTTTGGCCTGGCACAGGATTATCAGGGTTTGTGTAACCTGCGTTTTGACGATACCAACCCCGAAAAGGAAAATATCGACTTTGTTAATTCCATCAAAGACGATGTTCACTGGCTGGGTTTTCAGTGGCATGGTGAGGTTTGCTATTCCTCCGGTTACTTCGATCAGTTGCACGGCTTTGCCACTGAACTGATTGAAAAGGGCCTGGCTTATGTGGATTTTTCCACCCAGGAAAAGATGCGTGAAATGCGTGGCACCCTGAAACAGCCGGGCGTGAACAGCCCGTATCGGGATACTTCGGTAGAAGAGAATCTTAAGCAGTTTGCCAAAATGACTGCCGGTGAATATGCCGAAGGCGAATGTGTGCTCAGAGCCAAAATTGATATGGCTTCGCCCTTTATGTGCATGCGCGACCCGGCCATTTACCGGGTGCGTTTTGCCCATCATCATCAGACCGGGGATAAGTGGTGCGTGTACCCCATGTACGATTTTACCCATTGTATCTCTGATGCCATTGAAGGGATCACCCATTCACTCTGTACGCTGGAGTTTCAGGATAACCGGCGCCTGTACGACTGGGTGCTGGATAATATCACTATTGAGGCCAGGCCCAGACAGTATGAATTTTCACGCCTGAATCTGGAATACACGGTACTGAGTAAGCGTAAGCTGATTCAACTGGTCAGTGAGAAGCATGTTGATGGATGGGACGACCCACGTATGCCGACTATTGCCGGTTTGCGCCGTCGTGGCTACACCCCGGCTTCAATACGTGAGTTTTGTAAGCGAATTGGTGTGACCAAGATGGACAATATGGTTGAGATGGGCGTGCTGGAGTCCTGTATTCGCGATGATCTTAATCAGAATGCGGCTCGCGCCATGGCAGTGTTGGATCCGGTTAAGGTGGTGATTGAAAACTACCCCCAGGATAAAACAGAAATCCTGACCGCGCCTAACCATCCGTCCGATGAGAGTATGGGCAGCCGTGAAATTCCTTTTGGTCGTGAACTCTTTATTGAACGGGAAGATTTTCGTGAAGAAGCGAATAAAAAGTTCAAGCGGCTGGTATTAGGTAAAGAAGTGCGTTTGCGTAATGCTTACTTTCTTAAAGCCGAGCGCGTTGAAAAGGACGAACAGGGTGAGATACAGACCATCTATTGCACTTATGACGCCGACACCCTGGGTAAGGATCCTGCCGATGGCCGCAAAGCCAAAGGCGTGATCCACTGGGTCAGCGCAGACAAAGGTGTGCCTGCTGAAATTCGGCTCTATGACAGACTATTTAAACTGCCAAATCCGGCGGCAGAAGAGAATCTTACTGAGTGCCTGAATCCACAGTCGCTGAAAATAGTACAGGGAGTCGTAGAGCCCAGCCTGGTTAACGCCGAACCCGGGAAGGCCCTGCAGTTTGAGCGCATTGGCTATTTCTGTAAAGACAAGCACGCAGACAAGCTGGTGTTTAATCGCACCGTCAGCCTGCGTGATACCTGGGCGAAAATAGAAGGTCAGTGAGATAGTTGTCAGCTTGTAGCCCGTCAAGAAACGAAGCGGATTGCGGGATAGTCCAGAGCTCTGCTGGATTCTTTATAGATGATCTCGCAGAGTCGCTGAGGCGCAGGGTGAGTAGAATATTTCTTCCTTCTCTGCGTCTTGGCGCCTCTGCGCGAGATTAAATTACACTTGTAACAGGCAACTACTTCGGTTGGGCATCCAGGCTCTGGCCGTTGACCTTCAGGCTATTGTCACTCATCAGATACAGATACACCGGCATGATCTCTTCCGGTGTTTTTAACTGCATAGGATTTTCGCCGGGGTAAGCCCTGGCACGCATGCTGGTACGGGTGGCTCCGGGATTAATACAGTTAAAACGTATTGAGCTGCCGGAATATTCATCTGCCAGTACCTGCATCATGCCTTCGGTGGCAAATTTAGATATAGCATAAGCGCCCCAGTAAGCCCGGCCCTTGCGTCCGACACCGGATGAGGTAAATACCACCGATGCTGCCGGTGCCAGCTTTAACACTGGCAATAATGCCTGGGTCATAAAAAACTCACTGTTGAGATTAACCTGCATCACTTGCTGCCATTCCTGCTCAGGAATCTGGCTAAAGGGCCGCAAATTACCTAATACACCAGCATTGTGCAGCAGACCGTCGAGCTGACCAAATTGTTCTTTAATGGTCTGAGCTAACTGCTGATAGTGGTTGGGCGTTGCACCCTCCAGATCCAGTGGCACAATGGCAGGCTCCTTGCCACCCTCTGCAACAATTTGATCGTAAACCGCTTCCAGCTTTTTGACGGTGCGGCCGAGCAGTATTACCTCTGCGCCATGTCTGGCAAACTCCAGGGCTGCCGTTTTGCCAATACCATCGCCGGCGCCGGTGATCAGGATAACTTTGTTTTGTAGCGCGTTTTCAGTAACTTGATATGAAGACATAGTGGATAAAAGCTGTTTTGAACAGGTCAGGATTCTAACACTTAATCAGTCTGTTGTGGGCTCAAATCTGAATACATCGACTTTGTCACAAGCAATTAACAAATCTTTGCAAAAGGCTAGCAAAGTCAATAATATTGCAGTAACTTTAACTGGTCGTACATGTTGGTGAAGCCCACACTGGATCAGTCGGCAGACAGGTTGCCCGGGGGCATCCATACTGGCGAATGATAGACATCCATTGGCTCGGTGGAACAAAAACAAAAACAGGATTTTGGGGAGACACAATGAAAAAATTAATAATAAGCGCGACAGTCGCAGCAGCTCTGGGGCTCTCAGGCTGTGGCGGTGAAGACACGCTGAATGATGTGAGAAATGAAGCGAATCAGGATCCTGCGAAACCCTTCGCCCGAATAGTGTTTGATCCTGCCTCAAGTGATCTGAATATTCCCAATGATCTGTTAATGATTCCAAACGGGAGCTTTTTCGACTTCACCCTGAACACCGAAGGTGATGCTACTTTCGACCCGTCAAATCCTCAGCATGCCTTAAGCGCACTGGATGGCTGGTCGACACATCATCCTTTTCAGATCCGCGTTAACATGCCGGATAGTGTATCGCTTGACAGCCAGTCAGCCGGAGCAGGCGCAATTCGTTTGTATGAAGCCACTCAGGCTCTGGAAGGCGACAGTGCTACCTGCCAGGCTATTGCTGCACAGGCTGCTGCACCAGGATTACCTTGTGAACTGGGTGAAGAACTCACCTGGGGTGTGGACTTTATTACGCAGGTCAGCGATGCCGAAGGCGGCACCATTAGTGTAGTGCCCTTAAAGCCCTTAAAAGCCGCACAAGGCTATATGCTGGTAGTCACTGATGAACTGATGGATTCAGAGGGGCGCTCAGTCCGGGGCTCAAACAGCTGGGAGCTGGCCCGTCAAAACCCCGAGACCAATCCGCTTGGCTCTGCAGAACAAAAACAGCTGCAGAATATTCTCAATTTCTTTATGACTCTGCTGGGTGGTGAAGGTTTTGCCCGGGAAGACGTGTCCTATGCTGCCTATTTCTCGACCCAGTCGGCAGGTACAGTGCTTTCTACCGTTAAGCAGTTACAGATAGGTCGGTTTGCTCAGGCCTTCGGAGCAGCGCTGGCCGGTGGTGCTGATCAGGCTGCAGCAATGCAGGCTGCCGCTCAGTTTTTGCCTGCTATTCCGGTTTCCGAAGCCGCAGTGCCTGATGCGTTCAGCGCTGTCGCGCCGGGTGTGCTGGGTGCACAAACCTGGGCCCAGTTGGGAGCCCTTGGTTTAGACTCTTGTGCTGGTTTAGCAGCAGGCATGTCAAGTGCTAATCCTCAGATTGCAGGTACTGCACAACAGGTATTCGGCCAGTTAGGCGCGTTTTGTGCAGCCAGTATGAAACAGGGGTCAATAACCTTACCCTATTACCTGAGTACCACCAACCCACAGGGGGACTGGTGGCGTGCAGCCTGCACCAATGGCGCAATGCTGCAGGCCTTGGGTCAGGAGCAGGTGGCATCGCTGATTGCTCAGGGCCAGGTGGGTGATAACAACCTGTTTTGCCAACAGGCTTCACAGGGGCAACTGGTTGATCTGGACCTGAGTGTGCTGGGAATGGACGACCCAAGACATCTTACCAAGGTTAATCCGATTCCACAGGCTCAGAGCGAACAGAATATTGAGGTGCAGATTACGGTGCCTGATCCGTCGTTTGCCAATATGATCAATGCCCAGCTTGGTCAACCCGCCATCTCCAAACCAGACAGTGGATGGCCTGTGGTGATATTGCAACACGGTATTACCTCCAAGAAGCAGGACATGCTGGCGGTCACCGGTGCGTTGTCGCTGGCGGGCTTTGCCACTGTGGCTATCGATCATCCATTACACGCCAGTCGTGGATTTGAAATTGGCGGTCAGCCAGTCAATGCATCCAACGGTTTTGGCGGCAGTGCGACGGATTACCTGAACCTGTCCAGTCTGCTGACAGCAAGGGACAATGTGCGCCAGAGTATCGCCGATATTATGGGCCTGAGACTGGGTCTGAATGCAGTGGTAGATACCACTGGCGGCACCGTGGATCTTGACGGCAGCAATGTCTCCTTTATGGGGCATTCCTTAGGTGCTATTACCGGAACGGCTGCAGTAGCATTGGCAAACAACAGCTTAGGTGGCGATCTGGCCAACTTTGACGGTATGTATGCCATGAATGCAGCAACTCTGGCTAATCCGGGTGGTGGCATAGCCGGCTTCCTGCTTGAATCACCTGCTTTTGCGCCGCTGATAAAGGCTTCTCTGTTGTCACAGGCGTTGCCGGAATTCCAACAGGCGTTGCAACAATATATGCAGGCTAATGGTATCGCAGAGGTTACGCCTGAATTGTTGACAGCTTTCTATCCGGTATTTGAGTCTCAGTTAAGCGCAGAGCAATTAGCAGAGGCGAACGCCACCTTCTCATCCTTTACCTTTGCTGCGCAAACGGTGATTGATGCCGGTGATCCGAATAACTATGCGGCAATGCTGGGGGCCAGTACTCCGGTACATATGCTGCTGGTTGTCGGTGATGGTGGTGAGATGAACCTGCCGGATCAGGTTGTGCCTGTTGAGACCAGTCTGCCGCTGTCGGGTGGTAAGCCGCTGGCCCAGCAGATGGGACTGCCGGCTGTGAATAGCACTACCCAGGGAAGTGGCGTGGTCAGTTTCCTTGAGGGCACCCACAGCTCGATTCTGGATCCGGGTCCAAGCGCGGCGGCCACTACGGAAATGCAGCGTCAGTTGGCTACCTTTATGGCGACCATGGGCACCACTATTCTGGTAACAGATACCTCGGTGGTTGCACAGTAAGGCGAGTCAACAGACCTTTTTAGAAAGCCAGGCCAGTTGAGCCTGGCTTTTTTATGTCCAGGGATGGACGGTATGCCGGGGTTGTCGGGAACAGATCTTCGGCGATGTCCGGAATTTCCCGGGCCCACGCGGCAACGATTGAATACCGTCATAATGCCCTTATTATATCCACTGGCTTTTTCGAATTAACGGAGTATCAAGCTTGGAATTTTTATACGAATACGGACTCTTTGCCGCCAAGGCTGCAACCCTGGTCATTGCCATCCTGCTTGCTGTGGGAGGGATTGTTGGTCTGGCGAGTAAACAAAAGCAACGTAAAGGCGAACTCGAAATTCATTCAATATCAGAGCGCATTGATGAATTGAAAGAGCAGGCTAACAACTTATTGCTTGGTAAAGATGAGGCTAAAAAGCTTCAGAAAGAAGAAAAGAAACGAAAAAAGGCAGAAAAAAAAGGCGAATCAGAAAACAAACCCAACCTCTTTGTTGTAGATTTCAAGGGTTCAATGGATGCCCATGAGGTGGACAGCCTGCGCGAAGAGATCACAGCCATACTCTGTGTTGCCAGGCCTGAAGATGAAGTGCTGGTCAGGCTGGAGTCCGGTGGTGGTGTTGTGCATGGTTATGGTCTGGCCGCTTCGCAGTTGCAGCGCCTCAGAGACGCGAATATCCGGCTCACCGTAGCCGTTGATAAGGTCGCCGCCAGTGGTGGCTATATGATGGCCTGTGTGGCGGATAAGCTTATCGCTTCCAAGTTTGCCATTATCGGGTCAATCGGCGTGATTGCACAATTACCAAATTTTAATAAGTTGCTGAAAAAGAATGATATTGACTGGGAGCAGCATACAGCAGGTCAGTACAAGCGCACGCTGACACTGTTTGGAGAAAATAATGAAGCAGGGCGCAAGAAGTTCCGGGAGGAGCTTGAGCAGGTGCATCTGCTGTTTAAAGACTTTGTTGGCGAACACCGCAAAGAACTGGATCTGGATAAAGTGGCAACCGGAGAGTACTGGTACGGCATTCAGGCTAAAGAGATGAATCTGGTGGATGAGCTGAGCACCTCAGATGACTATCTGTTGGCTGCCAATCAGAATCATAAAATTTATCAGGTTAAATATAGCCTGAAGAAAAATCTGATGGATAAGCTTGGTAAAGCGGCCAGTATTGCCGTTGAGTCCACCATTGGCCGCTTATGGCAAAAGTCCCAGCATCCTTATTAACCATTCCACTACAGAGACATCCAGCAACCTTTGAGGCTAATACCAAGTAAAACTGAACCAACTTAGTATTCAAAGGTGCTGGACAGGCAGAGGGCACCAAGTCAGAAAAGGGCTTTAACATCTCTGCGTCTTTGCGCCTCTGCGAGATCAAATGAATAAAAGCTTAAGATCTCGCAGCGGCGTAGCCTGCAAGGAGCGAAGCGGATTGCGGGGTTGAGTCTCCCCGAATTCCGCTTTGCTGCATACGGGCTACAGTTTTATTTATTCTTTTCGAAGTGTTCAAAGTCCACGTCTTCCTCGCGAGTGCCGGCGTCAGGGTCGTTATAGCGGGCTATGTCCAGCTCGCCTTCACTTTTCGCCACGATAGTGGCGACAGTACAATCCCCGGTGACATTGACCGCAGTGCGGGTCATATCCAGTAATCTGTCAACGCCGATGATCAGCGCGATACCTTCTACCGGCAGGCCTACTTGTTGCAATACCATAGCCAGCATAATCAGGCCTACACCTGGTACCCCTGCGGTACCGATGGATGCCAGAGTGGCGGTCAGAATTACCATCAGATAATCGGCGACCGAGAGATCGACTGCATACACCTGAGCAATAAAGACAGTTGCCACTCCCTGCATAATGGCGGTGCCATCCATATTGATGGTAGCGCCAAGGGGTATGGTAAAAGATGAAACCGAGTTATTAATACCCAGTTTATTTCTGGCCGTTTCCAGTGTCACTGGCAAAGTGGCACTGCTGCTTGAGGTACTGAAGGCAAACAGTGCCGCATCGCGCATTTTGCGCATCAGCATCATTGGGTTCATACCCGATAAAACTTTAAGCAATATCGGGTAGGTCACCAGGCCGTGTACAGCCAGCACAAACAGCACCAGGAAGAAATATTTAACCAGGCTGGCAAAAGTATCGAATCCGATAGTTGCCGAGAGTTTCGCCATTAGCGCAAATACGCCGTAAGGCGCCAGATTCATTAAGATAGTGACCAGGCGCATGACCACCTTATTAAGATCTTCAAATACTTTGCCCAGCCTGTCGCCAGCGCTTCCGGCCATGGCCATGGCAACTCCGAAAAGCACCGCAAATACGATGATCTGAAGCATATTCCCTTCAGCCATCGCATTGATCGGATTAGTCGGGAACATATCAATAATCACCTGGGCCAGTGACGGTGCCTCAGTGGCGCTGAACTCCACATCGGCCTGAAGATTAATGCCTTCCCCGGGAGAGACCAGAATCGCAAAAGTGATGGCCAGTGTAATGGCGATGGCGGTAGTAAGCAGATACAGGCCAATGGATTTTCCGCCTAACCTTCCCAGCTTACTGGGCTCACTGAGATTGCAGGTACCGCAAACCAGCGAGATAAAAACCAGCGGCACCACCAGCATTTGCAGGCTGGCGATAAATATCTGACCAATAATATTAAATATACCATCGACCAAAAGTGTATACGTTGAAACCTCAAGGCCGAATACCCCAAACGTAAAATCTCCGCTATCATCAAACAGGTTTCGGAGTAGTATGCCGATAAGTATTCCGGCAATCATGCCGAAAAAGATTCTGGTGGTTAAACTGTATTTTTGTGCGGGGTTGGCCATAAGGGTTCCGGTCGTTGTTCTTATTAGCGGCTAAGACTAACAAGTTTGATGGGTAAGCTGAACTGAAAAAGAACATAAAAGGTTCGGATTTTCCATGCTGATTCAAAACAAGGGAGAAAAGAATGAGATCAACTCTAAGGGCCATATTAGCAGGCCTGGTAAGTCTGGCGATGGTCGCCTGTGGCGGCGGTGGTTCAGTAAGCAGAGATGATTCAGGCGGTGGGTCTGGCTCGGATCAAAACGGTGTTGTCACCATTGAGTTTGAAGTGCTGGATTCATCAGGCAACAGCGTTGATACCAATGAACAACAACTCAGTGCTTCCGAGCCCTGGACTATTAATGCCACCGTCAAAGAGGACTCGGCAACCTCGTCCGGTCAGTTGGTTACCTTCACTCTGCCAGTGGCGGGCTATGCGACACTCTCTCCCTCCAGTGGCACTGCCACTACCAATAACGACGGTGTTGCCAGTATTGAGGTGCGGGCCGGTGATACGGCCGGTGGTTTCAGTGTGGTGGCTACTGCAGCAGACAGTGAGGAATTTACCTTAAACCTGACGTCAGCCGGTGATGGTAATCAGTCTACGGTGGATGTTGCCAAGCTTTCGGTGTTTGCCAGTACCACCCAGTTGCCTTCTTCAGGTTCTGATGAGGTAGAGATTATTGTACTGGCTCAGGACGAGGCTAACGCCTTAATGGAGAATGTTGAAGTCAGTTTCGCAGCCAGTTCAGGCCAGCTTAGCCAGGCAAGTATCACCACAGGTGCCGATGGCACGGCAAGAAATATTCTCACAACCCTTAATGAACCGGAAAATCGGGAGATTCTGATTACCGCCAGAGCCGGAGGTATTACCCGTGAACTGACCGTTAATGTGGTGGGTACTGAGATCCGGCTTAATGCGCCTTCGTCTGTGATTTTGAATGACAGTACCAATATCACTATTAATGTTGCTGATTCAGATGGGCAGGGGATTCCCAATCAACCAGTAACCCTGACGTCAGCCAATGGCAATACGCTTTCTGATGAGACGCCTGTTACCGATGCCACAGGTCAGGTAAGTGTCACTTTCCAGGCTGAGAATTCAGGTGTGGATGTGATTACCGCGACTGCCCTGAACACCAGTGGTTCAGTCAATATCAGTGTGCAGCAGGATGAGTTCAGCTTTACCCAGACGCCGCAGTCAGATGTGGAACTGGGTGATGATGCGTCATTGACGATCACCTGGTTAAGAGAAGGACAACCTTTTGTTGGTGGAGATATCAGTCTGAATACCACCCGGGGCACTCTTTCAGTTACCCAGGGGGTAACGAATGCCAACGGTCAGTTCAGCGTGACGATCAGTTCTGCCAATGCGGGGCCTGCATCCATATATGCCAAGGGGGAAGATGGCGCAGGCAATATCGTCAACAGCAGGGCAGATATGGAGTTTGTCGCTACTGAAGTGGACAATATTATTGTTGATGCGAGTCCAAAATCTATAGGACCCGACGGACAGAAAAGTACCATTACGGCAGTACTCAGAGATCCGCAAGGCAATCTGGTTAAGGGCAAAACCATCAACTTTACGCTGGATGATGTCACCGGTGGTAGTATCGACCCTGCAGTAGCCGTGACGGACAGCAAAGGGTTAGCATCGACAGTCTATACCTCTAATACTGTGACTACGGGTCAGGATGCGGTGGTGGTCACTGCTACTGAACAACAATCCAGTATTGCTGAATCCACCTCAATAACGGTGGGTAACAGGGCGCAGTTTATCTCGCTGGGTACCGGTAATACCATTCAGGAGCCGGATGAAACCAGCTACCTGAAAGTGTTTACTGTGTTTGTTACCGATGTGGACTCTAACCCTGTATCAGGGGCAGATCTGACGATTACCGGCACCCCTGTTAAATATACAGAGCTGCTGGACCCTAATGCCGAACCAGGTGATGACAATTATGGGGTGCGCAGGGCGGCCTTTAATAAAGGCTATTGGTCTCCTTATCCCAGTGAAGAGGACTTCGAATACTGGGTGCCTGTATTTACCCAGGGCTGCGCCAATGAAGACGTAGACAGCGATGGCCTGCTGGATCCTAATGAGGATACTAATGGTGATGGAGAGTTGTCACCGGGTAACATTATCTCTATTGATGGCAATGTAACCACGGATGAGAACGGTCAGGCCCTGATCGAGCTGCGCTATCCACAGACCTATGGTGCCTGGGTAATGGTGAAGATTTCGGTCAGCACCGGGGTGACGGGCTCTGAATCCACCACCAGTCAGTTCTATCGGCTTGGTGTATCGAATGCAGACCTGGTTATTGAAAACTCCCGTCCTAACACCAATCCATTTGGTGACGGTCGTAACTTTGTCGAAGACCCTGATAATCCGGGTACTATGATAGATGATGGTTCAGCCAGAACCTGTACCAATACTCTTTAAGGTTATATCTGAGAGATAAAAAAACCCGCCAATTGGCGGGTTTTTGTTGTTACGGAAGAAGTAAACTCAGCGCTGGAAGGGGTAGACCGAACCCAGTTTAAGAATTTGCGTCAGTTCATCCAGGGCGCTGCGTGATTCCATCAGCAACTGAGGGTCACGCAGATCATCAAAACTCAGTTCATCACGATAATGCTTATCTACCCAGGTGTTCAGGCGTTCAAACTGGGCATCATTAATTAACGTGTTGGGGTTAACGGCGTCCACCTCCTGATCCGTCAGCGCTACGCGCAGACGCAGGCAAGCCGGGCCACCGCCATTGCGCATACTCTGTTTAACGTCAAAGTAGTGGACTTTCTTTATTGGCGTATCCAATGTCACCAGTTTGTCCAGGTAGGCTGAAACCGCAGGGTTTTCCTGGCACTCAGTGGGTGCAATAATCGCCATCTCGCCATTTGGCTGGGTGATGATCTGAGTGTTGAACAGATAGGTCTTTACCGCATCTTCAACAGACACATCGGCCGTGTTGACCTTAATAAAGTGAACCTTTTCCTGGCCAAATTTACGCTGGATTTCGTCCAGCTTAGCCTGGGTGTCGAAGAAAGCCTGCTCATGGTAGAACAGCACATTCTGATTACCCACAGAGATAACATCATTGTGGAATACGCCCTGATCTATCACATCAGGGTTTTGCTGCACATAGACCACATTTTCATCGCTTAAGCCATGCAGGCGGGCAATGGCCTGACAGGATTCCAGGGTTTGCCTGGCAGGGAAGCGCTTTGGTGACGGCTTACTGGTATCAAAGGCGTAGCGTCCATAACAGAAAATCTCGACACCCGGGCGACCATATTCAGTGCAAAGGCGGGTATGATTGGCCGCGCCTTCGTCGCCAAAATGCTCGTTATCCGGCAGGTGGCGGTGATGCACAAAGTATTTCTCATTGGCAAAGGTAGCCTGTAGTATGCGGCCGGTAACGTCTGGCTCCAGCGACCGATGAAACTTGTTGGTCAGGTTGGCCGGGGTAAAATGAACCCGGCCATCGGCGGTATCGGCACTGGGTGAGACGGTTGCGGCATTGGCGGTCCACATACTGGACGCGGAGCAGCAGGCCAGAAACACTTCAGTGGCTTGCTTGGCGGCTTTTTCCAGCACGTCCGCATCGCTGCCGGTAAAACCCAGGCGACGTAGTGTGACGATATCCGGGCGCTCCTGGGGCGCCAGCACACCCTGCAGCATGCCCATGTCAGCAAGGGCTTTCATCTTCTTCAGCCCCTGTTTTGCGGCTTGTCTGGGACTGCTGTTGGACTTGGCATTGTTTAGTGAAGCGACATTACCAAATGACAAACCTGCATAATTATGTGTAGGGCCGACTAATCCGTCGAAGTTGACTTCAAACTGTTTCATTATTTCCCCGATGGTTAAGTGTTTAAGAGGATGCTCTGCCTTCTGAAGCTCCTGAAATGACGTTTTTATGGGGCGGGTCTGAAGCAGAGAAAGTCATTATACGAGTTTTTAACAACCTGCCAAATTTGCATAATGGTAAATCTATGCATAATATTGCCGCCCGTTGAGAGTAAGTGAATAGGGCAGGAAAAGTTCAGCATAAGTATTTTCAACAATCTTTACATTTCAGTAAGTTAGATTGTTTTTGAACGCATAAATCTGCAATCAAAAAAAATTAAAATAATTTGCTGAAGACTGGCTAAATGGGCTTAAAAGCAATATCAGGACACAAATTCAGTCCGATGGAAGGATTTGTTTGTCAGGATGCCAATGCCGAAGCATCTGGATAACATTTGGTCATCTTTGCTGCCGGGTTTGTATGGATTGTGATTGAAAACCTGTAACGCAGTAACAATAACGGTAACACTGCCTCAGCCATTTTTATTCACCTGAGGCGCAAAACTAATACGTAAGAACACCTTGTTTTCCACCTTTTTTATAGATATATCTAAAAAGATGCAGTGCCGTGATGGCACCTTTTGGGCTTTCAATTAAAGTCAGCACACTAATATAAGAGCATACGTTATATGGCAAAGTCTCTGGTTATAGTCGAGTCCCCGGCAAAAGCTAAAACCATTAACAAGTATCTGGGTAAAGACTTCGTGGTGAAATCCAGCGTGGGACACATTCGCGATCTGCCCACTAAAGCACAGGGCAACGTTCCCGCCAAGAAACCAGCCAAAGAGCTTAAAACCTTCAGTGATGACAAGCGTGAAGCCTATTTGCGTGAGCACGAGTACCGCAAACTGGTTGACCGTATGGGTATTGACCCGCAGAACGACTGGGAAGCCCATTACGAGGTGCTCAGCGGCAAGGAAAAAGTCGTCAACGAGCTGAAGAAGCTGGCTAAGAATGCTGACACTGTCTATCTGGCAACGGATTTGGACCGCGAGGGGGAGGCGATTGCCTGGCACCTTCAGGAACTGATTGGCAAAAAGGATAAAGTCTTTAAGCGGGTGGTATTTAACGAAATCACAAAAAAAGCGATACAGGAGGCCTTCTCTCACCCCGGCGAAGTCAATGTTGACAGAGTTAATGCCCAGCAGGCCAGACGTTTTCTGGATCGGGTAGTGGGCTTTATGGTCTCGCCGCTGTTGTGGAAAAAGATTGCCCGGGGACTGTCAGCAGGGCGTGTACAGTCTGTGGCTGTGCGCCTGGTGGTGGACCGTGAACGGGAAATCAAGGCCTTTGTACCCGAAGAGTTCTGGGACGTGCACGCTGACCTGAACCGTGCGCAACAAAAACTGCGCATGCAGGTGGTGAAACAACAGGGCGAAGCCTTTAAACCCAGGAATAAACAGCAGACCGATGCGGCGGTGGCATTGCTGGAAAAGGCAGATTACGAGGTCATCAGCCGCGAATCGCGGCCGACCCAGAGCAAGCCCTCCGCGCCATTTATTACCTCTACCTTGCAGCAGGCAGCCAGTACCCGTTTAGGTTTTGGTGTGAAAAAGACCATGATGATGGCTCAAAGGCTTTATGAAGCGGGTCACATCACCTATATGCGTACTGATTCAACCAATCTGAGCAGCGAAGCAGTGGATGCCTGCCGCGAATATATCGATACTCAGTTTGGTGGTGACTATCTGCCCGGCGCGCCAATTAAATATGGCTCCAAAGAGGGTGCACAGGAAGCTCACGAGGCCATCAGGCCCTCCAGTGTGAAAATTAAGGCAGAGTCCCTGTCTGATATGGAACGGGATGCTCAGCGGCTGTATGAGCTTATCTGGCGTCAGTTTGTGGCATGCCAGATGACTCCGGCTAAATATGATGCCACCACCATCAGAGTTAAGGCCGGTGAATTTGAGCTGACTGCCAAGGGCCGGGTTCTGAAATTTGACGGCTGGACCCGGGTGCAAACCCAGGCCCGCAAAAAAGGTGAAGAAGATCTTATCCTGCCGGACGTAAAAGAAGGCGAAGTGCTAGAGCTCAAAGCGTTGGATCCCAAACAGCACTTTACCAAGCCTCCGGCCCGTTATTCTGAAGCATCCCTGGTTAAAGAGCTGGAAAAACGTGGCATCGGCAGACCTTCAACCTATGCCAGTATTATCTCTACTATCCAGGATCGGGGCTATGTCAGGCTGGAAAACAAGCGCTTCTATGCCGAGAAAATGGGCGAGATCGTCAATGACAGGCTGCTGGAAAACTTCCAGGATCTGATCAGCTACGATTTTACCGCCAATATGGAGCAGCATCTGGATGAAATTGCCGATGGTAAGCTCTACTGGAAACAGGTACTGAATGATTTTTACGGCGATTTCTATACCAAGCTGCTGAATGCGGAAAAGCCCGCCGAAGAAGGGGGCATGCGCGCCAACGAAGCAGTGATGACGGATATTCCCTGTTCCAAATGTGGTCGTCCCATGACCATACGTACCGCCAGCACCGGGGTTTTCCTGGGGTGCTCAGGCTACAGCCTGCCACCGAAAGAGCGCTGTACCAACACCATGAACCTGACACCGGGCGATGAAGTGGTGAAGGTGGATGATGAAGAAGAGCTGGAAACCGAAGTATTGCGCGCCAAACGCCGCTGCCAGCTATGTGGCACGGCCATGGACAGCTATCTGATAGATGAGAAACGTAAGCTGCACGTTTGCGGTAACACGCCGGTATGTAAAGGTGTGTATGTGGAGCAGGGCACCTTCAAGATCAAAGGTTATGATGGGCCGATCATAGAGTGTGACAAATGCGGCTCGAATATGGAGCTGAAAAACGGTCGCTTCGGTAAATATTTTGGCTGCACCAACAGCGAATGTAAGAATACCCGCAAGCTGCTCAGAAATGGTGAAGTGGCACCGCCTAAAGAAGATCCCGTAGATCTGCCGGAATTACCCTGTACCAAGTCGGATGCCCACTTTGTGCTGCGCGATGGCGCCTCAGGGATTTTTCTGGCGGCCCATAATTTTCCTAAATCCAGGGAAACAAGAGCACCTCTGGTTGAAGAGCTGGCCCGATTCCGCGATCGCTTACCAGAGAAATTTTTCTATCTTGCCGATGCCCCGCAAAGCGACCCCGATGGCAATAAGACCATGGTGCGCTACAGCCGCAAAACCAAGCAGCAGTATGTGACCTCTGAAAATGAGGACGGCAAGGCCACCGGCTGGAGTGCGTGGTACAAAGGCGGCAAATGGCAGGTAGACGATAAGCGTAAGGGTAAAAAGTAGCGACAGAAGTTTTCAGTTGTCAGCTGTAGCCTGGATGTAGCGAAGTGGAATCCGGGATAAAGTGTTTTTAAATCAAAAGATTAACCACAGAGGGATAAATCAATTTTAATCTCTGTGCTCTTTGTGTCTGTGGTGAATATTGTGCTTTTCGTGAGGTTGGTGGTGAAAAGGCACTCAACCACGAAAAACACTAAAGACACGAACCTAAAATGACCTCTCGCAGAGACGCAAAGGCGCAGAGAAGTGCAGGATTGGGGTTGTAAAGCCCCTGCGTCTCAGCGCCTCTGCGAGATCGAATTTAATCATGGTTTTCACCGCAAACTCGCAGAGAGCACAGAGGTATCATGGTTTTAGTCGTCCGCTGTCAGCCCTCAGATGTCAGTTTCTGAAGACTGAAAGCTGATTACTGAAGACTTTTCTGACTCCGCGCTCTCTGCGACTCCGCGGTGATATATATTTTTAGTCTGATTGGTGGAAAAGAAAAGGCACTGGATTCCCGCCAACAACAAGCGGGAATGACATCCGGTCATGCCCGAATGTCGTTATCGGGCATCCAGCGCCCCTGGACAAGAGTCATCACAGAGCACACAGAGGGAAAACCGCTTTAATCTCCGCGCCCTCTGCGACTCTGCGGTGAAATCTGTTTTGTGCTTTACGGCGTTATTAAGGGTTTGTATTGATCTCCAGATTACCCCGTTGGGTAGAATATGGTGCGTTTGTGCTGGCGTTTACCGCTGGTTGCATTAATGCTGTGGGCTTGCTGGGCTTCCAGCATCAGGCGATTTCTCATCTTTCCGGAACGGCTACACAACTGGGCTCGGAGATTGCCAATGCAGCGCTGACGGATACGACACATTTGCTGATGGTACTGATCAGTTTTTTGCTCGGCGCTGCTATTTCCGGAGTCATGCTTACTGGTCGCTCTTTGCAGTTAGGCAGACACTATGACTCCTTGCTGGTGATTGAATCTGTATTATTGCTGGCAGCGATCTACTTTCTGCAGCAGGGGTCTGTATACGGGCATTTCTTAGGCTCAGCCGCATGCGGGCTACAAAATGCACTGGCTACGACCTATAGTGGTGCTGTAATCCGCACCACACACCTGACAGGGATATTTACCGATTTGGGTATTATGTTAGGTGAGGCCCTCAGGGGTAAGCCGTTTGATAACCGTAAAGCGTTGTTGTTTATGCTGATTATCATTGGTTTTATTACTGGCGGAATAAGCGGTGCAATGCTGTTTGCCCAATACACATTCCTCACCTTGCTGTTGCCGGCAACCATTTGTCTGATATTGGCATTGGCATACCGTTTTTACCGTTCAACGATTTTACTGAAGCAGCAGTGATGAGGAAATCACTGGCCAGTCAATGCTCAAAGTGATCTGAATGAAAAAACAACATCTGCCACAGAAGACTTGTCCGGCCTGCGAACGGCCGTTTAGCTGGCGTAAAAAGTGGCAAAAATGCTGGGAACAGGTGGTTTATTGTTCCCAGCGTTGTCGAAATCAGCGTGAGAGAGCATTCAACCACGAAAAATACTAAGGCCGCGACGTGATGCTCAACGGACTTTTCAGTATTAAATGACTAACAGCAGAGACGCAGAGTACGCGACGTTTTGGCTATCGCTTGCTTTTAAATCTCCGCGCCCTTCATGGCTATAAGATAAATTTAACAATATAAAAGGCGCTGGATGCCCGATAACGACATTTGGGCATGACAGAATGTCGTTCCCGCGTGCGGTTGGCGGGAACCCAGTGCCTTGTTCTTTGCTGCAGACAACACGAAAAGTTAATGCCATCACAAAGACACAGAGCGCGCAGAAGTATCATGATTTTAGTCGTCCGCTGTCAGCCATCAGATATCAGTTTATGAAGCTATTAGCTGAAAACTTGCCTGACTCTGCGATCTCTGTGTCGCTGCGAGATCTTAAGCTTTTATTCGTTTTATCTCGCTGAGGCGCAAAGGCGCAGAGAAATACAGGATTGGCGTTGTAAAGCCCCTGCGGCTTAGCGTCTCGGCAAGAGATGGCTATTTGTTCGTGATTTTGGTGTTTTAAAAGCTCTGGACCACGAAAGGCACGAAAAACACGAAAGGGGTTAAAGCGTTTAATCATATAAATCTCTGTGTTCTCTGTGCCTCTGTGGTGATTATTATTGCTGCGGAGGGATAACTACCTCGCTACCCAGCCGCCGTCCAGAACCAGGGTCTGGCCGCAGATATTCTTCGCCGCCGGGCTGAGTAAAAACTCGGCGCAACCAGCCAGTTCCTGAATATCGATAAAGGCTTTTTTCGGCATAGGCTCGAGCATAATCTTGCGCACCACTTCCTCTTCGCTCATATTATTCTCTTTGGCCTGAGCGGCAATCTGCTGCTCTACCAGGGGGGTTTTTACATAAGAAGGGCACAGGGTATTGATGGTAATATCATGTTCACTGACTTCCAGCGCCAGGGTCTTGGCAAAGCCCAGTAAGCCATGCTTGGCCGATACATAAGCAGATTTAAACGGCGAGGCCACCAGTGAATGAATCGAGCCCACATTGATAATTCGGCCATAGTTGCGGGCTTTCATTTCAGGCAAAAAGACCTGTGTCAGCAGCGCCGGGCCCACCAGCATCACATTAATTAACTGTTGCCATTTGGCTGCCGGAAAGTCTTCCAGTCTGGCCACATGCTGAATACCGGCGTTATTCACCAGCACATCAATATGACCTATCTTATCCGGCAGTGCACCAACCTGTTCGGCATTACTCACATCCAGTGCTGCTGCGCTGGCATTGATGCCCTGGGATGTCAGGGTTTTGGCAGCCTGCTGAGCAGGTTCCAGATTAATATCGGCAATCACAATATTGTGGCCAAGCTGGCCAAGATGTGTAGCAATGCCCAGCCCAATGCCGCTGGCTCCGCCTGTGATTAAAATATCTTTGCTGCTCATATTATTCTCCTGCCAGATTGCGGACCATACTGGCTACCGCTTTGATCTGCTTGCCATTCTTATTGGCGTAATTTTCATCGGTATAGCCCCACCAGTCCCAACATGCCTGAGGATTCAGGGGCATCAGGGTGGACTTTTTGGTTTGCGGGTAAAGCACAACCGTATTATGGGCATCGGCCCATTCGTTCAGGCCGGTGAGGCGGGCGTAATCATTGCCCACCGCTTCAATATTCTGATTGCAGCCATGGAAGCTCACATGTACCTGGCAGCTCGCACCCTGCAAACAGGGAGCAGGGGCATAGAGATAAGCACTGTCGGCGAGGCCTGAAGCATCCTCTCCGCCCAATTGCTGTTGGTCGAGGGAATACAGTTGCCCCCTGGATGTCACCTTCTGGGTTGGTGTGGCCGCAATATGCTGCATCATTTCGCTGGCGGCATCATAACCGCAACTGGCAATAAAGGGCGTTTCAGAAACATCGCACGTTGTGCCGGCGTTTTCGGTGGGGAAATGATGGGCAAAGGGCTTGTCACTGATATAACGAACGTTGTCGGCTCCGGCCCAGGCCCGATACTGCTCAACCAGTTTATCGGTGACCGCAGCCAATACTTTTTTATCTTCGGTGCCGTGTAAGATCCAGACCTTATCGCCCGTCACATCACTAAGCGGGTTGATAAGATTCTGTTTTTCCCATTCCTTTACCGTAGTTTCAATGTCGGCCAGGTTGATGGGCTTATCCTGCTTGTTAACACACTGACCGAGCGCAGTCATGATGCTGTTGCGGGCACAATAGTAGGGCCCCCCGGCGATAACGCCAATGCCGGACACCCAGTCACTATGGGCAATATGAAACTGGCCGGCCATATAGCCGCCACTGGAAATGCCGGAGACAGTAATAGTATCTATATTCAGATCCAACTCCGGGATCTCAGCCATCGCCTGAGCGCTGGTGGTTAAGGCAACTGCCATAAACAGGGTTTTCATGGTTTTACTCCGAAGCTAAAAAGTCGCTCAGCACTGTGCTGGCCTGATCAATCTGACGCACACCGTTGAGATGGCCAAGGGGGCCGCTGATCTCATGATACTGGCTGTTTTTACCCAGGCTGCGCAGACGTTGATGTGTGTCTTTGGCCAGATAGGGCATCAGAATCAGATCATTATCAGCTGGCAGAAACAGGGTTTTGGCCTGAATACTATTCAGCCCCTGTTGCAGAGACGAGCCCTGTCCGGCCAGGTACAACTGACTGGCACGCACCAGATACAGGATATGATTGGCATCGGCAATTTTTGCCCGTTCTGCGGCCAGTTGATTCAGCCAGTTCACCACCTGATGAGAATTACCAATATCTTCAAGCGCAGCGGTCTCGATGGGCTGGTGCTCTGGGTTAACCTGGTTGATAAAATCCGGATGTACGGCATTTTGGGTAATCAGTGCTAAAGACGCTGTCATGCCTTTGAGAGGCGGTTCGCCGTCATAATAATTGCCATTATTCCAGTTCGCATCCAGTTTGATGGGGGTGGCCCAGTGCTCCAGTGCCGATACGGTCCAGGCATCCATATAACCCGAACCAATCACCGATACCATACGTTCCACCCAATCCGGGTAAGCGCTTGCCCATTCAATGGCCTGCAGTGAGCCCATGGACGGGCCGATGACTGCGTGCAGCTTACTGATACCCAGAGATTCGAGCAGGGCTTTTTGTACATTCACAAAATCACGAATGGTCACCACAGGGAAATCCAGAGCGTAGGGCTTGCCGGTATCCGGATTAATGCTGGCGGGGCCTGTGGTGATCACATTCGGGTCATGTACTCCCAGATTAACCAGTGAGTCGACACTGAGTACAAAGTACTGTTCGGTATCGATGGCCTTACCTGGACCGATAATCGCATCCCAGTAACCGGCTTCGGTGTCATCCGGATGATATTTGCCGGCAGCATGAGAATTGCCGGAAAAAAAATGGGTGATCAGGATCACATTGCTCTTATCGGCATTCAGCTCACCATAGCTTTCCCATCCCACCTGAACCTGTCTGATGGTCTTACCGCCAAAGGTGGTAAACTGGTCAAGTTCGAAACGTTTTTTTTCAGTCAGCAGGCTGTCAGCAGCTGCATGGTTAAACCCGGACAGAATCAGCATAAGTACAGCAACCGTCTTTATTGTTTGCATTGTTCTAATCATTTGATCCCTCAGAACCAGTTAAACAGAGCCACCGCCATGGCAAGGCCAATCAGCGGTACCACAACAGTCAGCGCACCAACGGCCCAGTAGGCTCGCTGATGGGTCTCACCGCAAATGGCGCGGATAGTGGTGACCACATAACCATTGTGGGGCAGGGAGTCCAGGGCACCTGATGAAATGGACACAATGCGATGCAGCTGTTCCGGATCCACGCCCTGATCCATATAATGTGGGCCAATCAGGGGCAGGGCGATGGCCTGGCCACCCGATGCCGAACCTGTCAGACCGGCAATCACACTGACTGCCACCGCAGCGCCGATCAGCTCATTTCCGGGTAATTGGGTCATTATCTCTACTGCAACCTGAAAGGCTTCTGTGGATTTGGCTACAGTGCCAAAACCCACCACCGCCGAGGTGTTACCGATGGCTACCAGCGCCCCTGTGGTACCGGCGCTGATGGCACCGTTGAGGTTGTGAAAGTGTTTAAAGTTGATCGCCATTAATGTCAGCACACCGCCACCCAGCGCTACAATCAGTGCCAGTTGTTGCAGGCTTTCATGAAAGCTGAAAGACAACACCAGTACCACTAACAGCGGAATAATACCTGTCATGGGGTGGGGGTAATCCCGTTCAGGGATGGCCGGGTCGCTGTCTCTGTGTTCAAAACGCTCCCCGTTATCCAGCGCTTTTTTGATCATGCGCTTGAGCCACCAGTAGCCGAAGCTAGCCATAAAAATTGCCACCACCAGAGATACCTCCCAGGCTGCAAATGGCGAGGTGCTAAGATATTTAATCGGGATCCAGTTCTGAATTTCCGGCGAGCCGGCAGAGGTCATGGTGAAAGTCACTGAGCCAAAGGCCAGCGCGGCAGGAATAAAGCGCCTTGGCAGATCGGCATCCTTAAACAGGCTCAGTGCCATCGGGTAGACGGAAAAGGCCACCACAAACACGCTGACGCCACCGTAGGTGAGAATGGCGCAGGCCATTACCACTGCCACTACCGCGTGTTTCATACCCAGTTTGCTGATAATCCAGCGGGCTACCGCATCAGCGGCGCCGGTGTCTTCCATAAATTTGCCAAACAGTGAGCCGAGCAAAAACATAAAGAACCAGGCGGCGATAAAGCCGGAGAAGCCGTCCATATAGGCGCCAACAAAATTGGTTTCACCGACAAAAACAGGGATACCACTGGTGAGAGCAACGATCAGGGCGCATAATGGCGCCGCGATAAAGAGGTTCATACCCCTGATGGTCAAGATAATGAGTAACAGCAGTCCGCCAACCAGACCCAATAAACTCAACATAATAAAATGTCCTTAGCATTAACTCCGTTAGCCGGAGTGTGAAATAACAGACAAGTACCGACTTACCGGCTGTTCGTCTTGATGACCTTTTGTTAACAAATGCCAAGTACTCTTATTCATACGAGCTCGTACATTGTGTGTCATACCTGGCTTTTGGCCCATAGTACTATGGTACAGCATACGTTTTTAACGGAATGATCTAGAGTAGCGATGACCTTGTTAATAAATGCAACAAAAAATAAACAAATAGGCTAACACCCGTTAAATAAGAAGTTAGAAGGAAACATCATGACCATGTTCACCTCACACAAGACCCTATGCGCATTGGCTGTATCCACCGCGCTTACCAGTGCTATGCCGGTTATGGCGCAGGAACAGCAAGAACAGGAAGAGAAGAAAGGCGGGCTGGAACGCATCGAGGTTACCGCCCGTAAGACCGTTGAAAGTATTCAGGAAGTGCCGATTGCACTGACTTCTGTTGGCGCTATTGATATCGCCGAGAGAGGGATTAGTACGGTTGTTGAATTGCAGCAACTGTCTCCCAATACCACATTGCAGAAAAGCCGTGGTACTAACTCGACGCTGACTGCCTTTATCCGCGGTGTGGGCCAGGAAGATCCACTGTGGGGCTATGAGCCAGGCGTAGGCATTTACGTAGATGATATCTATATGGCCCGTCCACAGGGTGCAGTACTGGATATCCTTAATGTTGAGCGCATCGAAGTACTGCGCGGCCCTCAGGGCTCACTGTATGGTAAAAATACCATCGGTGGTGCTGTGAAATATGTGACCAAGAAAATGACAGGTGCGACGGAGCTGTCGGTTAAAGGTACAGTGGGAACCTACTCGCAAAAAGATCTGAAGATCGCCGGTCAGATACCGCTGATTGAAGACACCCTTTTCCTGGGCGTGTCTTATGCCAACCTTAACCGCGATGGCTTTGGTGAGTTTCTTACCTCGGCGTTGCCTGGTCAGGATCGTGAAAACTACAACAAGGACGTTGAGGCGTATCGGGTAACTCTGGAATATAACCCGACTGACGATCTGTTTATCCGTCTGAACTATGATAAAACCGAAGATGACTCCAATGCCAAAGGAGGTTATCGCCTGTTGCCCAGTCTGCTGACTGACGCACCGGTGCCAGACAGCAAGTATGATTCCTACACCAGCCTGCCGACCTGGAACCGGGTGGAGAATGAAGGCATCAACCTGACCGTTGAGTGGGATATCAACAGCGAATTTGCATTTAAATCTATAACGTCAAAAAGAGAAAGTTACTCACCGACTAATATCGACTTCGATAATACCTCATTGCAGATTTTCGATGTGCCGGCCATCTACGATGATGAGCAGTTTACTCAGGAATTTCAGTTAAATTATGTGACTGATAACCTGACCATGGTTTCGGGCTTGTACTATTACACCGCCGATTCCTGTGGTCAGTTTGAGGCCATTCTGGGGATTCTCGGGCAGTCTCTTGGTGCGCCGGGTCTGACCCGTGAAGTACGCGGTTGCAGTAATGGTGACAGCATCGCGGCCTACGCCCAGGGCTCATACGATATTACCGATAAGCTCTCGGTTACTGCCGGTGCCCGTTACACCAAAGATGAAAAAGAAGCGACGGTCTTTAACGGTCTGGTGTTTGATAATATCTATCCTGAATCCGGTTGGGTGCCCGGATATGTGCGTAATGAAGACGTGATCAATGCCAGCGTGCTCAAAGTACTGGATGACAAAGAAGACTGGTCACGCTTTACGCCTCGCCTTGGCTTTGAATATCAGGCGACGCCTGATGTGATGCTTTATGCCGCTTACGCGCAGGGTTTTAAGTCGGGTACCTTTAACCCCCGAGCCTCAACACCGGAGCCAGCAGCCAACCCGGAAATTGTTGATTCCATTGAAATGGGCTTTAAGAGTGATCTGGGTGACTATGTTCGTTTAAATATGACCGTTTTCACTTTGGATCATGAAGATCGTCAGTATATCTCGGTGATACCTGATCCTGATGATTCCACTGTTCTGAACCAGCGCCTGGGTAATATTGGTCAATCCAGTGCCAAAGGCCTGGAAATGGATCTGACCGTTGCAGCAACAGATAACCTGGAGATGTACGCAAATCTCGGTTATATCAACGCCAAGTTTGATGAAGTTCGTTCCTTTGTGGATGCGGAGAACTTTATCGATATTTCTGATCGTTTCAGTGTTACCAATACACCTAAGGTGAATGCCAACGTCGGCTTTACCTATAACATGACTTCCTCTTATGGTGATTTTGTAATTAATGGTAACTACTACTATCGCACCAAGTATGATCTGGTGGAGCTGGATAACCTGCTGACTCAGGATGAATATGGCCTGCTTAACCTGGGTGTGAACTGGTACTCCAATGATGGTCAGTGGACAGTGGGCTTACATGGCAAGAACCTGACTAATGAGGAATATCTGGTCGGTAACTATGCCTTTATCGCCCGCGATCCTAACAACCCTGGTGAGTTCATCCCTGGATTAGGCGGTGATAATACGCTGATTGGTTACTATGGTGATCCCAGAACAGTCAGCCTCACGGTAGGCTATCAATTCTGATAATCAGAATGGAAAAAGGGGCGGTTTGTCGCCCCTTGCTTTTCCTCTTTCCCTGAAGGATAGTAGTCCGGCTTGTAACCTGAAATAAGTCTGTATCCCCTATGAGTAGTCAGCCCAGAGCCATCATTGCCGATGATCACCCCTTATTTCGCAGCGCCATGAAACAGGCGGTGCAAAGTACCCTGGGTGGCAATATTCTGGAAACCGCGAACCTTGATGATACCCTCAGCCTGTTACAACAGCACCCGGCCATAGAGCTGGTGTTTCTGGATCTGAATATGCCCGGTAATCAGGGGCTCACCGGCCTCACCACCTTGCATAATGCCTATCCTGGGGTGTTGGTGTTGATTGTGTCTGCAGAGGAAAATCCGGCGGTGATCCGCCGTGCCATCGATTTTGGCGCCAGCGGTTATATTCCCAAGTCAGCTTCATTGGATAAGATTGCCAATGCTGTGAATGCAGTGCTGGACGGTGAGCAATGGTTACCGGAAGAAATCGAACCGCTGATCCAAAAAGAGGGCAGCGCACAGGATCAGCATTTTGCCCGTAAACTGGAGTCGCTGACGCCTCATCAGTTCAGGGTACTCAAGCATCTGGCCAACGGCCTGTTAAATAAACAGATTGCCTATGAAATGCAGGTGCAGGAAACCACCATTAAACAGCATGTGTCGGCGATATTACGTAAGCTTGAAGTGATCAACCGCACTCAGGCCGGCGTGATGTTTAAACAGTTTATGGAAAAACCCGAACATCAGAGTCTGTCATAACTGACATCCTGCCAATACTTCCTTGCTGAATTTCTCCAGCCATTGTTGCCATTGCGCAGCAGGCAGGGCATTAAAGCCGTCACCGATGCTGATCTCCGAACAGATTTCATATTCTGATACGGCGTAAGGCGGCGGGATCAGACCAATCTGATGTTCATCTATCCAATGGCAGGCGAGTCTGAAAAATACCTCTGGCTTGCAGCGCAGTCTGAGCCTGAACATGCTGGTATCAGGGATCTCAGGCCAGGTATGCACGCCAGGCAGTGCGTTGAGCTGTTTTGCCAGCCATTTAGCCTGCTCGTGGCGCTGTGGCATTTGTGGTAAATGCTTCTCCAGACCGGCTCTGGCAGAGATCACATAAGGGGCTAAGGTGTGCAGATTAGCGCCCGCGCGGCGCTGCCAGATCCGCGCCTGGTCGATAAATGTAGCATCACCGAGCAGCATGGCACCGGCCATGCCGCCTAAGTCCTTATAAAAACTCACATACACTGAATCAAACAATGTGGCGATTCCCGCCAGGTTTTTGTTCCAGGCTGCAGGGCATTGCCATAATCTGGCGCCGTCCAGATGCAGTTTAATGCCCTGGCTGCGAGCCCAGTGGCACTGTTCGACGACGTCATCCCAATCAGGTAACTGGCCGCCAATTTCGCGCAGTGGCAGTTCCATTAAAACTGACGATAGCGGTTGTGTCCTGGTCAGCTCCTGTAGCTCAGAAAGTGTGGGCAGATTGTCACTTTGGCCCCATAAGTGCCCTTTTAAATGCCATAGTGCTTCATATCCGCTTTGCTCATGCAAAATCAGATGGCTGGTGGGATGCAGGGCGATATTGGCATTACTCACAGCGTCGGCCCAGATCTTAAGGGCCATCGGCTGGGCCAGGGTGCCACTGGGCAGAAACAGCCCCGAGGTTTTGCCAAGCAGTCTGGCAACCTGTTGCTCAAAATCTTCTATCAGCTTACCCTGACCGTAATAATCGGCGTTTTCGGCAATGCCGGTGTCGTCGGCTATCTGCTCTAAGGTCAGTTTCAGGCTCTGTGGTCTGTGGCGATGCAACCGCAACGGGCAAGCGGCAAAGGCGGCTGTATAGGCTTGTTGTGGGGTGTTTTTCATAACAGGCATTAAATCTCCAGTAACTTTCGGATCAGTCGTTTCAGTGCACCGGCCTTTACCGGTTTATGTAAAAAGCTGAAACCCGCCTCAATGGCCTGCTCTCTGATACTCTCTTCATAATTGGCAGAGTTGAGTATGGTAGGCACCTTTTTCCTCCACTGCTGATACAGCACCTGAGCCAGTTCTGTGCCAATGGCGCCGTGATCCAGATGATAGTCCATTACCAGCAGCGAAGGGGGTTCTGAGATGACATCCAGTGCCTGCTGTTGACTGGCGGCACAGAAGGTTTGTGCCCCCCATTGTTCAAATAACTGCGCCATGGCGGATAACACCTGAGGTTCGTTATCTACCAGCAATACCTTGTGGCCGCTTAAGAAAGCTGTTTTGTCGGGCTGTTCTGATTTGGCCACAGTGACCGTCCTGGCCTTGTTCTGCTGATAAGCGGGCAGGGCCACACAAAACCCGGTGCCCTTGCCAAGCTCTGAGTGCAGGCGGATAGGGTGGCCCAGCAGCTTGCTGATCCGCTCTACTATGGTCAGGCCAAGACCCAGGCCCTGTTTATTTTCCTGTTGCAGCTGATGAAATTCGTTGAAGATTTCCTGCTGCTGCTCTTTGGCAATGCCAGGGCCGGTGTCCCATACCTGGATCCAAATTCGGCCTTGTTGCCGTCTGCAGCCGATCAGAATCTTGCCTGTTGTGGTGTAGCGGATGGCGTTGGAGACCAGATTCTGCAATACCCGCCTGAGCAGTTTTTTGTCTGACTCAACCTGCATCGATGTGGGACAATATTTCAGCTCAAGCTGCTTTTGGGCGGCCAGCAGACGAAATTCTGCCACCAGCGGATCGAGAATATCCCTTAAGGCAAAGCGCTGGCGGTGTACTCTCAGCACGCCGGCATCGAGGCGGGTCATATCCAGCAACATGCCCAGCAACTCTTCGGCGTTATTCAGTGACTGCTGCAGCCCCCTGGCCAGCTCTGCCACCTCAGTGTGCTGGGTTTTCTGGCTGATCATACCGGCAAACAAGGTGGCGGCATTAAAGGGTTGCATCAGATCATGGCTGGCGGCAGCCAGAAATTTGGTCTTGCTCTCGTTGGCTTTTTCAGCGTCGAGTTTGGCGTATTCCAGAGCCTGATTGGTATGCTGCAATTGCTCGGTGCGCTCGGCTACCCGGTGCTCCAGGGTGTTTTTCGCTTCCTCGAGGGCCTGCTGGGTTTTCACATATTCGGTGATATCACTGTAGGTGGTGACAAAACCGCCCCCGGGCATGGGGTTACCCTGTAGCTCAATGACTCTGCCATCTGGTTGTGTGCGCAGGTATTTGTAGCTGCTGCCCTGGCGAATATAGCCAATACGCTTTTGTACCTCGGCGTCAAGATCGCCGATATCACCGAGCATGCCCCGCCTGGCATTAAACCTGAGTAATTCTTCCACCGTCAGCCCCGCCCGCACAAAACCGGCCGGATAATCAAACAGCTCTATATAACGCTGATTCCAGGCCAGTAATTTAAGATGGCGATCAACCACGCTGATCCCCTGTTCAATATGCTCAACAGAGGATTGCAAAAGCTCATAGTTAAACTGGTAGCTCTGGCTGGCTTCTTCCACCAGCCCCACCAGCTCGTCCAGCGGCACATGTTGCTGTTCGGTAATGGCAGAGAGCAGGATCCGGGCACTGGCATTGCCCACATGGGCGGACAGCTCGCGCTCAACCCGCTGGATCAACTGACCACTGGCATAGCTCATATTATTGGCCCGTTCAATTGCCGACTTAAGGTCCTGCTGCTGTGCCGGTGACAGCACTTTTTGGGTGACCGCCAGCAAAGAAGAAATCTTAATGGTCGGTGTAACCGGCTGCGGATTAACTTCAGTGGCGAGTCGTTGCCGGTAGCCGCCGCGCATCAGGCTCACCAGCACAAAACAGATAAGATTAATGCCCAGGCTCAGCAGCACGCCCTGACTCATAGCCTGGTCGCTGGGGGTGGATTCGAAATAATAACTGGCTTTTATACTCGGCCACAGCAGCCAGATGACCCAGCCACTGCAACCTGCCAGGGTTGCCAGAATCGCCGCCGTTTTGCTGGCCTGCTTCCAGTAAAGCGCAAACAACAAAGCCGGTGCCAGCTGTGCCAGCAACGCCATGGCAATAATGCCGCTGTTGACCAGAGGGGCGGTCTGACTCAGATACTGGGAATACAGATAGGCCAGGCCAATCACCAGCAGCACGGTCAGACGGCGGATATTAAGCAGGCTTTTCGGCCTCAGAGCCTGTTGCTGGTGAGGACGAAAATGCAGTTTCAGCCAAAGTGGCGTAATCAGATTATTAGCAATCATGATGCCCATGGCCAGGGTGGCGACAATGATCATGCTGGAAGCCGCAGATAAGCCACCGATAAAGGCAACCAAAGCGACCAGCGGCTCCTCAGCCAGCATCGGCAGGGCCAGCACATAAGTATCGGTGTTGGCCTCTGGCAGCAGTATCTTGCCCGCCAGGGCCACCGGCAGCACAAATAAATTGATTGCCAGCAGATAGAGCGGAAACAGCCAGCGGGCGGTGCGCAGTTCCTGCTCGCCGTTATTCTCCACGTAGTTGATATGAAACTGACGGGGCAGACAAAACATGGAACAAAAACCCAGCACCATATGGCTGATATACACCAGTGGGGCGGAACTGCTGGCCAGCACCTGACGGGCGGGCTCATGCAATTGCACTTTACCCAACAGATCCAGCATGCCGTCAAACATCATATAGCAGACAAACACCCCGACCAGAATAAAGGCCAGTAGTTTGACCACCGAGCCAAAGGCGATGGCCAGCATTAATCCCGGGTGTTTTTCGGTGAGGCTGAGGCTGCGGGTGCCGAACAAGATGGCAAAAATTGCCATCAGCAGGGCTACATAAAAGCTGGTTCCGCCCGGCCACTGCGGCTCGCCATCGGCTAGCAGATTGACACTGGTGGTAACAGCATCAAGTTGCAGCGCAGTGTAGGGCATGACGCCGACAAAGCATAGCAGGGTAACAAAGGCGGCAATCAGATGAGACTTGTTGTACTGGGTACCAATAAAATCTGCCAGCGAACTGACATTTTGTTGCTGGCAAAAATGGATAACCCTTCTTAGTAGCGGGTAACCAAAAGCAAACAGCAGAATGCTGCCCATATAAGTGGGCGTAAAGGCCCAGCCATAGGTAGCTGATTGTGCGGTAGTGCCAAAAAAGGCCCAGGAAGTACAGTGTATTCCCAGTGCCAGGCTGTAAATCACCGGTCTTTGAGCACCGGCACGATGAAAGCGGTCACCCCAGAAGCCTACAGCAAAGAGCAGGGCCAGATAGCCAATCGCCAGAATTGTCAGCAACCAGATACTAAACATGCAACAAATCTAAAAGAATCAATCACATCACTTTACCTTGCCACCAATCACTATGCTATAGCGCTATGGTGCTAGATATGGCGCGCCAATTGCTTTAAGACTGCTGAAGAATTGTTGAAACAGGAGCAAAGCGCATCTGTTTCTGAACTGAATTTAATCTACCAGGAAGGAAACCATGCAGATACAAAACGGTTTAAGCCTGTTCGATTATCTGGATGACCCGCAGAAATCGCAACAGAGCCTGCAGCAGATTGCCAGCAACGCCGGGCAGAACATCGGGGCTGAGTTAACTGAGCTGGGTCAGACCGGTCGTGAGCAAATGGACGACGTGCTGAAAAAGATCGAATCCGGCGAGTCGGCTGTGAAAATGCAGACACTGGACAATATGATTGCCTTTAACCTACGCCCCGTTGCCGCCGAGCTGCAGGATCTGGCCGATCGTCTTAATTTACCGCAGCCAGTATCGCTTCAGCAACAGCAGGGAAAGTGGCAGGTTGAAGGCGCGGATGCTGAGCCAGAGAATAAATCACTGCAACGCATGCAGCAGTATCTTGATGCGAATCAACCCTTACAGGACAAGCTCAGTCAGTTAAGTCGCCTTTCCGAAATGTACGAGTTAGGAAAAACCCGCGAGTTTGCCACTGAGCTAAAAGCACAAGACGTACTTGAGCAAAAGGTGGTGGACTTTTTAACCCACAGCCGGGATCATTTAAAAGCGGCCAGTGATATTTCTCTGTACCGCGAAGAGCTTAAAATACAATCCCGGGGCCAGGCCCAGAGCCTGTATGACAGTGCCCGCAAAACCTTAGGACTTGACTGATAATGCCGATTCAACTGTTGCTGATCCTGGCCGTATTGTTACTTGGCGCCTGTGCCACAACGGATAACAACCCTGTAGTAAAGAACACGCAATCAGAGCAGATGCAAAATGCAGATAATGCCCATACCAGCCGCAACGCGCTGGACTGGGCTGGCGTTTATGAAGGCGTGCTGCCCTGCGCAGATTGCGAGGGTATTCAGACCCGCCTGATGCTCTCAGCCGATGGCAATTACCAGTTGAGTGAAACCTATTTAGGCGAAGACAGCCGCGCCTTTCAGTCTAAAGGTGAATTTGAATGGCTGGATGATGGCCTGCGTATCCGCCTTTTGGGCCGGACTTCAGCTCCGGGGCTCTATCAGGTAGGAGAAAACCAGCTGTTTCATCTCGATCAGGATGGTCAGCGCATCAGCGGTGAACTGGCCGCGCAATATCGTCTTGCTAAACAGATCGGTTCTGAGATTGTGGGGGTAAAATGGCAGCTTACAGAACTGATGGGGCAGGAGATAGCCATCAATGCACAAAAGCCCGTGTATTTTACTATCGGCGCTGATATGCAGGTAACCGGCTTTGCCGGATGTAACCGTTTTTTCGGCAAAGTAACGCTTGAGCAGGGCCAGCGGCTGGCCTTTGATAAAATGGCCTCCACCATGATGGCCTGCCCGGCATTGCAGCAGGAAGGCAAGCTGCTAAAAGCTCTGGAAATGGCCGATAATTACAGCCTGCATCAGAGAAGGCTATCTCTGAATAAAGCCCGGATGGCCCCGCTGGCGCGATTTACGGCTCACTAAAACCACCACGCCTTGTGCTTTAACCCGGTCAGTTTCTCAAGCGTACAAGCCCGGCTCCTCGTACCCGCAGGCAGGTAAAGCTTATAAGCAAGCAGCCATCCCTCAGCGCTTTGTTTTGACATAAAGCAAAATCTAACTATATGATGCTCATAATAAAAATTTTTCTGACACGGAATTAGTCGGGTCTTATAGTGCCGCATTCCTACTTTCCGCAGAAAACGAGACCAGTCAATCGAGTGGGCTGGAATCATAAGCTTTTGTTTACTAAAGATAATATTGACTTTTAGCTACCAAACAAGAATAAGCAGTTTTGGATCTAGTCAGAAGTCGATCTAGTACACTTTATGTTCAGCAAGGAGAAAGTATGGAGCCTGTAACAATCATTGCTGGTATTTCAGCATTCTTACAAGCAACTCAAACATGGATGCAATATCGAGATTCATCAAGGGCTGCTGAAGCATTTAAGCTAGAAATGTTAAATGCACCCAAAAGGCCTGAGATTCTAAGCGATGCAAAACAAGTTGCTGATATAGTTCCACCAAAAGTATTAGAAACTTTATGGCAGCGTTCTAGAAAGTGTTGGAACAATTATATTGAAATGCTCGATGAACCAGATGGCACTTACACCCCTAAAGAGTTGGATGATGCAACTTTTGCTACAAATAACTGTGTGTGTAGGGAATTGAAAAGAATAAAGGTTGTGTTAGGGGGGCGGCTTCCACCTGGTAAAATGCAAGAAGCGTGGGATGTCGCTGGTTGTTCGTGAATTTAACAAGTCAAATTCAGCCGATCACTACAGTCGCTACCGCTTCTTTCGTGCCGGCTGATTTTCGGCGTTAGGTTTTACCAGTCCAATATGTAGCATCATCAGTAGTTTGGGCTTCTACAAAAAAGGAGATGTTATGAAATACTTAATTTTAATGTTTGTTACATTTATAAGTGTCAATGCTCTTGCAAATGAGAAAGCAGAGGCTTTAAAACATATAGCCAGCTTTGCTGATTCCATCTGTGGTAACTTGAGTCATGCTGGGGCAACTAGCAAAGTGGAATTTTCAGGTGAAGCTAAGGCTGAATTTAACAACTTACTGAAAAAGCTCGCTGATCTTGGGATATCGGGAAGTGGCAAATACAGTGCAAGTGACTTTTCTGGGGTTCCGCATGCCTCCTTGGCTGGCGCACTCTCAGACCAGAGAAAATGCAAGAGAGAAATGGCTAAACTTTTAAAAGATGATTTGCTTACGGAAAAAATTAAGTCTTGCAGGCTAAGAAGTCACGGTATTGAATATTATAAAAGTACTCAGGAATGGAGCTCAGAATCTGGCTATCAAAAGGGAGGACCTTCAAGGGCTAGTTATTGTGAAGCTAAGAGATCTGAACACGCTGCGAGCTATCCAAATAGAGTTGTTTCTTTAATTTCAGCAACCACTTCTCATAAAACTGAACGCAATCCATTTAAGCAGGACTACTACAACCATTTTTGTTCCTACAAAGATGAATGGGATCCTATTTACAAATTAAAGGAAAATAAAAACTGTCCGTAAAATAAAATCTAACAAAAAGCTATACTCAAAAAATTGTTGGCTACGCTCTAGCCTAGCAATTATCGCCAACAATTTTTTCCAGTTAGCTTAGCGTTAGCTCCTTGACAGCACACAGATATCAAATTACTAAGGAATAAATGTGGCTCAAAAAACAAATGATCAGATAATTCTTAAGCAGATAATCAAGGAGCGATGTGCTGAGTCTGGCGATGAGCTGACAGTGTCGGAGTATTTCGAAATATATTCTGCATCTGAAATACTTAAGAATTATGATCTTACCTACGATGACATTTTATATGGTATAGTAGGTGATGGTGGAGACGGCGGAATTGATTCAATCTATACTTTTATTAATGGCGAGCCATTAAAAGAAGATACGCTAGTCAATACCAATCAGAAAAAGAATAACATCGAACTTATTATAATTCAATCTAAGACTTCAGCCTCTTTTAAAGAGGATGCTGTAATCAAATTCAGGGAGTCAGCTCAGGACTTATTTAACCTAGCGAACAATCCAGACGATTATTCTGCACGCTACAACACTGATTTGATTGATAAGGTTAAACTTTTTAGAAATTCATATGCAAAGTTAGCAAAGACATTTCCAAAAGTAGAAATACGATATTTTTATGCATCACAGGGTGATGAAGTTCATCATAATGTATCAGGGAAAGTTCCAAAGCTGCAAGAAGATATTGTCAAAATGTTTGGTGGCGCTGATTTTTCATTTGAATTTATAGGTGCGTCTGAACTTCTTGAAATGACTAGAAATGTACCGTCTACTTCGAGAGTCCTCGAGGTTGCGGAATCACCGATTGGCACAACTGCCGGTAGTTATCTATGTCTTGTTACTCTGTCTAAGTACTACGAATTTATTTCTGACTCAGGGTCTTTGGCACGCAGTATATTCGAATCGAATGTTCGAGATTATCAGGGCAGCGTTGTAGTCAATACGGGCATCCGGAAGACACTTGAAAATAGACAATCAGAAAACTTTTGGTATCTAAATAATGGCGTAACCATCATTACCCCTAAAGCAGTAATGGCGGGAAAGCAACTTACAATTGAAGATCCTCAAATTGTTAATGGGTTGCAGACGTCACATGAAATATACCAATATTTCTCGCAGCTTGAGAATCACGAAGGTGATGAAAGAGCTGTGCTTGCAAGAGTGATCTGTGAAGAAGATGAAGAAGCTAGAGACAGAATTATACGAGCCACCAACAGTCAAACATCTATCCCGCCTGCCTCGCTAAGAAGTTCTGATGACATCCATAGAAATATTGAAGACTTTCTTAAGTCAAACGGTTACTACTACGACAGGAAGAAAAACTTTTATAAAAATCAGGGAATGCCTGTTTCTAAGATTATAAGTATCTCTTATATGGCTCAAGCTATGATGGCTATCATGCTTTTGAAACCAGATAGCGCAAGGGCTCGGCCTTCAACATTAATAAATTCTGACGTTGAATACAAAAAAATATTCAGCTTAGATAAGCCAATTGATATATATCTCAAAGCAATTCAAATAATGAAAGCTGTTGAAACACATCTGAAGCCTGAAAATAGCGAGATTCAGTTAGAAAGAAAGACAATCACGAATATTAAATTTTATGTGGCAATGGTGGCTAGTATTAAAACAGCCGGTTCTTCTCAAGATATAGAGCAAAAAATTTCGGATTTGCCAAACGTAGATTTAACTAGCGAGATACTTAATGAGTCGCTTCAACAAGTACTCGCAGAATTTGATGGGTTGGGAGCGACTGACCAAGTTGCAAAGGGGCCAGCTCTTGTAGCTAAACTGCTGAGCTAACAAGTTGCTGCGCTCCTAATTTTCCTGTGAGCAAGGCGTTAAGCAGCTACGGTATTGAAGAACTATGAAAAGGGGGCTAGTTTGAAGCAGGAAGAATTAAAAGGGGTTACAACAAAGCTAATCCTAGAAAGACCAGCAACTCAGCTTCTGAACGATTTTGGGGCAGGAAAGGCATCGCCAGGCTCTGGTAGCGCAGCTGCTCTGCTGAGCATACTGTCGGCGAAAATGATTATCACGGTGTGCGAGATCAGCACCACAAAGCATGAATGTGAAAAGTCTCATAAGGATTTCGGATTCATCTCTGTGCAAATTAAGGAAAAAATCGAACCCAGACTAAGAGAGCTATTCGAGCTTGATGCTAAAGACTTTGAAAAGGTCGTAGAACTCAGGGTTAAGAGAGACAAGTCTCATGATTCTGCGGAGAAGGCAAGATTTTCTAGAGACTCTCTAGATTTACTGGAAACTGCAACTGATTACACATTCGAGGTGGCTGATTTATCGTTTCTTCTTATGGAATATGGCATCACAGTATTCGAGCATGGATGGCATGCGGTCCGCGGTGATTCGGGAGTTTCAATAAGTGCCGCAATGTCAGGAATAATGTCTTCCATATTTATTATTAACCTCAACTTGAAAACTCTGACGCGAAGAAATTACGCAAGCGACAATCTAAAACGTCTTCAGTCTATCCAGAAGAAACTGGAAGAAATTCAGATAAGAGCTTTCTCTTGCGTCACCGCGATTAGCTCTGAATCTCTTGATTCTATCCAGTTGGAGCTGCTGAAAGATGCTTAACAAGCGCGTCAAAGCCCACACTAGACTTCCCCCGCTTTAACGGACAGGCATCACTAACCGAAAACACGGTAAATAGTGCCTGCACAGAAAAAAGTCAGATTCGCTTGTATTCAGCATAGCTAATCTGGCTGTTTGGTCTGCGTCCGCACCTTTATTGCGACAGGGCTTTAGCGACTTTGGAGTTAGTGCTGCGGCCAAGTTTTGCGGTAATCTGTTCACCAGCCTGAATCAGTTTATTCAGATCGATACCGGTTTCGATACCCATACCCATGAGCGTATCCACAGTACAAGACCCCGTGCGTGAAAATTATACTGTGCGAACTATACCACTTGGTGTTATAGTTTTGTGTGTGAAAAGGGAACGGAATGCGCATATATAAGTCAAAGTGGTTCACGAAGTGGGCCGGGAAAGAGGGGCTGACGGATAGCGCCCTCAAGGAAGCCGTCGGGGAAATGGAAAAAGGCTTAATCGATGCTGATCTGGGTGGCCATGTTTATAAAAAGCGAGCGTCCATTGAGGGGCAAGGAAAAAGCAGCGGTCTGAGGACCATCCTGGCGTTTAAGGTGGGTAACAAAGCCTTCTTTATGTACGGCTTCCCTAAGAACGCGCGGGATAACATAAACGGCAAAGAGTTGAAGGCATTTAAACGATTGGCAAAGGAGCTGTTGGGTTACAGTGAGGTCCAACTGAAAAACGCCGTTGAAACGGGCAGTATGGTAGAGGTGAAGTGAGATGAAAGACAGTATCTTAGATGTCATACATGACACAGCGAAAGACTTAAACGAGGCTGGCGTGATGGATGTGCAAACCATGCGCGAGTTCGATGCCTTATGCCTGCCTGAAGTTGAGAATTATGATGCCCACCGCATTAAAGCCATCCGCAAAAAGGCGCATGTGAGTCAGGCGGTGTTCGCCGCTTACCTCAACACTACACCATCAACAGTAAGGCAGTGGGAACAAGGCAGTAAAAAGCCGCGGGGTACCTCCCTCAAATTACTTAATCTGGTAGCCAATAAAGGCTTAGAGATCCTGGCATAATCATCGGCGCGATCACCGGTCAGTCATTGCGACAAAGCCCTTGCCACTTTTGAATTAGTGCTGCGGCCAAGCCTGGCGGTAATCTGTTCACCAGCGTGGATTAGCTTATCCAGATCGATACCGGTTTCTATGCCCATGCCGTGTAGCATATACACCACATCTTCTGTGGCTACGTTGCCCGACGCCCCTTTGGCATAAGGGCAGCCACCGAGCCCAGCCACGGCGCTGTCGATGACATTGATACCCTGTTGCAGGGCAATCAGGATATTGGCCAGTGCCTGGCCATAGGTATCGTGAAAATGTACCGCCAACTTCGCTTTGGGCACCACCTTGCATACGATATCTAGCATACTGGCGGTTTTTAGCGGGGTGCCGACGCCTATGGTATCGCCCAATGAAATTTCATAGCAGCCCATTTGCAGTAGCCTGTCTGACACCTCCGCCACCTTTTCAGCGCTGATGTCTCCTTCATAGGGGCAGCCCAGCACACAGGATACATAGCCACGCACTTTAATCTTGTTGGCCCCGGCGGTTGCCATCACCGGTGCGAAACGCTCCAGGCTTTCACTGATGCTGCAGTTGATGTTTTTTTGGGTGAAGCTCTCTGAGGCCGCACCAAAAATCGCCATCTCATCGGCCCCTGCCGCCAGCGCCGCTTCAAAGCCTTTCAGGTTGGGCGTCAGTGCTGAGTAAGTAACACCGGGTTTGCGCTTAATAGCCGCAAAAACCTCACCGCTGTCAGCCATTTGCGGTACCCATTTGGGCGACACAAAACTGCCCGTTTCCACCATATTCAGGCCGGCATCGGCGAGGTTTTCCACCAGTGCCACCTTGTCGGCAAGGGCTATCTGGCCCTTTTCATTCTGCAGCCCGTCACGGGGACCCACTTCCACGATTTTTACTTCTTTGGGATACATACTATTGCTCAAATAAATTCACCACAGAGCCACGGAGGACGCAGAGATATAAAATATATATCTTTTCCAACGTTCTCCCTCTGTGCTCTGTGATTTACATGTAGCCCGTCAAGGAGCGAAGCGGATTGCGGGATAGTTCGGGTTTATCCCCGTATTCCGCTGCGCTTTATACGGGCTACGCTTCTGTTGCTCAAATAAATTCACTACAGAGCCACGGAGGACACAGAGAAATAAAAGGTACTTGTCTCTTCAATGCTTTCCCTCTGTGTTCTCTGTGCCTATGTGGTTAGTTGTCTTCTGCCTCAAAGGCCAGCAGTTCGGCGCCGCCGTCGACCAGATCCCCTTGCTGGTAGAAAAACTCCGTGACTTTGCCATCGGATGGGGCTTTTAAGCTGTGCTCCATTTTCATCGCTTCCATAATCACCAGCTCCTGGCCTTTGCTGACCTGTTGACCCACCTCGACAACCAGTTTTACTACGGAACCATTCATGGGCGCGGTCAGCCCGCCACCATGCTGATCGTGATCCAGCAGGCCCAGATCCGGCAAATGCCGGCTAAAGTGCAGGGCACTGGACTGGGTATACAAGGAACAGCCATGCTGATTGCCGCTGATAGTGGCCCGCTGACGGTGGCCATTAATAATGGCGATCAGACTGTCGCCCTGGATCTCACCGGTGGCCTCAACCTGGAAGCGTTCGCCACTGATAATATAGCGCTGCTGACCGCTGCTCTCTGTTTGCTGTACCGTAACATTGTGGCAGGCCTCATGGATTTTTATCTCCAGCGTCTGCTGATATTGCTGGTTGCTGCGCCAGGCGGTCAGACTTTGCCAGGGTGACCAGGGATCCTGATGATGCTGGCTGAGTTTTTGATGTTCCTGCTGTTGGCTTAGTACCAGATACAGGGCTGCCAGTGGCAGTAAAGTGGCAATATCGGCTTCATTTTCAAGAAATATCTGTTTCTGATTCTTATCAATAAAACCGGTATCCAGTTGTGCCTGTTTAAAGGCTTTGGTGCTGACCAGGTTATACAAAAAATCAATATTGGTGGTCACACCCTTGATACGGTATTCAGACAGGGCTTTGACCAGGCGGCGCAGGGCTTTGTTGCGATCTTCGTCCCACACAATCAGCTTGGCAATCATGGGGTCGTAGTAGACAGAGACCTCATCACCCTGACGTACGCCGGTATCGACCCGCACATAATCAGACTCATCCGGGGGCTGCAAAAAATGCAGGGTGCCTGTTGCCGGCAGAAATTCATTATCGGGATCTTCGGCATAAATTCTGGCTTCAAAGGCATGGCCATTGATGGCAAGTTCAGACTGACTCAGGGGTAATTCTTCACCACTGGCGACGCGGATTTGCCATTCCACCAGATCCTGACCGCTGATCATTTCCGTGACCGGATGCTCTACCTGTAAACGGGTATTCATTTCCATAAAATAGAAGCTGCCGTCGGTATCAAGCAGGAACTCTACGGTACCGGCGCCCACATAATTAATGGCTTTGGCGGCTTTAAGGGCCGCTTCGCCCATCTGTGCGCGTAGTGCTTCTGATACGCCAGGGGCAGGGGCTTCTTCGATGACTTTTTGGTGGCGACGCTGCACCGAGCAATCACGCTCAAATAGATACACGCCGTTACCATGCAGATCGCAGAATACCTGAATCTCAACATGACGGGGCTGGGTCAGATATTTTTCCACCAGCATCTGATCATCGCCAAAACCGGCCATAGACTCACGTTTAGCCGCGGCCAGGGCCTGTTCAAATTCTTCGGCTTTGTGAACCTGGCGCATGCCTTTACCGCCGCCACCGGCAGCGGCTTTGAGCAGCACCGGGTAGCCCATTTTATCGGCTTCAGCTTTGAGGGTTTCGGGCGACTGGTCGTCACCGTGATAGCCGGGTACCAGCGGCACACCAGCAGCTTCCATGATCTTTTTCGCCGCAGATTTGGAGCCCATGGCGTCAATGGCGGCCACCGGCGGGCCGACGAAGATGATCTGATTGTCTTCGCACAGCCGGGCAAAGTTGGCGTTTTCCGACAAAAAGCCATAGCCGGGGTGAATCATATCGGCGCCTGTTTTGCGCGCCACTTCAATGATTTTTTCCGCCTGCAGATAGCTGTCTTTGGACGGCGCGGGGCCAATATGCACCGCTTCATCGGCCATTTGCACATGCAGGGCATTGGCATCGGCATCGGAGTACACCGCTACCGTGTGGATCCCCATGCGCTGGGCCGTTTTGATAACACGGCAACTGATTTCACCGCGGTTGGCGACAAGAAGTTTTACCAACATAATTACTCCTGGATCCAGTTGGGGCGGCGTTTTTCCAGAAAGGCGCTGAGGCCTTCCTGCCCTTGTTCTGACACTCTGATAGTGGCGATACGCAGGCTGGTTTTTTCCATCAGCTCTTCGTCGTCATCTTTGTGATCGGCAATATCGAAGATCAGTTGCTTGGCGGCACTGACAGCATCAGGGCTGTTTTTCAATAATTGTTCGATCAGCTCTTCTACTGTGCTGTCCAGCTCTTCTTCGGTGACCGCTTCGCTGAGCAGGCCTAAGCGCCGGGCGCGGCGGGCAGAAAACACTTCGGCAGTGGTAAAATAACGCCGAGCGATGCGTTTGCCGATGGCGTCAATCACATAAGGGGCGATGGTCGCCGGGATCAGGCCCAGTTTGACTTCGCTTAAACAGAACTTGCTCATTTTGCTGCCAATGGCCATATCACAGCAGGCAATAAGTCCCACCGCACCGCCAAAGGCAGCACCCTGAACCTTTGCCACTGTGGGCTTAGGCAGGGTATTTAAGGTATGTAGCATGGTGGCCAGGGCCCTGGCGTCGGCTACGTTCTCTTCAAAACTATAACCGGCCATGCGTTTCATCCAGTTGGCATCGGCGCCGGCACAGAAACTCTTACCATTGGCGGCCAGTACCAGCACCCGCACCTGATTGTCATCACCGGCGCGCTTAAACAGCCCGGTGAGCTCTTTGATCAGTACATCGTCAAAGGCGTTATGTTTGTGAGGCCGGTTCAGGGTAACGGTGGCCACCCCGCGTTTATCCACTTCATATAAAATATCTGACATGGGGCCTCCTTACATGCGGAACACCCCGAAACGGGTGTCCTCTATAGGTTTATTCAACGATGCTGAAAGGCACAGGCCAAGCACGGTACGGGTATCGGCGGGATCAATCACGCCGTCATCCCATAGGCGGGCTGAGGCGTAGTAGGGGTGCCCCTGGCGCTCATAATCATCAATAATCGGCTGTTTAAAGGCCTTTTCTTCTGCTTCACTCCAGTCTTCATCTTTGCGGGCTTTTTGATCCCGTTTAACCTGAGCCAGCACACCGGCAGCCTGCTCGCCGCCCATCACCGAGATGCGGGCATTGGGCCACATAAACAAAAAGCGCGGGTCGTACGCTCGGCCGCACATGCCGTAGTTACCGGCACCGAAACTACCGCCGATCAGAATAGTAAATTTGGGCACTTTGGCGCAGGCCACGGCGGTCACCATTTTCGCGCCATGTTTGGCAATGCCGCCGGCTTCGTATTGTTTGCCCACCATAAAGCCGGTGATATTCTGCAAAAATACCAGCGGGATTTTGCGCTGGGCGCACAGCTCAATAAAGTGAGCGCCTTTTTGTGCCGATTCTGAGAATAAAATCCCGTTATTGGCGACAATGCCGACCGGATAGCCGAAGATGCGTGCAAATCCACAGACTAAGGTGTTGCCGTAAAGGGCCTTAAATTCATCGAATTCTGAGCCATCCACCACGCGGGCAATGATTTCCCGCACATCATAAGACTGGCGGGTGTCTTTAGGCACGATGCCATAGATTTCATTGACGTCGTAAGCCGGATCCACAGGCTGGGTAAGCTGCAATGATACCGGCTTAGTACGGTTTAACCGTGCTACCGCATCCCGGGCAATTTTCAGCGCATGATGGTCATTGTTGGCCAGGTGGTCCGCCACCCCGGAGGTGCGACAGTGCACATCACCGCCGCCCAGCTCCTCGGCGCTGACCACTTCACCGGTTGCCGCTTTTACCAGCGGCGGGCCACCGAGAAAAATGGTGCCCTGTTCTTTGACAATAATGGACTCATCGGCCATGGCCGGAACATAGGCTCCACCTGCGGTGCAGGAGCCCATCACCACCGCGATTTGCGGAATATTGGCGGCTGATAAGTTGGCCTGATTATAAAAAATACGCCCGAAGTGCTCACGATCAGGGAACACTTCATCCTGACGGGGCAGGTTGGCACCGCCACTGTCGACCAGGTAGATACAGGGCAGGTTGTTTTGCTCGGCAATGGTCTGGGCGCGCAGGTGTTTTTTCACCGTAAGCGGGTAATAGGTGCCGCCTTTAACGGTGGCATCGTTCGCCACAATCATGCACTCAACACCGGAAACCCGGCCAATACCACATATAATGCCCGCCGCGGGCACATCGTCATCATAAACATGCAGCGCTGCCAGTTGTGACAGCTCTAAAAAAGGCGCACCGGGATCGAGCAGGGCTTCGATGCGCTCGCGGGGTAATAATTTGCCTCTGTCGGTATGACGCTGATTGGCTTTATCGCCACCACCCTGGCTGATGTTAGCAAATTGCTGACGCAGATCGTCCACCTGAGTCTGCATATGGGCGGCATTGTCGGCAAATTCCTGGCTCTTGGCATTAATTTTTGATTCTATTCGGGGCACAAGGCTCTCCTTTCTCAATTCACCACAGAGACACAGAGGTCACAGAGTGTATTAGATCACTGTTCTGAGACTTCTTCGTGACATCACTATGGTGCATTTTGTAAGCACACTCTATATTGCTGATTCATTGCTCACGGAGTACAAAAAATCCACCATTAATCCTCTGTGTTCTCCGTGCCTCTGTGGTGCAATATCAGTTAAGCCGATTCTTTAAACAGTTCGCGGCCGATCAGCATGCGGCGGATCTCTGAGGTGCCGGCGCCAATCTCATACAGCTTAGCATCTCTGAGCAAACGCCCTGTGGGGTACTCGTTGATATAGCCGTTACCGCCGAGCAACTGAATCGCATCCAGCGCCATTTTAGTGGCCAGTTCGGCAGAATACAGGATCACCGCAGCGGCATCTTTACGGGTGGTTTCACCACGATCGCAGGCTTTGGCTACGGTATAAACATAAGCACGGGCGGCATTCATCTGGGTATACATATCGGCAAGCTTGCCCTGTACCAGCTGAAATTCGCCGATACTCTGGCCAAACTGCTTTCTGTCATGAACATAAGGGATGACCACATCCATACAGGCCTGCATTATGCCCAGCGGGCCGCCGGAGAGCACTAGTCGTTCATAATCGAGGCCGCTCATCAGCACCTTTACGCCGCCGCCCTCAACACCCAGAATATTTTCAGCGGGTATTTCACAGTTATCGAACACCAGTTCGCAGGTATTGGAGGAGCGCATGCCCAGTTTGTCGAGTTTTTGTGCCTGGCTGAATCCCGGCGTGTCTTTTTCTACGATAAAAGCAGTAATGCCTTTAGAGCCTGCGTTGACATCGGTTTTGGCATAGATCACAAACACATGGGCATCGGGGCCGTTGGTGATCCACATTTTATTGCCGTTAAGAATGTACTTATCTCCCTGTTTTTTGGCGCTTAACTTCATGCTGACCACATCTGAGCCGGCATTTGGCTCACTCATGGCCAGCGCGCCGATATGCTCACCGCTGACCAGTTTCGGCAGGTATTTTTCCCGCTGGGCGTCGTTGCCGTTTTTATAAATCTGATTAACACACAGATTAGAATGGGCACCGTAACTTAAGCCAATGCCTGCGGACGCGCGGCTGATTTCTTCCATCGCCACCACATGGGCCAGATAACCCATGTCGGCACCGCCATATTGTTCCGATACGGTGACACCTAACAGGCCCATTTCGCCAAATTTAGGCCAAAGTTCGTTGGGAAAGGCATTGTTTTCATCGGCGCTTTCGGCCAGTGGCGCAATCTCGCCCTGGGCAAAGGCATAGACGTGGTCGCGAAGCATATCCACTTCTTCGCCAAGACCAAAATTCAGGGTAGGGTAATGGGCTTTCATGCGCGTTTTCCTCTTGTCAGTTGTTCCAGTTCCAGTCGACAGCGACTCTCCAGGTCGTCCAGCTCATTCATCAGCATCTGAATATCTTCCAGTTGTTGACGCATGCTGGCCCGCTTCAGGGCAATCATGTCCAGAATCACTTCATTTTGTGCCAGTGAGTTCTGATTACTGTCGTAAAGGTTAAACAGGGTTTTGGTTTCTGCCAGTGAAAAGCCGAGTCTTTTTCCTCTTAGGATCAGCTTCAGCCTGACTCTGTCTTTATTGTGATAGATGCGTGTCTGGCCACTACGCTCAGGGCACAGCAGCCCCTGCTCTTCATAGAAGCGGATGGATCGGGGCGTAATGTCAAATTCTTTTGCCAGTTCGCCAATGCTGTAGGTGCGGTTCTCGGCCATATCACTTTACGTTTACGTAAGCTGTAAGTTAACCTAAAGGTAAAGTAAGCGTAACAAGGCGTCAACACAGGGATGACCTTAGCAACTGGTCAACCTGTGAAAATGTTCATTATGCTGTACGTTCGACTTATGGTGCATTGCGCCCGTATTGGGTAATTTGTACAACAAAAGCCAGATTAGCTGGTCTGAGAACACACTCAGACCAGAGCACAGATCACAAACAGGGGATTAATGATGAGTAATAACGATGCAGTAGTGATAGTGGATGCCAGACGCACTCCCATGGGTGGCTTTCAGGGCGCTTTAGCACCTTTAAGTGGTGTTGAACTGGGTGCTCAGGCGATTAAAGCGCTGCTGGAAAAGCATGATGCTGATGCAGTGCAGGAAGTGTTTATGGGCTGTGTACTGCCAGCCGGGTTGGGGCAGTCTCCGGCCAGACAGGCGAGTTTAAAAGCCGGTTTGCCGCTATCTGCCGGTGTAACGACCATTAATAAAGTCTGTGGCTCGGGTATGAAAGCGGTGATGCTGGCTCATGATCTGATTAAGGCAGGCAGTATTGATACGGCGGTGGCCGGGGGCATGGAAAGCATGAGTAATGCGCCGTATCTGTTACCCAAAGCGCGAAGTGGCTATCGTATGGGTCATGGCCAGGTACTGGATCATATGATGCTGGACGGGCTGGAAAATGCCTATGATGGCAAAGCCATGGGCTGTTTTGCCCAGGACACTGCTGATAAAGAAAGGATCGATCGCCAGCAAATGGATGAGTTTGCTTTAACCTCCTTATCCCGCGCCAAACAGGCTATCAACAGTGGTGCCTTTGCCGATGAGATTACGCCGCTGACCATTGCAACCCGTAAGGGGGATATTACCGTAGATACCGATGAAGGGCCGGGCAACGCCATGCCGGATAAGATCCCCAATCTGCGTCCTGCATTTAAAAAAGACGGTACCATTACTGCCGCTAATTCAAGTTCTATTTCTGATGGTGCTGCAGCACTGCTGGTGATGCGCGAGTCGGTGGCGAAAGAAAAGGGCCTGACGCCAATGGCGCGGATTGTGGGACACAGTACCCATTCCATTGAACCTGAAAACTTTACCGTAGCGCCCGTTGGCGCCATGCAAAAGCTGCTGGATAAGGTTAACTGGCAGACCAGCGATGTGGATCTGTTTGAGATCAATGAAGCCTTTGCCATGGTGACCATGCTGGCGATTAAACAGCTGGAGCTGGATGCAGACAAGGTCAACGTCAATGGTGGTGCCTGTGCGCTGGGCCATCCTATAGGTGCTTCCGGTGCCCGGATTCTGGTCACTCTGCTGCATGCTCTGAAAAACCGGAATCTTAAAAAGGGTATCGCCTCACTCTGTATCGGCGGCGGCGAAGCGACAGCTATCGCAGTGGAAATGCTGTAGTTAGTGAGGTGTGAAGTGTGAGGGGAGAGGAGTAAGGGTGAAGGAGTGAGGGTGAGATGAAATCCCGCCTTTTTACCTACATGCCTTTCTCCGCGTCTTTGCGGTGTAGCCTGCAAGGAGCGAAGCGGATTGCGGGATTGAGTTTTCCCGGATTCCGCTTCGCTGCATCACGGGCTACGAGATATGAAAATCACCAAAGGTACGAACAAAAAAGCGATTCCACCACAGAGCCACGAAGGGCACAGAGAGGTAAAGGGAAATAAGCGGTTTAATCCTCTGTGCTATTCGTGGCTCTGTGGTTAAGGCTTTTAATTGCGTCCCTGCCAGAGCATCAACCTTTAACCGGTGATAATTTCTTCTTCTTTTACCCTTTGAATATACGCCAGGCGCCAGCCCAGGAAGATGGCGGCGCTGGTCAGGCCGACGATAAAGCCAATCCAGAAACCGGTGGCAGCCATCTTTGGCACTACCCAGTCGGTGAGCCCCAGAATGCAGCCAGTTGTTAATCCCACCCCCCAGTAAGACAGAAAACTGATATAGAACATGGCTTTGGCATCTTTATAGCCGCGCAGGGCACAGCCTGAGATCACCTGTATGGCGTCGGAAAACTGAAACACCGCCGCCAGAAACATCAGATCTGCCGCCATGCGTACCACTTCGGCATCGTTACTGTAGAGCTCAGCAATCTGAAAACGCAGCAAAAAGGAAATGCTGGCGGTCACAAGGGCGCAGCCGATACCCACAATCCAGGCGCCATGTACTGATTTTCTGGCATTTAAGGGTTTTTCTTCACCCAGCAGATAGCCCACTCTGATGGCCACGGCCAGGCCAATGCTTAAGGGGATCATAAACATCAGCGCAGAGAAATTCAGTGCCACCTGATGAGACGCCACAATCAGTGCCCCAAAGGGAGCCAGCAGCAGTGCCACCACAGAAAACAGCGACACCTCAAACAAAATGGTCATAGCAATAGGCAGGCCGAGGCGCACAATCTCCATGATCTCTGACAGCCTGGGGGCATACCAGCGGTTGAAAAACGGGTAGCGTGACATCTTGCGTGAATAGTGGGTGTAGGCCCAGGTGCATACCATCATGCCGGTAAATACCAGTGCGGTGGCAATACCACAACCGGCGCCGCCAAAAGCTGGTACGCCAAGCTTGCCGTAAATAAATACGTAATTAGCCGGAATATTAATCATCAGACCAACAAACATAATGATCATAGACGGGCGGGTGACCGAAAGGCCTTCACAGTACTGGCGCAGTACCTGATAGATGGCAAATGCCGGCATCCCCAGTAACATGTATTGCAGATACTCAAGGGTAATGCGCTCGAGCTCCGGCTCCATGTTCATCAGCTCTGCCAGCTGTGGCACTAAAAAGTAGCACAGTGCCAGCGGCACCGACATAAACAGCGACAGCCACAGGGTTTGCTGGCCTTTTTCAGGGATCTCTTCCACCTTTCTTGCCCCGTCAAGGCGCGAAACGATAGGCGGAAGGGCCAGAATAATGCCTTGCAGGAAAAACAGAATGGGCAGAATAATGCTCGACGCAATAGCCACCGCGGCCATATCCGTAGCGGATACCCGGCCGGCCATAATGGTGTCTGATACACCCATCAGGGTTTGCGTGACCTGAGCAATCAATAAAGGCCAGGCCAGTTTCACCAGTTGTCTTATTTCGTGAGCAAGACTCATAGATCACAGATTCGGGAGCAGTATTTCGGGCCGTATTTATACCATAAAGACACCGAAGCGGCCCGTGATTTACTCTGGAAAACAGGCTGAGATTACAAAAGAATACTTTTCAGCACTGAGATACAGAGAACACTGAGGTTATAAGGCTTTGTTCTCAGCGTCTTAGCGCCTCTGCGAGATAAACAAAAAGCAGATTGATCTCGCAGAGGCCCGGGGGCGCAGAGGTCTGAAGGTATTTACCCTGTAGCCCGTATAAAGCGAAGCGGAATACGGGTCTGAACACGACAGACACTAAAGTCACGAAAAGGGATGTTGACCCCATCTCTGTCGTGCCTTTAGTGTTTCTCGTGGTCGAATGTATTTTAACCACGAAAGCACGAAAAAGAGCGATTTCACCACGGAGACACAGGGAGCACAGAGTTTATCAGGCTTTTGTTCTCCGCGTCTTAGCGCCTCTGCGAGATAAACAAAAAACAGATCGATCTCGCAAAGGCGCAGGGGCGCAGAGATCTCAAGGTATTTATCTCTGTGGTTATTTTTGTCTTTTACCATCGTGAGCAAGTTTTTTGTGCCTGACTTGTGCAGTTGTTGCACCAAAATAGTGCTGGCAGTTTCCTGTCTGCCGCAAATATTGGCGTTTATCCGCAGACTTTATGGGTAGGGACCGATAACCCGCTGATCTTAAAGTTATCTTTTATGCTGGCGCGATTGTTGCCTTATACCAGCCATAGGCCTAGTGATGTTGTACCGAGGAATATACTGCCGATGAGCGGAGCGCCCACTGTTGCAGACAAAGCTCTGGAAATCCTGCTGATCGATGATGATCTGGACAGGGCGGCAGCCTTTAGTTCGGCACTGGATAGCTCCCGCTATCATGTGTCGCACCTGGTCAGTTCCCGCACGTCGCTGCTTAAGGAAGTGGATCAACTGAAGCCGGATATTATCGTGATTGATATTGAATCACCGGATCGGGACATTCTTGAAAGCCTCAGTACCTTATCCAGTTTTAATCCCAAACCGGTGGTGATGTTCTGTGAACAGGATGACTCACAGTTGATCAATCAGTCGGTGCAATCCGGTGTCAGCGCCTATGTGGTGGGCGATGTACCAGGTGGCAGGGTGCGCTCAATCCTGGACGCCGCCGTTGCCCGCTTCCAGCAATATCAAACCCTGAAGCAGGAACTGAATGAGACCAAAAATAAACTGGAATCCAGACGGGTGATTGAGAAAGCCAAAGCATTGCTGATGAATAAGAAAAACATGAGTGAAGCTAAAGCCTTTAACACCATGCGCAAGATGGCCATGGACAGTGGCCAGAAAATGGAGCAGGTGGCCGCCAATATTCTTTCCATTCTCACCACACTTGACGCACAGGACTAACAGATGCAGCAGAACAATAAAACACAATTGCAACTGGGATTCGTGCCCCTGACAGACAGTGCGCCATTGGTGATGGCAAAAGAGCTTGGTTTTTTTCAGGATGAAGGGCTGGATGTTGTACTCAGAAAACAGAATTCCTGGGCTACCCTGCGTGACAAACTGCAGGTTGGGATCCTGGATGGCGCGCAGATGCTTGCACCTATGCCGCTGGCCAGCCAGCTGGGTTTAGGCGGTAATCATGCCAGCATCATCACGCCCTTTATTCTCAGCTTTAATGGCAACGCCATCACCTTATCAGAGGCGTTGTGCCGGGAAGTTTGTCAGCTCCACGGCATGCCACTGAATAGCCTGCCGTTACCGCTCCCTGCGAGTTTGCTGAAGGCTGTGATTGACGAGCGATTGCACCAGGGCAGGCCGTTGCTGAAGTTCGCCACCGTATTTGCCTACAGCAGTCATTACTATCAGTTACGCCAGTGGTTCAGTGACGCAGATATTGAGCTGGGCACAGATGTGGAAGTACAGGTACTGCCGCCAACCAGTATGGTGGCGGCACTACATGAAGGCGTGGTGGACGGGTACTGTGTGGGAGGTCCCTGGAATGCCAAAGCTGTCAGAACCGGGCTGGGTATGACTGCAGTCAGCTCCTGTGATATCTGGCCTGATCAACCTGAGAAAGTCCTGGGGATCACAGAATCCTGGCAGCAGGCGAATCCTGATACCACAGTGGCACTGATCAAAGCCCTGAGGCGTGCCTGTGACTGGCTGGAAGTCGTACCGAATCGCTTTGAAGCAGCGCGGATCCTGAGCTCAGTCACTTATTTAAATGCGGATCTGGATGTGGTGGCGCCGGCGCTGCTCGGCAGTTGTCTGGTGCACCACCGCTTAGATCCCAGAACGATTCCCGCTTACAACCGATTCAGCAGTGCCGGGCAGGGGGGCGACAATAATCCCGATCCGGCCTATGCCCGCTTTTTGCTCAATCAGATGGTTGAAGCCGGGCATATACAATTGTCTCAGTATCAGCAACTCGATTCTGAGCAGGTATTTCGGGCCGATATTTACGCTCAGGCGTTGCAGCAAGTGCAAACAGCAGTTTTATAAGGACAATCTGGTTGCTGCACAACAACAGGGCGACCTTGCACTACCAAAGCAGCCTGCCAGAAAGAATAAAAACCGTATTTAATTGTAACCTTTTGAAAATAAAGAAAAATAAAACATGGCACAGCCTGTGCTTTAACTAATCTGCGTAAATGTGGAGGGTACTGTCGCCAATGAGAATTGCCGATAACCACAAGGGAAACTACGCGGCCAAAAGCTGCAAAATAATAATAAAGAGATGATGCAGCAGGGTCGCTGACAATAACAAGATGCCCCCACACAGCTTTTATCATAAAAGCTGAACAACAATTAGTTTGTCCGTTTCTGGCAATGATGCCGGTAACGGGCCAGGCAACGAAGCCCATGATTTCTGTGTAAGCAGAAACATGGGCTTTTTTTTTGGGCGATAGCAGGCACCGGTTTTTAAAAATATGCGGTGCATTCGTCATAACACGGAGATTTCGAGTATGAGCGGGTCTGACAGATTTAACCTTTTATCCTTTACAGGCAAAATGAAAGTTCTGCATCTGTCCTGGATAGCATTTTTTATCACCTTTGTGGTGTGGTTCAATCATGCACCGTTGTTGCAGGCGATTGCTGCGAGCCTGGGGCTGGACAGTCAGCAGGTAAAAACCTTGCTGATCCTGAACGTGGCGCTGACTATTCCGGCAAGGGTGATCATTGGCATGTTAACGGACCGCTTCGGTCCGCGTATTGTTTATTCCACACTGCTGGCAATCTGTTCCTTACCCTGCTTCTTATTTGCGCTGGCTGAGACCTTTATTCAGGCGGCCATTGCCCGCTTTATGCTCGGTTTTATCGGGGCCGGCTTTGTGATTGGCATCCGTATGGTCAGCGAGTGGTTCCCCAGTCAGGAACTGGGTACGGCCGAGGGCATTTATGGCGGCTGGGGGAATTTCGGATCGGCGGCGGCGGCCTTCAGCCTGCCTGCGCTGGCATTATGGCTTGGTGGGGATAACGGCTGGCGTTACGCCATCGCCCTAACCGGGTTGATGAGTCTGATTTTTGCTGTCATTTATTTTATGAGTGTCAGCGACACGCCAAAAGGTGCCACCTACTTCAAGCCAAAACAAAGTGGCGCCATGGAGGTCACCAGTGTCGGAGATTTCTTTTTTCTGCTGGTCATGAAGATCCCTATGTATGCGGCACTGGCCTTGTTGATATGGAAGCTGTCGCCAGCGGGAGTAAGCCTTGTCGGCTCTGAGCTGAGTCTGGTCTGCTACATTGGTCTGGTGTTGTTGTATCTGTGCGAGATCCGCCAGGTGTGGAAGATCAATCACAGTATTTTTAAACAACCTGTGCCCGAACTGCATCGCTATAAATTCAAACAGGTAGCGATACTCAATGTGCTGTACTTTGCGACCTTTGGCTCAGAACTGGCGGTGATCTCTATGTTGCCACTGTTTTTTGCCGAAACCTTTACCCTGACACCGGTAATGGCCGGTATGCTGGCCTCGGCGTATGCCTTTATGAATCTGATGTCGCGACCGGCAGGCGGCTGGCTGTCTGATAAGTTTGGCCGCAAGCCGGTGTTGTTGATCCTCACCGCAGGACTGGCGTTGGGCTACTTTATGATGAGCCATGTGAACGCAAGCTGGTCTTTGCCGCTGGCGGTCGCTGCGGTGATGTTATGTTCTTTCTTTGTACAATCCGGAGAGGGAGCGGTATTTGCGGTGGTACCCCTGATTAAACGTCGCCTGACCGGGCAGATTGCCGGCATGACCGGAGCCTACGGCAATGTGGGTGCAGTGGTGTATCTGACGGTGTTGTCATTTGTGGACTACAGCACCTTTTTTATGGTGATTGCGGCGACCGCATTAATGGGCTTTGCAGTGCTGTTGTTGATGGAAGAGCCTAAAGGCCATATTGCTGAAGTTGGTGAAGACGGCTCGGTAGAGCTGATCTCTGTATCCTGAACGAAGGTCAGATGATGAGTGCTAATCCGCCGGCCCATGGCAAAGACCTGTTAGCTCAGCAAAGCATTGATACCAGGTTATCAGATAAGCTTGAAGTGGAATTCGGCGGTAGCAGCCTGGCCGGTGCCAAGTCCGATAATCAGGATGCCCTGGCAGCGTATTATCCTGACAGTGCTTCGGCCCGCTTAAAGGGGGCCGTGGCCTGTATCGCCGATGGCGTCAGCAGCAGTGAGCAGGCCAGAATGGCAAGTCAGCTCAGTGTTACCCATTTTATTCAGGATTATTTCAGTACACCTGACAGCTGGGCGGTAAAAACTGCAGCGGCCAGAGTGCTGTCGGCACTGAATAACTGGTTAGTCCATCACGGACGTCAGTCACCGGGGCAGGCGGGTATGTTAACCACTTTCAGTGCCCTGATCTGCAAATCTGCCACTGCTCATTTTCTGCACATCGGCGACAGTCGCATTTACCGGCTGCGTGAACAGGAGCTGGAACAGCTGACTCAGGATCATAATCTGCATCAGGGCGGAGGCCGTTCTTTTCTGAGCCGGGCACTGGGCATGGATAATCACCTGGAGATTGACTATCGTCAGGAGGCGCTGCAGGCCGGGGACTGTTTTTTATTGTGTACAGACGGGGTATACGGCTGTTTGCCCGATAGTCAGTTACAGACTCTGCTCAAAGAATCGCAGACCCACCCGGAAGCGCTGGCAAAAAAGATCGCCAGGCAGGCGTTAGCCGCTGGCAGCCAGGACAATATCAGTTGCCTGATCGTCAGAGTCACTCAACTGCCCCGACAGGATGTGAATGAAACCCTCCGGCAACTGACCAGCAAGGTGATTCCGCCTGCGCTTAAGCCCGGCATGACACTGGATGGTTTTAAAGTCAGTCAGGTGCTGTATAACGGCCCCCGCAGTCATCTTTATCTGGTTGAGCATGATGACCGGGAAAAGCCGCTGGTACTGAAGACCCCCGATGTCCGCTTCGCCGATGATGCAGTTTATCTGGAAGCCTTCAGTCGCGAGCAATGGGCAGGGCGGCGAATTGATCATCCGGGTGTGATGAAAATCTATCCCTCCCCGGACAGTCCCTTTTTATACCATTTGTGTGAGTTTGTAGACGGTCAGACCCTGCGTCAGTGGATGCGGGATAACCCGCATCCTTCACTGGAACAGGCACGTAAGCTGGCTGTACAGCTGGTCAGTGCGCTGCGGGCTTTTCAGCGACAAGGCATGGTACATGGTGATCTTAAGCCAGAGAATATTATGGTACAGGCAGATGGTGAACTGAAAATCATTGATTTTGGTGCCGTGCAGGTCAGTGGCTTAGAAGAAATGGCGGCCGATATCACCTCACTTCAGCCACCCGGTGCACTGGATTACTGTGCACCGGAATACCTGCAAGGTGAAAAAGGCAGTGCCCAGAGCGATATGTTCTCGCTGGCTGTGATTTTGTATGAGGTGTTGTGCGGTGAACTGCCCTTTAAGCGCTCGGTACTGGCCCATCAGCACTCAGACAGCCGTTGTACCTGGCAATACCAGCCGCTTCGTCTGCGGCGGCCATCAGTTCCACTGTGGGCCGACCTGGCACTGAAAAAAGCTGTGGCAAAGCATCCGCGCAATCGTTATATGGCATTTTCTGAGTTGTTGCAGGATCTTACCCTGCCAAACCCTCAGTTGTTAAGGCATCAGCGCAGGATGCCTCTGATAGAACGGCATCCGGTTCAATTCTGGCAGTCTGTCAGCCTGCTGCTGGGGCTGTTGCTATTGCTGCAATGGGCGCTGCGCTGAAAACCTGTCTACCGCGAATTACATAATGAAAAGAAATTTAACCACGGAGGCACAGAGAGCAAAGATGTGAGAAGGTTTATATTCTTAGCGCCTTCGCGTCTCTGCGAGATCAAATAAAGAAAAGCAGGATGATCTCGCAGAGGTGCGGGGGCGCAAAGAAGAGCAATGTCTTAGAAGGGTCCAATTTATTGGACTTGTCTAAAAGTCTTCAACCACGAAGGACGCGAAGAGCACGAAGATGGCAACACAAGAACACCTTAAATCTGTGCGTCTCAGCGCCCCTGCGAGATCAAATAAAGAAAAGCGGGATGATCTCGCCAAGGCGCGGGGCGCAGAGAAGAGCAATATTTTGTAGTGTCCAATTTATTGGACTTGTCTAAAAGTCTTCAACCACGAAGGACGCGAAGAGCACGAAGATGGCAACACAAGAACACCTTAAATCTCCGCGTCTCAGCGCCCCTGCGAGATCAAATAAAGAAAAGCGGGATGATCTCGCCAAGGCGCGGGGGCGCAGAGAAGAGCAATATTTTGTAGGGTCCAATTTATTGGACTGGTCTAAAAGTCTTCAACCACGAAGGACGCGAAGAGCACGAAGATGGCAACACAAGAACACCTTAAATCTCCGCGTCTCAGCGCCCCTGCGAGATCAAATAAAGAAAAGCAGGATGATCTCGCAGAGGCGCGGGGGCGCAGAGGTTTAAAACAGTCCTTTCATCAGCGTAGCCTGTATAGAGCGAAGCGGAATACGGGGCTGTTTTTCGCGGTTGAAGGTGTTGTGCACCACCAGGGAGCAGGATTGCACTGTTAATGCGTGCAGTGCATATAGAAACAACAATGACTTTATGTATCTCTTTGAAAAATAATAATAAAAAGTATTGGCACTGGTTTTGCTGTCATTAAGAAGAGTAAAAAGAGTTAGTACAGAACCACAAATACATAACCGCCAGTCAGCAGGCAACGTTGCCTGACTGACGGCAGGGCAACGAAGCCCGCAGATCTGTCTTACTTCCGTCCGGAAGCAGACCGATGTGCGGGCTTTTTTTGTTTTTCTCAGTGGTTGCCGGATTGCGGGCAATTTAAAAAGACCAGAAGAGGTAAGGATGAAAAGTGCGAATAAGATCCTGGTGGTGGGCAACGGCATGGTCGGCCACCATTTTGTCGAACAGCTGAGCCAGCAAAACAGCCAGGCAGAGATCACCGTGTTGTGCGGTGAACCGCGCCTGGCCTATGACAGGGTGCATTTATCGGCGTTTTTCGATGGTAAAACTGCCGACGATCTGGCCCTGACCAGCGAAGCGCAGTATCACGACTGGGGGGTGAATTTTCTTACCCACGCCTGGGTGGAGAAGATTGACACTGAAGACAAGCAGGTTTGGCTCAAAGATGGCCGCCATCTGGCTTATGACAAACTGGTGCTGGCCACTGGCTCTTATCCTTTTGTACCGCCTGTCCCGGGTGGTGATCAGCCCCATTGTCTGGTTTATCGCACTATAGAAGATCTTGAAGCCATCGCTGCAAGTGCCGCCAGCAGCAAGGTGGGCGTGGTGATAGGTGGTGGTCTGCTGGGGCTGGAAGCGGCCAATGCGCTGAAACAACTCGGGCTTGAAACCCATGTGGTGGAGTTTGCGCCACAATTGATGGCGGTGCAGTTGGACGCCGGCGGTGGCCGTTTGTTGCGAGACAAGATTCAGGGCCTCGGTGTGCAGGTACATACCAGTAAGGCGACTGAAGAGATCGCTACCGGCAGCCAGTGTCGCTATCAGTTGCGTTTTAAGGACGGTGAGATACTGGAAACGGATATGGTGCTGTTTTCTGCCGGCATCCGCCCACAGGATAAACTGGCCAGAGATGCGGGTCTGGAACTGGGTGAACGGGGCGGGATTGTGATCAATGACCACTGCCAGACTTCAGATCCGTCGATCTATGCCATCGGCGAGTGCGCGCTGTGGCAGGGACGGATTTTTGGTCTGGTGGCACCGGGCTATCAGATGGCCAGAGCCGCAGCCAGCCACTTACAGGATGGCGATCTTAGCTTTACCGGTGCCGATATGAGCACCAAATTAAAGCTGTTGGGCGTTGAAGTGGGCAGCATCGGCGATGCCCATGGCAATACCCCGGGAGCCCTGAGCTATAGCTATGAAAATCAGCCAGAGGGAATTTATAAGAAAATTGTGGTGGATAAGGCCGAACAGAAACTGCTTGGTGCGGTACTGGTTGGTGATAGCTCAGATTACGATACCTTGCTGCAATTTGCGTTAAACGGTATCGAATTGCCGCAAAAACCTGAGTCGCTGATTTTGCCAGACAGTGCCGGTAAGCCGCTGCTCGGCGCCGATGCACTATCCGACAGCGCCACGGTTTGTTCCTGTCACAATGTTACCAAGGGCGATATTCATCAGGCCATAGAGCAGGGGGCCTGTGATCTTGGTGGGGTGAAAAGCTGCACCAAAGCCAGCAGCGGCTGCGGCGGTTGTGCCGGGCTGCTGAAGACCGTGGTTGAAACTGAGCTGGCTGAGCGTGGTGTGGAAGTCAAAAAAGATATCTGCGAGCACTTTGCCTATTCCCGTCAGGAGTTGTTTCATCTGGTACAGGTAGAGAAAATCCACACCTTTGACGAGTTGCTATCCCGTCATGGTAAGGGTTTGGGCTGTGATATCTGCAAACCCACGGTGGCCTCCATTCTGGCCTCAAACTGGAATGACTATATCCTCAGTAAAGAGCACTTCGGCTTACAGGACACCAATGACAGATTTCTTGCCAACTTACAAAAAGACGGCACCTATTCGGTGGTACCCAGAGTGCCGGCGGGTGAGATTACCCCTGAAAAACTCATTGTCATCGGTCAGGTGGCAAAAAAGTATCGGTTATATACCAAGATAACCGGTGGTCAGCGTATCGATCTGTTCGGTGCCAGAGTGGAACAGCTACCGGATATCTGGCGAGAACTGATCGAAGCGGGTTTTGAAACCGGTCATGCCTACGGCAAATCACTCAGAACCGTCAAATCCTGTGTCGGCAGTACCTGGTGTCGTTATGGCGTGCAGGACAGCACCGGCCAGGCCATTGCCATTGAGAATCGCTACAAGGGCTTACGTTCACCTCACAAAATCAAGATGGCGGTATCCGGCTGCACCCGCGAATGCGCCGAAGCCCAGAGTAAGGATGTGGGGGTAATTGCCACCGACAAAGGCTGGAACCTGTATGTCGGCGGCAATGGCGGCATGAAGCCACGCCATGCCGACCTGCTGGCGACGGATCTGGATACCGATACGCTGGTTCGCTACATCGACCGTTTTCTTATGTTCTACGTGCGCACTGCCGACAGGCTTCAGCGCACCTCGGTATGGCTGGAAAGTCTCGAAGGGGGGCTGGAGTATCTGCGCGAGGTGATTATCGATGACAAGCTGGGCCTGTGTGAGGAGCTGGAAGCGCAGATGCATCAGGTGGTGGGCACTTATCAGTGTGAATGGAAAAGCGCCATCAACGATCCGCAGAGCCTGCGCCAGTTCCGTCAGTTCGTTAACGCCGATGACGCCGATGTCAATATTCAGTTTGTGGAAGAACGGGGCCAGTTGCGCCCGGCCACCGAGCAGGAAAAAACCAGACCGGCCAAAACTGAAACCGTGTAGGTCGGAATTTATTCCGACAGAGACAGGTTCAGGCTTAATTAATTTGTCGGGATGAACCCCGACCTACAGTGGAGTAGCACCATGCGTTGGGTGACCCTTTGCAGACAAAACGATTTACTTGAAAATGCCGGCGTGGCGGCCATGTACGAGGATATCCATGGCGACAAGCATCAACTGGCTCTGTTCAGCCTGATTCAGGCCGGCAAACCCCATTTATTTGCCACTGGCAACTGGGATCCCATCGGCAAGGCCAATGTGCTGAGTAGGGGGATTCTTGGCTCAGTGGATGAAGAACCGGTGGTGGCGTCACCCTTGTATAAACAGCATTTTTCCCTGATCAGCGGACAATGTCTGGAGCAGCCTGATTGCAGTGTGCCAGTTTACGCGCTGCGGTTGCAGGGTGACTGGGTTCAGGTGGCGGAACAGGATTACATATAATGACAGGGCCGACAGTGATCGCTACCACCTGCCCCTATTGCGGCGTTGGTTGTGGTGTTGACGTGCGCATCAGTAAAAGTGGTGAAGAGGTCGCTTTGCAGAATGTCAGCGGCAGTCCGGAACATCCGGCCAACCACGGCAGGTTGTGTATCAAGGGCAGCAAACTGGCCCAGACCCAGCAGTCCCAGTCCCGTTTACTGAGCCCTGTGATGGATGGAGAAGAGGTTAGCTGGCAGCAGGCCATCAGTGCAGTGGCGCAAGGTTTGAAACATAGTATTGCAGAGCACGGCGCTGATTCGGTGGCCTTTTATGTTTCCGGCCAGTTACTGAGCGAAGATTATTATGTAGCCAATAAACTGCTCAAAGGCTACATCGGTAGCGCTAATATCGACACCAATTCAAGGTTGTGTATGTCTTCGGCGGTATCAGGTTATAAGCGCGCTTTTGGTGCCGATGCGGTGCCGTGCTGTTATGAAGACTTAGAACAGACGGATCTGCTGATCCTGACCGGTTCTAATGCTGCCTGGACCCATCCGGTGTTGTATCAGCGTATCGAGCGGGCTAAGGCCATACGCCCGCAGATGAAGGTGGTGGTGATCGATCCACGCCGAACCGCCAGCTGCGAGTCTGGCGATCTGCATCTGGCACTGAAACCGGGCACGGACGTGGCTCTGTTTAATGGCTTGCTGGCGTTTCTGGACCAACATAATGCGCTGGATAAGGCGTATATACAGGCTCACACATCAGGATTCGAGAGCTGTCTGGATAAGGCATCAGACTGGTCTGTGGCTACCGTGGCAGAATATTGTGATCTGGCAGAGGCAGACGTGTTGGCATTTTATCGCTGCTTTGCCGCCAGCGACCGTGCCGTGACCGCCTTTTGTATGGGGGTGAACCAGTCCAGCAGCGGCACCGATAAGGTCAATGCCATTATTAACTGCCATCTGGCCAGCGGCAAAATTGGCCGGCCCGGATGCGGGCCCTTTTCCCTGACCGGCCAGCCCAATGCCATGGGCGGGCGGGAAGTGGGCGGTCTGGCAACCATGCTGGCGGCGCACCTTGAATTTCAAAACCCTGAGCACAGAGACTGGCTGCAAGGGTTCTGGCAATCCCCTGCGATGGCGCAAAAACCCGGGCTGACCGCCACGGAATTAGTTTCTGCAATGGAGTCAGGGCAGATTAAAGCGCTGTGGATTATGGGCACTAACCCGCTGGTGAGTCTGCCGGATCGGAGCAGGGTAGAGCGGGCTCTTAACAACTGCCCGCTGGTGGTGGTGTCTGAGGTGGCAGCCAGCAACGACACCCTCAAATATGCTCATATCAGCCTGCCAGCAAGGCCCTGGGCCGAAAAAGACGGCACCGTAACCAACTCAGAGCGACGTATTTCGCGCCAGCGGGCGGTACTGCCGCCCACAGGACAGGCTAAAGCGGACTGGCAGATAATCTCACAAGTGGCTCAGGCCATGGGCTTTAACGGTTTTGACTACACCAGCCCGGCGCAGATTTTCGTGGAGCATGCACAATTAACAGCGCTGCATAATCAGGGCAGCAGAGCGCTGGATTTATCCGCACTCACTGAACTGACAGAGCAGCAATATCAGCAACTTGAGCCAGTGCAATGGCCGGTTAACAGCAACTATCCACAAGGCTGCAAGCGGCTTTTCACTGACGGAAAATTTTTTACCGATAATGAGCGTGCCCGTTTTATTGCCCTTGAGGTCAGAGAGCCAAAACAGCGTTGCAGTACCGATTTTCCTTTCGTCTTAAATTCAGGGCGAATAAGGGATCAGTGGCATACCATGACCCGCACCGGCAATTGTGCCGAGCTGATGGCCCATCAGCACAGCCCCTTTGTGGCTATGCATCCCCTTGATGCCGCTGATTTGGGTATTGAAGCCGGGCAACTGATGGTACTGAGCAGTGCATTGAGTAATGGGAAGGTGATCCTGGAGTTGCAACTGACACAGGATCAGCGCCGCGGTGAGCTGTACGCGCCCATGCACTGGAACAATGAATTTTGCAGCCATGGCAGTATTGCTCATCTGTATCGTGCAGACTGTGACCCCCATTCCATGCAGCCTGAGCTAAAACATGCAGCGGTTAACCTCAGCCGCGCTGATTTTGGCGCCTACGGTTTATTGCTAAGCCGCCAGCCGCTGGCCGTGCCAGCGTTACAGAAACTGGCCGATTACTGGCTGAAAATCCCCCTCGCAGAAGGCGTCTGTTATCAACTGGCCAGCGTATCGGACTCGCCAAAGTGGCACCAGGCAATGGCGGCGTTGCTTCCTACAGAGCAACAGCTGGCGTCCCACGGCCAGGCACTGAACTGTCTGGCCTTAGATCAGCAGAGATTAAGCTGGGCGCTGTTTACCGATCCAACAGGGCCCATTGAACTGCCTCTGGATTGGTTAAATACCGAACTGGGCAATCAAACATGTGACAGTGAAGCGCTCTCGGCATTGCTGCGCCGCTCCCCCCGGCAATCTCAGGGGCGACAGATTTGCAGCTGTTTTGGTATCGGCGAACAGGCCATTCTCGCAGCGATTTCAGAGGGGCATGACAGTATCGGCAAGCTGGGGCAACAGCTTGGCTGTGGTACCGGCTGTGGCTCCTGCAAGGCAGAGCTTAGTGCGCTTATTGATAGTTCGGCTCGCCCGAGCGTGGATCCGGACAAGATTATTATTCAGGAGGCAGTATGACGGCTTCGATTTTACCTTCCAGCCACTTCTTTCGACGACTATGGCGCAGTATGGTGCCCGCAGCCAATGAGCCTCGTGGTATGGCAACCCGGTCCCACAATGCAGCGAAAAGCGGCGGCAAAGGTGCGGTATATCTGGTGGGCGCAGGCCCCGGTGATGCTGAACTGCTTACCCTTAAAGCACTGAGGTTATTGCAACAGGCCGATTTGGTGTTGTACGACGATCTGGTATCGGCTGATGTACTGGCCCTTATCCCCCGTCATGTGGCCAGAACCTATGTGGGTAAACGCTGTAATCAGCACAGTATGAGCCAGGTGCAGATCTGTAATCTGTTGGTTGAAAAGGCGCTTCAGGGCAACAACATCGTGCGTTTAAAAGGTGGCGACCCGGCTATTTTTGCCCGCAGCACCGAAGAATGTCAGGCACTGACTCAAGCTGGTATCGGGTTTGCCATTGTACCGGGGATCACTGCCGCTTCAGGGCTTTCTGCCGGTTGCGGTATTGCGCTGACGCAGCGGGATTGTGCTCAGTCGGTGCGCTTTATTACTGCGCGTATGCAACAGGCCGAAACGGAACCCGACTGGCAGGCCCTGGCAACGGCCAGTGAGCAGGAAACCCTGGTGTTTTATATGGGCCTGAACAGGCTTGAGCTGATCTGCCAGAGACTGATGGCCGCGGGCATGGCAACCACAATGCCGGTGGCGCTGGTAGAAAATATCAGTTGTGCGGATCAGCAGGCGCTGTACGGGCATCTCGATGATATTGCTAAAAAGGCCAGGCAATCGAAGTTTACCGGCCCGGCGCTGATTGTGGTGGGTAAGGTGGTGGCACACCGCCAGGGTGTTAATCCGGATTTACTGCATATAGACGCATTAAACGAATTCACCACAGAGGCAATAGGATTTAATCGCTGTTAAAACCTCTGTGTTCTTTGTGGCTCTGTGGTGCGTTGCTTTTGGCACTGCTTGTCAATACTTCAGGAGATTAAGATGAAAAACTTAAAACTGCCGCTGGCGGTAGCGGCCTCGCTGTGCCTGCTATCCGCTGAAACCTATGCACAACAAGCGCAAAATGCAGCCGAAGCGCTACAAAATGCTAAGGTGGATTTGAGTCTGCGCTATCGCAGTGAATGGGTGGATCAAAAGGGCATTGATGAGAATGCCCTGGCCAATACCCTGAAAACCCGTTTTGCATATCAAAGCGGTGCATATCAGGGGCTAAAACTGGCTCTGGAGGTGGATAATGTCACCAGTATTGGCGGTGAAACCTATAACTCCACAGTAAACGGCAACACTAACCGCCCGGTGGTGGCCGACCCCACCAGCACTGAAGTGAATCTGGCCACGCTGTCATGGCAATATCAGGATATAAACTTGAGCGCCGGCCGCCATCGTATCAATCATGATAATCAGCGCTTTGTGGGTGGCGTGGGCTGGCGTCAGAATGAACAGACCTTTGATGGGTACCGAATCCAATACAGTTCCGCTAGCGCGCTTAAGCTGGATTACAGCTATATCACTAATGTAAACCGCATTTTCAGTGATAAAAGCCCGGCAGGTAATCTGCGCGGTAAATTGCAGCTGTTAAACGGCCAGTACCAACTGGCAGAGGGGCACCAGCTCAGCGGGTTTGGTTACTGGCTCGATTTTGATCAGGCACTAGCCCTGTCCACCCAAACTCTGGGGCTGAGTTATCGTGGGCAACTGGCGGGCCTGAACCTGCACGCTGCTTATGCCACACAACAGGATTATGCGGATAATCTTAAAGACTATTCGGCGGACTATTATCAGTTCGAACTCTCAGGAAAACTGGGGCAGGTAGGCTACACGGCCGGTATCGAAACCCTTGGCGGCGACAAGGGGGGCGTTTTTATTACCCCCTTGGCCACCTTGCACAAATTCCAGGGGTTTGCGGATAAATTTCTGAATACTCCGGCACAGGGGATAGAAGATATTTATCTGGGCGTAAGCAGCAGCTTCAACGATGTAACGTTTAATCTGACCTGGCATCAGTTTAACAGTGACAGAGGTGATATGGATTACGGCAATGAGTGGGATCTGAGCGCGGCCTATAAGGTTAACTCAACTGTCGGCCTGCTGGTTAAATACGCCCGCTATCAGGCCGATGAGTTTGCTACCGATACCGACAAACTGTGGCTGATGGTCTCGGCGAAACTCTGATTGCCGTAGGTACAGATTTTCAAGTATGACTCCGTTGCTGTCTTCGTGTGCTTCGTGCTCTTCGTGGTGAAAAATACTAACCACGAAGGACGCGAAGAGCACGAAATACACCCCCGTCATCCGGATAAATGCCAGTTATCACATTGAGGATTACTGTCTTTCTTTGTCAGGCTAAAGCCTGACCTACAACCGGCCCCGCGCCTTGGCGAGATCATTCTGCCTTTGTTCTTGGTTAATTCTTAGCTTATCCCGTTTACAGGGGGATCTGTCGCTATTTGCCTGCACAGGCTTACAAATCTTGTGGTTTTATGGCAAAAAAGCCTGTTGCTAACCACTATTAAAAACGCAAAAGGCATTTGACTGTGAACAGACGTAAACTGACTACCCTTAGCCTTGCTGTAATACTCGGCCTCAATCTCAGCGCTCCGGTGCTGGCTGAAAGTGAGCAAACTGATAACAGCGCGGAAAAACCCGAATGGGACGTACTTAACCCACCCTTTGAATTTAATACCGTTAAGATTGAAACTGACGAAACCACATGGTCGAGTCTGGATATTGCCCCTGACGGTCAATCTTTTGTGTTTGATATGCTCGGTGATATTTATACCGTGGGCATTAAAGGCGGTGAGGCCAAAGCTCTGACGTCGGACTTTGCCTTTAATATGCAGCCGAGTATCAGCCCTGATGGTAAACGTATTGCCTTTATCTCCGATCGTGGCGGCAATACCAATGTCTGGACCATGAATACCGATGGCAGCGATCTGAAGCAAGTCACCAAAATTGACAAAGATCTCATTCACTCGCCCAAATGGAGTCCTGATGGGCAGTATATTACGGTTATGCGCGGCATTGTCTCGCGGCGAAGCATTCCGGCCGGTGAGGTCTGGGTATTTCATCATGCGGGTGGTGATGGTCTGCCTATTGCCAAGCGCGGTGGTGGTGAACATGAACAAAAGAATATTGCCGATCCGGTATTCTCACCTGACGGCAAGTACCTTTATTACACTCAGGATGTGACCGCTGGTAGCGTATTTGAATATAACCGCGATCCGCTCAAAAGCATCTTTGCCATCAAGCGCTACGAGCGAGAAACCGGCGAAGAGATCACCATGGTCAGCGGTACCGGCGGGGCAGTAGTGCCGACACCATCACCGGATGGCAAAAAGCTTGCCTTTGTGCGCCGTATCCGTGAAAACACAGCACTGTTTATTAAGGATCTGGAGACGGGGGAAGAAACCCCCATCTATCGTGATCTGGAGCGCGACATGCAGGAGGGTTTCGGCTCTGAGGGCTATTATGCCTATTTTGACTGGAGCGCAGACAGCCAGGATATCCTGTTCTGGGCAGCGGGTAAGTTTAAGCGTCTGAATGTTGCAAGTGGTGAGGTGGCAGAGGTGCCGGTGACGGTAAAAACCGAAAAACAGATCGCCAAAACCCTGCGCTTTGATGTGGATGTGGCTCCCGATGAATTTGATGTCAAAATGATCCGTTGGGCGCAGAAGTCCCCCGATGGCAAGCGCATGGTGTTCCAGGCGCTGGGCAAGCTATATATTAAAAACCTGGAAACGGGCAAACAGCAGCGGCTGACCAATCAGAATGAGCATGATGAATTCTATCCGCGCTATTCCAATGATGGTAAACAGATTGTTTATACCACCTGGAATGATGAAAAATTCGGTAGTGTCAGAGTGATCCCGGCCCGTGGCGGCAAAAGCAAGGTCGTCACCAGCGAGCCCGGTCACTATGCCGAGCCGAGTTTCAGCACCGATGGCAAACTGGTGACTTACCGTAAGTTTACCGGTGGTTATCTGCTCTCACCCAAGTGGTCACTGGAGCCGGGTTTGTATGTGGCGGATATCGATTCCAGAGAAAATACGAAAGTCTCAACCTCAGGCTTTGCACCACATTTTGCCGGTGACAATAAGCGCGTTTATTTCACCGACTATACACCGGGCAGCAACGCCACCAAACGTAAACTGGTGAGTGTGAACCTTGGGGGTAAAGACAAGCGCGAACACCTCGACGGTAACAGCGAAGTGGTGGAATTCCGTTTGTCTCATGACAAAGAGTGGGTGGCTTTTACTTACCAGTATAATGCTTATATCGCCCCTTATGCTGAAACCGGTCAGCTCACAACCATAGGGCCGAAGATGAAATCTGTGCCGGTGCAGCAGGTGTCAGCGCGGGCCGGTGAATACCTGACGTGGCGGGCCGATAATCAGGCCCTGTCCTGGCATCATGGCGCGTTATTTTTTGAGCGCGAGTTAAAAGATGCCTTTGCCTTTCTCAAAGGCGCACCCGAAGTCTTGCCAGAGCCTCTGCAGCAGGGTATAGATTTGTCTTTTACCCAAAAGGCACATAAACCTTCAGGTATAAAAGCGCTGGTAGGCGGCACGCTGGTCACCATGCGTGATGCGGATAATACTCAGGAAGTGATTGAAAATGGCGTGGTGCTGATAGAAGGCAATCGCATTAAAGCGGTTGGCAGGCAAGGTGAAGTGGATGTTCCTGCCAGTGCGCAGGTGGTGGATATCACCGGCAAAACTCTGATCCCGGGTCTTGTGGATGCCCATGCTCACGGCTCTCAGGGCAGCAGTGAGATCATTCCCCGCCAGAACTGGCGTAACTATGCGGATCTGGCCTTTGGCGTGACCACCGTGCATGATCCGTCCAACGACACCACGGAAATCTTCGCCGCTTCGGAAATGCAGCGCAGCGGCGAGATCCTGGCACCGCGTATTTATTCTACCGGCACCATTTTATACGGCGCAAACTGGCCAGCCTACAAAGCCATTATTGAAGAGCCGGATGACGCCAAATTCCATCTGCAGCGCCTTAAGGATGTGGGTGCAATTTCGGTTAAAAGCTATAACCAGCCCCGCCGCGATGTGCGCCAACAGATCGTCGCTGCAGGTAGAGAGCTGGGGGTTATGGTAGTACCTGAGGGCGCGGGAAGGTTTCTCTACGATCTGACCATGCTGGTGGATGGTCATACAGGTCTTGAGCATTCCATTCCGCTGAACAAAGCCTATTCGGATGTAACGCAGTTGTGGCGGGCCTCCGGCTTTGGCTACACCCCCACTTATGTGGTGACCATGGGAACCCTGATGGGCGAGGAATTCTGGTACGATCGCACCGAGGTGTGGAAGAACGAGCGTCTGCTGCGCTACACCCCGCACTATATGCTTGACAGCCGTGCCATCCGCCGGCCTACCGCACCGGATGAACAGTACCATCATTTCTCGGTGGCCGAGTATTCCAAAGAACTCAGAGATAATGGTGTCAGCGTGCATATCGGTGCCCATGGTCAGCGTCCTGGCCTGGGAGCACACTGGGAGTTATGGCATATGCATCAGGGCGGTTTTACCCCCTGGGAAGCCCTGCGTGGCGGTACCATAGACGGCGCACGTCATCTGGGCATGGACAAAGACATCGGCAGCCTTGAAGCGGGTAAGCTGGCAGATATGGTGGTGATCGATGGCAATGTACTCGAAGATCTACACCGCTCTGAATATGTGACCCATACCGTGCTGAACGGGCGCATATTCGATACTGCTACCATGAACGAGCTGGGCAGCAAGGAAGAGCGTAAGCCGTTTTTCTTTGAACAGATGAATGTTTCCAGTATGCCTGAGCAGACACAGGCAGAGCTGGATGCCAAGGCTCAGCGTCATCACTGGGTGCACTGATCCATAGTTAGCTGGTTCTGAGCAAAAAAGCGGCTTCGGCCGCTTTTTTTTTTTTAAGTTTCAGGCTTGCTCAGAGGAAAGTTGCCGCTAGCGGATACTTCCATTATGGTCTGTTGGTAAAGTCCGGTATCGGCGGCTATGCTCAAGCTAGTGTGTATTTCGCGGTGTTTCATCATATTGTTAAAGTATTTTTTTATCCTGCTGATCTGTCTCTGGTCTGCGCTGAGCGTTGCTGAACAGGACTTTCGGGTTGTAACGGAAAATCATCCACCGGTACAGTATCTGCACCAGGGCAAGATATCCGGGCCAGCCACAGAAATCGTCCGTGATTTGCTTAAACGAACAGAAATTGAGGCCAGAATTGAGCTGATGCCCTGGGCCAGAGCTTATGATATCGCGCTGAACCGTCCTAAAGTGCTCATCTATTCCATGTTCAGAACTCCTGAGCGAGAGGATAAATTTTATTGGCTCAGAAGTGTCAGTGAACACAAGGTAGCGGTACTGGCTTTGCGGGAGCGGGATGATCTGGATTTCAGGCAGTTATCTGATGCAAAACCTCATCTGTTTGCGGTCATCCGCGGAGCCTATTCACTGGATTATTTAAAAAAAGCAGGATTTTCAGAACAGCAAAACCTCTTTATTGCCGCCACCATGAACGAGCAGGTGGACCTGTTGCTTAAAGGTAAGGTTGATCTGTTGTTCACCGATCCGGCGACGGTCCGTTACCGGCTTGAGCAACTCGGTCATGCTCCCGAACAGGTTAAAGTGGTGCTGGAATTGCCGGAGCTGGCGCAGGATCTCTACCTGGCGGTAAGTCTTGATACTGCCCCATACTGGATAGAAAAGCTTCAGCAGGCGGTGAAACAACAGCGGGCTGACGGAATCTAGTGTAGTTCTCCAGTTGCTTTCAATGTTTGTGTTAACAAAATTTCTGAACTGCATTAAGACCCATAAAAAAAGCCAGCGATTGCTGGCTTTTCTATTACCCTGTACTCCTTATTAAATCTGACAGGGCAGGCAGTAGGCGTATGCACCTTTGGGGTCATTCAGGCGTGCCATGGAGTCAAACTCTGATACCAGTTGTTTTACCAACGACATCAGGTGACTGTCCTGCTGACTCTCAAGGGCACCACCGAGCACTACTGATGCACCACTGAAAAATTCCTGCCAGAACTTTTCTTTGGCGGAAAGATCCCGGTCAATATACTTGCTGTCATATTTTTCAATGCCTGCCAGTTCGGCAGCGGCCGCAACGGCATCATCAAGATAGCCAAGCTTGTCAACCAGACCCAGTTCGCGGGCTGTCTCACCTATCCACACCCGGCCCTGGGCAATGCTGTCTACCTGTTGTTTTTCCATATCCCGCTCACGGGCCACTAGTGAAATAAACTGGTCATAGCCGTGCTCAATATTGCGCTGGATGATATCGGCGATTTTAGGATCCAACTCTCTGGCGGGGCTGAATCCGGCAAATTCCGTCGTACCCACACCATCGACATTGATGCCCAGATAATCCAGAGTATTTTCGTAGGTCATAAACATACCGAAGATACCGATAGAGCCTGTTATTGTACTCGGCGCTGCCCAGATCTGATCGGCCCCCGCAGAGATCCAGTAGCCACCGGAAGCGGCATAGGTACTCATAGACACCACCACAGGTTTGCCAGCGGCTTTAAGTTGCTCCACTTCCTGGCGGATCACTTCTGATGCAAAGGCGCTGCCACCGGGTGAGTCCACATGCAGCACCACAGATTTGACTGAATCATCCAGACGGGCTTTACGCAACAGTCTGGCGGTGCTATCGCCACCAATAGAACCGGCCTTCTGAGTACCATTTAAAATGGTACCCTTGGCGACCACAATACCCACTTTGTCGGCGTCACTGCTGCTCGGAATAAAGGGTATTTTGATGACATTGAGGTACTGCTTGTAAGTGATATGGTTGTAGCCTCTGGAAGACTCATTGCTGCCAGCAATATCGGCCAATTCGCTGCGGATCTCTTCGCGGGTACGCAGGCCGTCAACCCAACCGTTATCCAGCGCGTACTGAGCAAAGTCCCCCTCGGCGGCGTCAAATTTGGCGATAAACTGATCAAGCTTTTCATCAAAGTTATTGATATCCATATTCCGGGCAGTGGCGACATCTTGCTTATATTGTTGCCAAAGGGCACCAAGCCAGGCCTGATTAGCTTCCCTGGCGGCCTCTGACATATCGTCGCGGATAAAGGGCTCTACGGCAGATTTAAAGGTACCAACACGGAATACATGAGTGGAGGCTTTGATTTTCTCCAGCATGGACTTGAAGTACATGCGATAGCGGCCATAGCCGTCCAGCAGCATTCCGCCCATAGGATTCATATATACATGATCTGCGCGGCTGGCGAGATAGTACTGATTCTGGTTGTAGTAATCACCGATGGCATAAAGAGGCTTACCGCTGGTTTTAAAATCATCCAGCGCCGCGCCCAGTTGTTGTAATTTGTCCAGGCCAGCACTGCGCAGGCCTTGCAGATCCAGCACCAGGCTCTTAATACGGTTGTCCTGCTTAGCATTGTCGATGGTAAAAATTACATCGCGCAGTAATACTTCCGGCTTATCTTCCTTCTGATCGAAGGCTTCCTGCATAAACTTCTCGAAAGGATCGACGGCGGTTTTCTCAATCACCAGATCACCATTGAGATTCAGCACCAGCACCGCCTCATCGGGGACGGTAATCTTGCCATCGTCGGAGAGAATTGCCACCAGAATAAAAATGGCGAGGGCGATAAAAATAAGATTAAAAAACAACTTGCGGCAGAAGTTCAGAACGGCCCATATGCCGGAGAACAGTGCCTTGGTAAAACTCTTGCCTGTGGCCATAAAACTACTTCCTACAATTTAGTAACGCTATCCTATCCAAAGTGAGCGCAATACAAAAATGGCAAATGTAATTTTTTATGTATTGTGCGCGTAAACAGATCACCTTGCGTACAACTGTGCGCCCAATAGCGGGTGAAATTTCATCCGTTAATGGGTTAGACTGGTAACAGATTAGACCAGTTGAGAAGATGATGAGCAAGCACCCTCTGTACCCGAATCTGTTGTCACCCTTGGACTTAGGCTTTACCCGGCTTAAAAACCGTGTGTTGATGGGCTCCATGCACTTAGGCCTGGAAGAGGAAAAAGGCGGCCCGGAAAAACTCGCTGCCTTTTATGCCGAGCGCGCTGCAGGGGGAGTGGGGTTGATTGTTACAGGTGGGGTCAGTCCAAACAGACAGGGTTGGGTGTTTCCCTTTGCTTCAAGAATGAGTAACAAATCTCATGCCAAGGAGCATCAGGTGATCACCGAAGCCGTGCATCAGCATGACGGCAAAATCTGTATGCAGATTTTACATACGGGCCGTTATGGTTATCACCCCATCAATGTGGCGCCCTCTGCTATTAAAGCGCCTATTAATCCGTTTAAGCCCTGGCAGATGAGTAAAATGGGCATTCGCAGCACCATTAAAGATTACGCCAACAGCGCCGCCATGGCGAGGCTGGCGGGGTACGATGGCGTGGAAATCATGGGCTCGGAAGGTTACCTGATAAATCAGTTTTTATGCCCGCGAACCAATCAGCGCACCGATGAATGGGGCGGCAGCTTCGAAAACCGCGTGCGCTTTGCCGTTGAAATCGTCAAAGCGGTGCGCGACAAAGTTGGCAGTGATTTTATTGTTATTTTCCGCCTGTCGATGCTGGATCTGGTTGAAGGCGGCAGCGAATGGAGCGAGGTGGTGGCATTGGGCAAGATGCTCGAAGAGCAGGGTGTCACCCTGATAAACACGGGTATCGGCTGGCATGAGGCCAGGGTGCCCACTATTGTGACCTCGGTACCCAGAGCCGCGTTTACCTGGGTGACAGAAAAGATGAAAAAAGAACTCAGCGTGCCGCTGATCACCACCAACCGTATCAATATGCCTGATGTGGCAGAAAAAATACTCGCAGATGGCCAGGCGGATATGGTGTCGATGGCGAGGCCGTTCTTAGCCGATGCCGAGTTTGTGGTCAAAGCTGAGCAGCAGCGCGCCGATGAGATCAATACCTGTATCGCCTGTAATCAGGCCTGCCTGGATCACGTATTCAAGAAAAAACGCGCCAGCTGCCTGGTCAATCCCAGAGCCGGGTACGAAACCGAACTCAATTTCACCCTCACTAATCATAAGAAAAAGCTTGCGGTCGTGGGCTCCGGCCCTGCGGGCATGGCCTTTAGCTGTTACGCCGCAGAGCGGGGTCATGAGGTACACCTGTTTGATAAGGCCGCAGAAATCGGCGGCCAATTTAACTACGCCAAGCAAATACCCGGTAAAGAAGAGTTCTATGAAACCCTGCGCTATTTTACGCGTCGCATTGAGATCACCGGGGTAAAACTGCATCTGAACAGCCCGCAGACCGCAGAAAGTCTGCAGCAAGGCGGTTTTGATCAGGTGATCCTGGCCACAGGTATAAAACCCAGGCCGCTGGAGCTGTCCGGTGTGGATCATCCCAAAGTGCTCTCCTACCTGGATGTGCTCAGAGATCACAAGCCGGTGGGTAAAAAAGTCGCCATTATCGGTGCCGGTGGCATTGGCTTTGATGTAGCCGAATATCTGGCCGAGCCGGAATCACTGACCAGGGAGCCCGATCACTGGATGAAGTACTGGGGCATCGATAAAAGCTACCAACAACGCGGTGGCCTGACTGAGCGGCAGATAGATAAAACCGAGCGGGAAATCTGGCTGCTGCAACGTAAAACCAGCAAAGTAGGCAAGTACCTGGGTGCCACCAGTGGCTGGGTACACCGCAAAACCCTGCAAAGCCATAATGTGCAGATGGTACCCGGCGTTACCTATAAGAAGATTGATGACAAAGGCTTGTTGATTGAAGTCAACGAGAAAGAGAAGCTGCTGGAAGTGGATAATATAATTATCTGCGCCGGCCAGTTGCCCTTAAGAGAATTGCAACAGGAGCTGGAGCAGGCGGGTATCACCACCCATCTGATCGGCGGCGCCGATGTGGCCGCAGAGCTCGATGCCAAGCGCGCCATCCGCCAGGGCGCAGAACTGGCTGCCAGGATTTAACGGCGGATAGCCTCTTATGCTTTTTCGAAGTGAATATCAATAAAATGCAGATCAGCGCTCTTTGGCCTCGGCGTCCGAAAAGAAATATATCTTCCCGGAAGATGGGAAGATATTGGCTGAGGCGCGGGCAGGTATAAAATACCTGCAGAATGGTGTTGTGAAAATCAACAAGGGAGAGCACCAATGCGTTATCTGATATTTGTTCTTTTATTCACTATCAATAGTGCTGCCGCTGCTGAGCAGTCAGGCCCTGAAAGTGTTGTCGCAAAACTGTGGCAGGGGATTAGCCATGAGCCGAATCAGGCCTCGGATGTTGCGCTGTTAGAGCAACTTTTTCATCCTGATGGGACAGTTTATGGTGTGAGATATACAGATAATGCACCGGACCTGAGCAAAGTCACAGTAACTGAGTTTTTAAAGGCACTGGAGAAGGAGCGTGAAGCCGGATTCTACGAGTGTGAAGTGTTCAGGAAAATGCAGGTATATGACCGCTTTGCTACGGTATACAGCGTGGTGGAATCCCGTACTGATAAACAAGCCGTTGAACCTGATTTTACCGGTGTCAACAGTATCCAGCTCTACAAGGAGGGGCAGCAGTGGAAGATCCTGTCACTGTATTACCAGGTTGAAAACCCTGCGATCGCCATACCTCTTCAAAGTGGCCAATCGGGAAAATGCCTCCCGTAACAGCAGAACCTGTCCAGATCAGCCGGAGTTGTCCTCCGGCTGATATTCCAGAATATCCCCGGGCTGGCATTGCAGCACTTCACAAATCCGCTCCAGGGTGGAAAAGCGCACCCCTTTAACTTTACCGGTGCGCAGCAGCGACAGATTCTGCTCGGAAATACCCACTTCAGTGGCCAGTTCTTTACCGCGTATTTTACGTCTGGCCAGCATCACATCCAGATTAACTACAATAGGCACAGTGCTTTCCTAAATAAACTGCTTGTTTTCATTTTCGAGCTGGCTGCCTCTGACCAGCAGGTCACTCATTACCCACAGAATCATGGCCAGTGCGATCACCTTGATCTCACCGCTACCGAGCGAAACTGAGAGCATTTTCTCACCAGCAGGGTGGTTAAACGACAACAGCACACTGGAAAGGGTGAAATGCAGCGGTTTGGTCAGCGCCTGTACAAACAGCATGATAGCAAACAGGCGCAGGTCGCGGCTGTTACTGTGGTTAAATAACTCACCTTTGGCGAAGTTGGCAAAGGCCCGACGCAAAAAATACAACCCGGCCAGGCCGATGCCTATATAAATTAAGGTTAACAGCCACAGACTGTACCACTGGGTATCAGAGACTGTTTGCCATTGTATGGGTAAACTCAGATTACTTCTGGCCAGACTGGCAAACAGCTCAATATCGAGCAGCAGGTACAGCGCCGCTACCGGGGTGAGGATCAGTAATGCCGAGCAGCCGAGTGCGATTAGCAAGGAGAATTGACGAGTCATAATAAATCCGCTTGACGTAGTTGTTTAAAGTTAATAAATTAATGTTTTACGATAATTTGTCAAGAGGGATTTAAATAATGGTTCGAATTAATTTCAGTCTGGTGATGACGCTAATGCTGGGGCTATACACAACCAGTGCCCCGGCACTGACGGTACAGCAGTTTTCCGATATTTGTGCTTCAGCACCCGGTGAATGCAGTGAGCTCCCTGTTATTCAGGCTTATGTGGGTGGGGCTCTGGATTTGCTGGCCACCCTTGATGAACAGACGGAGTATCTGGAAACGCTGTATTGCAAAGAACCACAAAAGCTGTTTGATGTAGCGGCCATTGTCCGGTTTATGCAGCAGCAGCCTGAGCAATTCGCCAACAGCAATGCGATGTTATTGCTGATCCGTTATTTTGAACAATATGGCGGTTGCGAGAAATGAATAGGTTGAAGTTTGCTGTACTGATATTGCTAGTTGGCGCTACGGGTTGCAGTAATAAGGGCATGTATGAAAATTTACGTATCCATCAGCGCCAGGAATGCCTTGAAAGGCCCCCATCAGAATCTATTGAATGCCTGCAGCGTACCAATAAGTCTTTTGAGGAATACAAGCGCGAACGGGAAGAGGCGCTGAAAAAGCCATCATCCTCAGGAAATGAAAAATGACGGCGTTCTATAACAGAGGCTCTTACTGGGTCTGTTGGGTGGGTAACGGGTTAGCGGATGTATCCTGAATATAGCGGTACACCCGGTTGCGGCCATTTTCTTTGGACTGGTATAAGGCATGATCGGCACAGCCGTAGAGCTGGTCGAACTCATAGCTACATACCTGGGTATCAGCCACACCGAAGCTGGCGGTCAGGGTGAAATGCTCGCCACTGGGGCTGGTATCGATTGCCTCGATTGCCAGCCGACAGGCCTCTGCCACTTGCATGGCTTTGCCGATGGAGCAGCCTGGCAGTAATATCGCAAACTCCTCACCGCCCATACGGCCAATCTGGTCCTGCTCCCGGCAGACTCGTTTTAACGCATCTACTGCTGCCTTCAGGGCCCAGTCTCCAACCTGATGGCCGAATTGGTCGTTAACGTTTTTAAACAGATCCAGATCGAAAATCACAAATGCCAGTGGCTGATGCGTTTTTTTGTGATAGCTCAGCGCCGATTCGGCCACCTGGCTGAAATGGCCACGATTGGATATGCCGGTTAAATCATCGGTTTCCGCCTGTTGACGGATCTTCAGATGCATACGGCGGTTTTTATAGGCCCAGAGTACAACCATCAGAATTACCAGCATCAGAAAGGCCATAAACAGCCGGTTATTTTCCTGCTCTTCTTTGCTCAGTCGCGCCTGAGTTTTAAGCAGAGTATTTTCTTTGTCCAGTAAGGCAATCTGATTGGCCTTCTCTATAGCGTCGTGTTTAGCTTGCTGGATAGCTAACTGTTTGACTTTAACTTCGTCAAGATAGGTTTTGTCCGCTTCTGCGTATTTTTTGTAGTACTCCAGAGATTTTTCATAGGAACCTGTTTCAGAAAATATTTTCGAAAGAATATGAAATGCTTCGATCTTTGGGGGTAGGTAAGTACCTTCTTCATTTTGGGAAGCTTGAAGGCAACTTTCTATCGCTGACTCACTTCTTCTAAGTGAGTATTCTGTTTTGCAGAGTAGTGCATAAAAATCATATATTGCCGGTGGGTAATTTGTCTTTTTTATTTGTTCTAGTGATGCCAAAGCCAGAGTGTGTGCTTCTTCTAACTTGTTTGAATCGATTAAAAATGAGACCCAATAGGATTTTATAATTCCTGATATTAATTTTTCGCCTTGTTCTTCGCATTCTTTTATTGCATCTTCGAACTCGTTAGTTCCTATCGTTCCTTCTTCTGACTTTACTAGTGCTTCAATTTTTTGTCCATTAGCAAAACACGAGCTTCTCTTGCTTGGATTTCTGCTTAGAAGCGTTTCAGAATATTTTAGCGCTAAATCATGTTGTCCTAGTTGGTTGTACAGTATAGATGCTGAGATAAGCGACTGTTCAACAATTTCAGTTTCCCTGATTTTATCTAATTGACCCAGAAGATGTTCTAGTGACTTCAGTCCACTAACCCACTCATGCATCAATGCATAGTTATTAACAGACGATAAGATCGCTCTGTACTTAATATCACTGTCAGATGCTGAATACTTAGAAGATATAATATTATATCTTTTTACCCCCTCTACTAAATCACCGGAGTATGAAATTTCGTAAGCACTTAAATACTCGAATAACTCAAGTTGTTTAGGTGTCAGCTTAAGTGGATCTATATGTTTTAAAATCTTGCTCAGATCGGAAGGGGAAGAACTTCTAATCTTGTCAGCTTTAATAAGTAGGCTCTCATAATCTTCCTGTGCCAAGCTGTTAGTTGCGAAGATGATGAGAGCAATGGTTACAATTAATGTTTTCAATTTTATGCTGCTATTTTTTTGTCCTTATCTTTCTTGTTGTCATCTTTTTCCTCTTCCTCATCTTCCTCTGCGGGAACAAGCATGCATACTATCTTTTTTTCGCTCAGTTCTGAGATTAGTTCTTTAATTTTTTCAAGGCCACTCTTTTGTTTATGGAAATGACGTCTTCTATTTGCGTCAGCACCGATTTTTTCTAATAATTGAATAGCAGACATAATTATTCCTTTTATTTTTATTGAAGGTGGGTGGATTGCCGATGGTCGCTTTCCACGCCGGTTAATCTAGCACTATAGGTCAGGTTTGTTAACGGTTTTGTTGGTCGAACCAGGCTCGTTGGCAACTAGGTTGCCTTGTGCAAATTACGCCGTTGTGTCAACAGCCTGTTTCGGTATCCAGTTTTTGCGCAGAATATCGCAGGATTTGGCCGGGCCAAAAGGCGTTTCTTCTATGCTGCTATAGACGGTAAAGCCCAGGCGTTTTACAAACTTCTCTGTCGCCAATTGGGTGGCATTAAACTGAGCATGGATCCGCTCCAGCCCCAGATGATTAAAGCCATAATCTACCAGCGCGCCCATGCCTTCCACGGGATAACCCTTACCGTTAGACTTGGGCAGCAACATAATGCCAATCTCGGCTTCGGTCGTGTCTGGCTCTTGCCAGACAAGCCCCTGGATGCCAACAAAAGCGCCGGTCGCCCTTTCTTCAATGACCCAGCACAGGCGACTAAAGGGCCGTTCGCCGGTTTTAGACAGTGCATTATTAAAATGGGCCTCCGCTTGCTGCCCTGTAAATGGCCGGGTGATCTTACGCATTACCCTGGGGTTGGAGTAGAGTGCGCAATAATGCGCCTTATCTGCCTGAGTAAGCGGGCGGCAACAGAGCCTTGCAGTGCTGAATTCCATGCTATTGTGCATTTTGGCCAATGATTTACAGTTGTTTGATTAAATCAGACATATTATTTCCTTTTAAACGGGCAAAGGTGCTTCCCTGTACTTCTGCCCCGGTTATTATTGAGGTACGTCCCTGTTATCAGGTTTTACCACATGGTCCGGGCTCTGCGCTGATCCCTCAGCGTTCTGGTATAACAAGGCGCTGGGTTCCCGCCAAAAACCGCGGGAACGACAGTTTCTGTCATGCCCGAGTGCTGTTATCGGGCATCCAGCAGCCTTTGAATAACGATATGTGCCACCTTAGTGTTTTCTTTTCGTTCATCAGTGCTTAATCCAGCTCTGCCAGCCGCTCAAGTACCGCCTGATTTTTTGTCATTTTTACACTGGGTGGAATAGCCATAGTGGTATGCTGGTTTACCTCCACCCTGGCGAAATCCTTTAGCGGGATCCAGTCTATGCGGGTAGGGTCGATAGGCAGGGTAGGGGCTTCGTACAGGGCTACCTGGTGATCGGCCGGGTAGATTTCCAGCAGTAATTCCAGCAATACCTGACGATAGGCATTATCAGTGGTAAAGCGCGCGGCGGAGCGATCACCGGCGATGCCTACCTGCCAGAGGATCAGGTACGCTGAAGGGTCGACCCGGCGCTGGTAGAACATAAACTGGCTGGCCTCGAAATGTTGACAGCCGCTTTTGCCCGGGTCGATGCCCAAATCGGCAAACAGACAATCTTCAGCGGAAATGCCCGGCTCCATATGGGCCTCAAAACCTTCGCTTCTGGCGGTTTCAATCACCTTATGGGGCGCCCAGGCAAATACACCGGGGTGGCCGTAGAAGGCACCAACCACGTTTTTACCGGCGCGCACTTCCGCCATCATGGCTTCCACCATCTCGCGGTAGGTAACGCGCCTGTCTTTGCCTTCCTGATAGTAGATTTGCAGGCTGTGTACGTTAGGGTTCATCTCCTTGACCCAAAGCTCGACAATGGCGTTAGACACGCCGCAAAATACCACGTCGGCCTGTTCGATATAACTGCGGCACAAGGGGGCGATATGGGAGCCCAGGGTCATGCCGATGCCGACACAGACAATGCTGCCGGTTTTTGTGTTGGTTTCCATCAGGTGAGTGTTTCCTTTTTGTTGTTGGCGGTTACTGTACGAATGCAAAAGCCCATGTCCAGGATTAATTGTCCGGTTTTAAATGACTGAATTCCTTGCTTAGATGGCCAAGAAGATGACCCGAGAAGTCCCGCTTGGTGGCAAAGCGTATGGTTCCGGTGCCTCCGGTGCTGCGATCGAACAGGCAATAGTAATTATTTAACAGCGGCAGGCCAAGAATGCTCTGATTCGGCCAGTCGGGCACGGTGGTTATTTTAAAATAGGCCTGATTGGATTTGGGCGCATGGGCTTGCCAGTAGGTCTCTGGCTTTAAGGTCAGGCGCACAGGCATGCCTTGTTCACCGGTGAAATCCAGATGCAGGGGCGGCCAGTCACTGAGGTTTAGCTTAGCGAGGGGAATGCCCGCTTCTTCGCCACTGAAAGTTTGAAAGGGCGCCAGCAGCGCCTGAAAATCCGGATTGATGGCATAAAACTGTTCCATCAGGGCCTGGAATAAGGCCTGCGGCAGCACCACCAGAGTCGATCCGCTGTCGATGATGGCATTGGTGCGGTACCCCGGTTGTTCATTGCTTTGCAGGCGTGGTGCCTCGAGTGATTGCCCTTCGCCTAATTGCAGGCCAAGCAGCTCCACATTGTAGTATTTGTCATCCAGCACTTTGATGGAGCGAAAGGGCTCACGGTACAGATCCAGATGCAGTTTTGGTTTGCCAAGCACAAACAGCCCCTGATTAAGATGATGGGCGGCCAGTTTTGCCAGAGGGCAGCACGAATCGGTCTGGTAAATACTGGATCTGTGGGTCAACAGGGCAAACTGATTGGCGACCACCCCTTGCTCTTCCAGTTGGGTAAAATATGGGGTGAGCTGTCGGCGCGGATACTGATGAAGAAATTGCCGGTATTGATGGACCGATTTGTCCTGTTGCGCCGCATTCATCAAAAATGGATAGCTGTGCGCAGGTGAAACCTGATTTGCCTGCAGATATTGCTCAAGATCATAGGCCGGATTCAGGCCGCTGTAGGCCAGGCCCAGAATGCCGTCGGCATCCACAAAGCTTTGTGCCTGCTCTTTGCATGTGACAGCAACCTTAACCTTATTTAAGGCCGCGCTGTGACCCGGCAGCCCCATGCGCACCCGGGTTGTAACTACAGGTCCGTACCAGCCCCCTTTACCATAGATCACATCCTGAGCCAGGGATGTGGGCTGTAATGTAGTGTCATGTTCGGGTTTGTAGCTGCCATTATGCACTGCCAGGGTGCTGCTGCCTGTATCCAGCACCAGATTGACCGGGTGCTGATGGTGGCCAATATGGACACGGGCGCAATAGCCGCCTTTGGCATAGGTGTTATTGATGGGAATACGGACTGAGTGGGGCATACAGCAAACACTGCTTTTCTTTCAGCCTAACAAAGCCGTTTTTCAAAGCCAAGGCAATCGAACCATTAATCCGGAAAAAGATGGAGTGTTATTCGTTGATTAATGGTTGTCGCCATGGGTTGGTTTGGCCAGCATTGGCAGGCCGTGTGTTCACATAAAGCCGCAAAGTGGTAAAGTTGGTGTCTGTCACCACCTTTAACAGCGGATCAACAGGATGCACAAAATTCAATGTCAGTGCGGCAAATTGCAGGGGCATATAGAGGATAAAGGACTCAGTAGTCGAGTGATTTGTTATTGCGCTGATTGTCAGGCGTTCGCCAGATATCTGGAGCGTGCTGATAAGGTGCTGGATGCCCATGGCGGTACTGAAATTCTACAGGTGGCCCAGCCTCGCATAAAATTTACGCAGGGAGCGGAGCATCTTGCGATAATGCGGCTGAGCGAGAAGGGCTTGTTTCGCTGGTATTCCAGCTGCTGCAATACCCCATTGGGCAACACCCTGAGCAATCCCAAGCTCTCATTTATTGGTCTGATCCATTCATCTCTTGATGCGTCCCGCATAGAACAGGATTTCGGCAACAAAATTGCCAAAGTCAATGTGGCCTCGGCCACCGGTACACCAAAGCCAGAACAGACTGGATTGATGGGAACAATACTGCGCTTTATCGGAATGATTATTTCTGCCCGTATAAGTGGCCGATATAAACGATCACCATTGTTTACTCAAGCCGGCGAACCGGTGGCGCCGGTGACAGTACTCAGCCGTGAACAACGAAAAACATTGAAGTACGGAGACGGCCGGGGGCAGGCGGCGCAGAAATAGCTTATGTGAAGCTGATTACTTATATCCTGTTTTGGCGCACAAGCACCTTTAACGGTATGATTCTGATATAACCGCTAAACGGAACCTGAGAGTGTCAAGCGAACAAAGCCAGATAACCCCCACACGCCTTATCAGCATTGCGCCTTTTCGCACCCCGATTAATCTTCGCAGTGAACGACTGGCTGACGCTGAGCTGGAGCAGGTTCGCGCCGAACTGGCCGCTATGTTGCCTAACGATGGCTTTACAGTGCAGGCACCAGACTGGCCTTTTGGCTATGGATCGCTGAATCATGATGCCATTCCCGGCTTTTTTCAGCCCATAGCCTTTGTTGTTCCGACTGACGATTTGTTGCAATCCGTCAGTCAGGTGAGTAACGGTGCCAGATTGCTGGATTTTCAGGTGCATCTTTACGATGACACCATAGCGATACTTTTTGCTCAGTGGGAAGTGAGCGCAATGCCTTCAACGGCTCTGGACAGAGACCTTAGTGCGCTGACCAATAATCTGGTTTCAAGGGTAGTAGATGAGGTCATGCAACCTTTGGCAGGGAAACTGGCTAAAAGTACGCCGCTGTCCTGGCGCTGGCGCAGTATTGCTGAGTTTGTGGTGTACCGTGATATCGCCCGGCAGCAGCTGTTAAATCGCGACGCTCTGTGGGTGGCGCGCATTGCCCTGGTAAACAGCAACAGCGAAGACTACGCAAACTGGATGGCCTGGGCCGATGCCCAGGAAGACAGGATAGTACAGAATAAACAGTTTTCACTTTATGTGGGGTCGGGTAACAGCCTGCTGATTGATTGTGACTCGGAGCATGAGCAGCGCAATCTTGTCAGGGCTATGAGCCTGTGCCAGTTCTATTCTGTGATCCTGTCTTTGTATCTGCAGCAACTGAACGAAGATCTCAGTCAGTTAGAAAATTATGTAGCCCGCCGGGGAATTTCACGGGCTAAGAACAGGTTATTACGTCAGGTTGAGAATAAGCTCGATCATCTCGATTATGTGCGTCTTCAGCATGGGCAGGCACTTTATGGTGTGCAGGGAAGCAGGCGTACTATGGTCAGCAGCATTCATGAAGCCTGGAATACCACGGGCCAATTTGACAATGTAATGGGCTGGGCCGGATTACTCAGGGAGCGCATATCAAGGCGTTTTCAGGAGCGGCGGATGAAACAGGGCAAACTGGTGCAGGCGTTGCTGGCCTTTATTGGTGGCCTGGCAATACTGGATATTTCACTGGCGATGTTGAGTGAAAGTGAAGGCCTGCGTGAAGATCATCTGCCTGGAATGCTGGATCTGTTTTATCGTCTGCCTGCTGATGGGGTGCTTTATGCCGCCGTTGCCGTTGTGGTAGCCGTTGTGTTTCTGATTTACCGTAGCGAGTCCTGATATGAAAAGTTTTATACCAAGGCAACAGAGCCAGCGGGTAAAGATTATTGCCTTGCTCGGCTCAACGTCTTCAGAACTTGAAAAGGCTGGCGGCTATCTTGGCCGGCACTTAACCGAGTGTTTTGGCGGCGTGTTTATCAGTCAGGGGCAGGGATTCTGGTCAGAAGACGGTAATAAGGAGCAGCAACATTATTCACCGGACTCGGTGATGCAGGAGCAGAGCCTGCGGATTGAACTGCTGGTCATGCCCGAGCGCAAAAATAACGCACTGGAATTGCTACAGCGTGCAGTGCGCGATGCGAATCGTCAGTACCAGCTCGATTGCCACTACTTACATGTTGAAGTGATTGAGGCTACGGCCGCCCATATGGTGGTAGCCGATACCTGAGATCGGGCGTCAGGGCCAGATATAAGAAAGCCGCTGAAATCAGCGGCTTTTTTGATACTGCCCGTTTACAGGGCAGCTTACACAGCTACTTTACTGGCCCAGACTGGAGGGCTTGCCGGCAGGCGCATTGGCCTGATTGCTCAGACTCGACTGGCTGGCAGTTTTACCCGATTTTTTCAGTGCCTGGCGCTGTTCATTGTCGATCGCTGAGATAGAGATCTCGCTGAACTCTTCGCTCAGACTCGAGGGCTTGGCCATGGGGTGAGACATAAAGCTGGCTTTTTTCACCGGCTTTTCTGAGCTCACCTTGGCGGGCGTGTTATCTGCTTTTGCCCCGGCTTTGCTCTCAGACTCAGCTTTGACTTCAGGCTCAGGTTTGGCTTCAGGTTCAGCTTCCGGAGCCGTGTCTGCAGTTGCCTGCGCTTTAGTAACCTCTTCAGGCTGTTCCGGAGCATCTGTCTGTTCAGATACTTTTTCAGTCTTCACAGGCTCTGCTGCTTCAGCGGCTTGCTCTGGCTCAGCCGCGACCTTTTCTTCAGCCTTGTCATCTGTGTGTTCAAGCGCGATCTCTACCTGCTCAGGCGTCTTACGACGAGGCTTGCGGGGCGCTCTCTTGGGCTTTTCAGCTTTAGGCGCTTCAGCTTCTGCAGACTCTGACTTATCAGCGTCTTGCTGTTTCGCTTTTTCAGCCGTTGCAGGTGCATCAGCCTTACTGGCAGACTCTGTCACAGCAGGTTTTTCTGCCGGGGCTTTATCTGCATCACTGTCTTTGCTCTCAGCGACAGCGGTACTGCTATCATCCCTGGCTTCAGTTTGTTCAGCTGCTTGCTCCGGCTGTGCTTTTACAGGTTGTTCGGCTTGTACAGCCTCTTCACCTTTGTCGGTGTTGTCAGCCCCTACAATTTTACCGGCCTGAGCACTTTTTGCTTCTACCGCTGCTGAAGTGTTATCAACCGGTGGTACATCCTTATGCGGCTGTGGCTGACTTTCACTGGCAGCTTGTTCAGCCTCAGGCTGTCCGGCAGCGTCCTGAACTTCCTTATCCTGAGTGTCAGCCTGCTGTTCGTCCGCCTGATCTTTACGGCGTTTCTGACCCGCTGCGCGGATATGACGGGGCGAGCGACGGCTGCGATTGCGACCTGTGTCACTGGCTTTATCATCAGTGGCTTTTTCGTCAGTCGTCGTTACCTGACTTTCTGTGTCAGCATTATTATCCGCAGCACTTTGATCCGCCTCAGGCGTTTCAGGCTGTGAAGGTTGAGCCGGTTTCCTGCTCTGTGTTTTTGCCTCTGTTGCAGAGCTGCCCTGAGCGGCTTCTGCTGTTTCAGTGGCATTCTGCTCTATATTGGTAATCTCTTCTCTGTCCTGAACCCTTACGCTGCGTCTCTTATCGCGACGCTTGCGACGTTCTGCCAGTTGCTGCTTCTGCGTATCCTTGCCTTCGGTTGGCTCCTGCTTAGCCTGAACCGGCTGCTCCTGTTTAGCCTGAGTGGCTTGTTCCTGCTTGGGTTGCGATCTTGTTTGTTTCTTTTGTGTATCGGCATTCTCAGCACTGTCTCTGCGCGGTTTGCGTGTAGCTGGCTTGCGTTCCTGCTGACGCTCAGACTGAGGCTTGCCATCCTGAGGCTTGCTACGCCGACCTTCACCGCGACGGTTACTGGTTCTGCTACCACGCTGATTGCGCTGAGCATCTTTATCTTTGTTGCCGTCGCGGGCTGTTTTGACCTCGGCGGGCTCTTCTTTAAGCAGGTCGCCAAACCATTTGCCAAATCGTGCCAGCAATGAGGGGCCCTGAGGTTTACTTTCAGTGGTGGCCGCGGCAGCGGCGGGTTTGGCGGCCGGTGGCGCCTTAGGCGGAGCAATCAGGGTTTTCAGCACCGGCTCTTCACGGGCTGGCTGAGAGCTGGTCGGGCGATCGGCATCAGTGGTTTTAACTTCATCCAGCTCAACGTTATAGCTGACATCCTGTATCTGATCATCGCTTCTGTGACGAGATACCCTGAAATGGGGTGTCTCCAGATTCGGATTCGGAATAATCAGCAGGCTGACCTTGTGACGTTTTTCCAGGTCGGCTACAGAACGACGCTTTTCATTCAGCAGGTAGGTGGCCACACTGACCGGCACCTGGGCTTCAATCTGCCCGGTGTTGTCTTTAATGGCTTCTTCTTCCATCAGGCGCAGTACTGACAGCGCCAGTGATTCGGTACCGCGTACGGTGCCATGGCCGTCACAGCGAGGGCACACATGCTGGGCCGACTCACCCAGTGATGGACGCAGGCGTTGACGAGACATTTCCAGCAAACCGAAGCGGGAAATTCTGCCTAACTGAACCCGTGCTCTGTCGGGACGTACGGCATCTGTCAGGCGCTTTTCAACTTCACGCTGATGGCGTACCGGACCCATGTCGATAAAGTCGATAACAAACAGGCCACCGAGATCGCGAATACGTAATTGCCGGGCAATTTCATCGGCCGCTTCGAGATTGGTATTCAGAGCCGTTTCTTCGATATCACCGCCTTTAGTGGAACGCGATGAGTTGATGTCAATTGAGGTCAGGGCTTCAGTCTGGTCAATAACGATAGAGCCGCCTGAGGGCAGGCGTACATCACGCTGAAATGCCGATTCAATCTGACTTTCAATCTGGTAGTGGCTGAACAGGGGCACATCACCCTGATAGCGTTTTACGCGACTGGAAAAATCCGGGCGTACCAGTTCAATATGTTGTTTGGCCAGTTCGAAGATTTTCTCATCATCGATCAGGATCTCACCGATATCACGGCGCAGATAGTCACGGATAGCACGGATAATCACGTTGCTTTCCTGATGGATCAGGAAAGGGGCAGGGCGCGACTCTGAAGCCTCGGTGATGGCTTTCCAGTGGGTCAGCAGTACGCTTAAATCCCACTCCAGTTCTTCGAAGGATTTACCGACACCGGCAGTACGTACGATCAGTCCCATACCGTCAGGCAGGTTAAGCTTATTCAGTGCCTGTTTCAGTTCAGTGCGTTCGTCGCCTTCGATACGACGTGAAATGCCACCAGCCCGTGGATTATTGGGCATCAATACCAGGTAGCTGCCAGCCAGGCTGATAAAGGTGGTCAGGGCGGCACCTTTCTGGCCGCGCTCTTCTTTATCAATCTGTACGATCACTTCCTGGCCTTCCTTGATGGCGTCTTTTATCTGCGGACGGCCTTCAAAGTTGTAGCCTTTGGGGAAATAGGTACGGGCGATTTCTTTTAAGGGAAGGAAGCCGTGCCGCTCGGCACCATAATCGACAAAAGCCGCTTCCAGGCTGGGTTCAACCCGGGTGATTTTGCCTTTGTAGATGTTAGACTTTTTTTGCTCATGACCGGGGCTTTCAATGTCCAGGTCATACATTTTTTGCCCGTCTACCAGGGCAACACGCAACTCTTCTTGCTGGGTTGCGTTGATTAACATTCTTTTCATATTGTGACTCGATAGGTATCGATCACTATCGGCGAACAGTACACCACCAATCTAGTGTTTAGGGGCAGTCTCCCGACTGGCAGGTGGCTCTAGCCTGAGCAAATTCTCTACTTGTTTAATCTTTAATACTTGCCAGGCATGTATGGCCGGGCAGGTGTCTAAACTGGTCTTATGCTGTGCTTCGATAGCAATCTGGTAATAATAATTTGGTTATTTACCCGGGTTCCTTCATGTTGCAGGGTTTCCAGGGTATTCTGCTTAGGTTCTGTTTTGTCTGGCTTAAACGAACTATTACACTCTTCGCAGCCGACCTGTTTCGCTCATTCTTTACGCGTGTTATCGCTGTTGCGTACAGAACCCCATCTGCAATCTGGCAGAGATGGCCTTTTTCACGACCAAAAGCCCGGCGATTATCGCACGCTTTGAGTACCTCAGGCAAGTTAATAAAAAGTAAGGCTAATGGCTGTAATTTCAGTAGTTTGACCTGCAAATGCCGATATTTTTAAGCCCGGCAGTAAGGGGGCATGGTGACAGTACCCTGCAATAACAGCCTGTATTAAGGTTAACAGGCTGAAAAATCGGCGCAAAAAGCGTCGTAACCTGCCCCGGATTTCAGTAGAATAGTGGCCCTATGACAGAATCTATATCACCAAAAGTTCAATTTATCTCTGTGGATCCGGAGCTGGAAGGGCAAAGAATTGATAATTTTTTGCGCACTCAGCTCAAAGGGGTACCTAAGAGTCTGATTTATCGTATTTTGCGCAAAGGCGAAGTGCGGGTAAATAAAAAACGTATCAAGCCCGACTACAAATTACAGGCGAATGATCAGGTGCGTATCCCGCCGGTTAAAACGGCGGAAAAAAATGAAGGCCCGTCTGCCAAACTGGATAAAGTGTCGGCGCTGGAAGACTGCATTTTATATGAAGATGATTTACTGATTGCTATCAACAAACCATCGGGTATGGCGGTACATGGCGGTAGCGGACTAAGTTTTGGGGTGATAGAAGCATTGCGGGCGTTGCGGCCGCAGGATAAGTTTCTGGAGCTGGTACATCGCCTGGATCGGGATACGTCAGGCTGTTTATTGGTAGCCAAACGCCGCTCCTGCTTAAAAGCCCTGCATGAGCAGTTACGCGAAAAACAGGTAGACAAGCGCTACCAGGCTCTGGTGGTGGGTAACTGGCCTGACAGCAGGCACAAGGTTAAGGCTCCGCTGAATAAAAACACCCTTAAATCCGGCGAGCGCATGGTGTCGGTGGAATCTGAAGGTAAGGCCTCTGAAACCCGTTTTCGGGTGCTGGAGCATTTCAGTGGGGCAACCTTAGTTGAAGCCTTTCCGGTGACTGGCCGTACTCATCAGATTCGTGTGCATTGTCAGCATGCCGGTCATCCGATTGCCTGTGACAGCAAATATGGCGATGAAGATTTTGATAACAGAATGCGCAAATTGGGACTCAGACGCCTGTTCCTGCATGCCGGCAGTATCAGTTTTCTGCATCCCAGAACCGGTGAGACCCTGAAGTTGCAGGCACCGTTGGAACCGTCATTAAAAAAGGCGCTGGATGCCTTACGTCAGGAAGTTTAAGCCGTATGTATAAGTTGGTTATTTTTGATTGGGACGGCACCTTAATGGACTCATGCGGGCGGATTGTCTCTGCGATGCAGACATCAGCCCGGCGGGCCGGATTACCTGTGCCTCAGGAAGCCGCGGTCAGAGATATTATCGGTATCAGTCTGCGCCCGGCCATGCTCCGACTGTTTGGTGAGCTGCCATCCGCGCAGGCAGAAGAGTTGTTTGAACTCTATCGCCAGGAGTATGTAGAAAATGACCCAACACCAACACCGATGTTTGGCGGAGCCATTGAATTGCTGGAACAGATCAGACAGCGTCAGCTGTTGATGGCGGTGGCCACAGGTAAGGCCCGCAGGGGATTAAACCGGGTCTGGCAGCAAACCGGGACCGGGCATTTTTTCAGTGCTTCACGCTGTGGCGATGAGACCCGATCCAAGCCCGATCCCGATATGCTTGAACAGATTCTGGCCGAATTGGCGGTTCAGCCCCATGAAGCGCTGATGATAGGGGATACCTGTTATGACCTGCATATGGCCGAACAGTTGGGGATGGATCGCATCGGCGTCAGCTTCGGTGTGCACGAAGCAGCCCGCCTGCGCCAACACAAACCCAAAGCCATAGTAGACTCACTGGCTGAAATTGCTGAGTTTATATTGTAGGTCGGACTTTAGTCCGACAGCCGAATCCGAAAACACCAACCACCCTAGAAGAAATATTTACCACATAGGCACAGAGAGCACAGAGGCTTTAAAAGGTTTTCCACCTTAGAGCCGCTGAGCACGCGGAATTAATCAAGGTTACAGATTTAAATCTCCGGGCCCACTGCGGCTCTGCGGTAAATTTAACAAAAGCAAAGGTCGCTGGATGCCCGACAACGGCATTCGGACATGACCGACTGTCATTCCCGCGCACAGTTGGCGGGAATCCAGTGCCTTTTCTTTGCTTCTGTAGTTATTCTTGTTGTTTTTATAAAGGTGCTGACTTGCTACGCAATCTATATCAGCCGGTTGAGGAGCAATCGTTAACAGTACGGTTGTTGGTAAAAGGTTCTGATTTTCATCAGGATGACAGAGGTACAGGTTATCTGTCGGATTACACCAACGCATCGATACCTTTATTACGCAGCATTTCGCTGAGCAGAATCAGGGGCAGACCTATCAGGGTATTAGGGTCCCGTCCTTCCAGTCGTTCGAACAGGCAGATACCCAGCCCTTCGCTTTTAAAGCTGCCGGCACAATAATAAGGCTGCTCTTTACGCAGATAGCCTTCTATTTGCTGCTGGCTCAGTTTGCGAAACACCACATCAAAGGTTTCCACTTCCAGTTGACAGGTCTGATCGTGACTGTCATACAGACATAAACCGGTATAAAAACGCACGGTCTTGCCGCTGGCTGCATTGAGCTGTTCTATGGCCGTGTCGTGATCCAGGGGCTTGCCGATGATTTCATCGTCAACACAGGCCACCTGGTCTGAGCCGATGATCAGAGCATCGGGATGTGCGTGCGCAATACTGTGGGCTTTTTTCTTCGCCAGCCTGATGACCAGCTGTTCGGCAGACTCATTGCCATGGGGCGTTTCGTCGCAATGGGGAGAGTCACAGATAAAAGGCAGGCCTAACTTTTCCAGGCAGGCTTTTCGGTATACAGAGGTGGAGGCCAGAACAAGATCTTTCACCGATGAGTCCGTAAGGATGTTTTAAGCTGGCCTAATCTTAGCAACAATCTCTTCGCAGAGCAGCCAGCTAACCCATCACAGACTGTATATTTTCTTTGACTCCACCCCCTTCAGGCTATATTATGCGCGCCCTATGCAGAAAGTGAAACTGCCCAAGCAGCTTGATCCGATCAGAAATGCCATGAAACGCGCCGAGTATATCGGGGTGTTCAAGGCTAGTGATATGACCAGGTTGCAACAGGCGGTGGCAACCGCGGAACACGACATAGAAGTAGAAGTTAGTTTCAGTAAAGACGCACAGGAACTGGCTTTTTTTGAAGGTCGATTAGAAACGCAGGTGTCGCTTATCTGTGAAAGGTGTAATGAACCTTTCGCTCATCACTTGGAGGTGTCATTCTGCTATAGTCCTGTAAAGGACGGGCAAGACATCGATGAGTTACCGGAGGCTTACGAGCCGGTTGAAGTTGATGAACATGGAGAAATCAATTTACTCCAGCTTCTAGAAGATGAACTGATTTTGGCCCTGCCCATTGTGGCTTTTCACGCAGAAAAAGACTGCAAACGGGGTGGCGACGAAATGAGTTTTGGAGTAATTGAACCGGCCGCTGAGCGTCCAAACCCCTTTGCGGTGTTGAAAGAACTTAAGCGAGATCAGGAGTAGGTAATGGCGGTACAAAAGAATCGTAAAACCCGTTCAAAGCGTGGCATGCGTCGTTCGCATGATGCCTTAACAGCGGAAACCTTGTCTGTAGATTCCACGTCAGGTGAGACGCATCGTCGTCATCACGTAACAGATGACGGTTACTACAAAGGCAAAAAAGTCATCGCAAACTAAGCGAGCTGACTTTGACACATCTAACCATCGCGTTAGATATGATGGGGGGGGATAACGGCCCCCCCGTTACTATCGAAGCCGCAGTCCTTGCGGTGAAAGAATATTCACATCTTCATCTTATTCTCTGTGGCGACAGTGACATCATCCGCCATGGTTTAGAAAGCTATTCTGATCTTCCCGAAAAACGCTTAGAGATCCTGCATACCGAACAAAAGGTTGAAATGGATGAACGGCCCAGTAGCGCGCTGCGCAATAAACAGGACTCATCCATGCGCCGGGTGCTTGAACTGGTGGAACAGGGCAGGGCTGATGCCTGTGTCAGTGCCGGCAATACCGGTGCATTGCTGACCATGGCCTATTATGTGCTCAAGACTTTGCCGGGCATCGACAGACCCGCTTTGATTTCCTCTTTGCCGACATCAGGCAGACAAAAGGTGTATTTGCTTGATCTGGGTGCCAATGTGAACTGCGACTCAGAAATTCTGTTTCAGTATGCGGTGATGGGCTCGGTGATGGCAGAAGAAGTTGAAGGGATCAGCAAACCCAGGGTCGGGCTGTTAAATGTGGGTGAAGAACAGATAAAAGGTAATGATCAGGTCAAGCATACGGCGCAGATCCTCTCTTCAGTGCCGGGCATTAATTATATCGGTTATGTGGAAGGTAATGATATTTTTACCGGCAAGGCCGATGTCGTCGTGACCGATGGCTTTGTGGGCAATATCGCTTTAAAAGCCTGTGAGGGACTGGGTAAACTGATTCTGAACGAAGTTAAGCGGGTCTCAGGTAAAAATTTACTGACCCGCATGATGGCAAGACTGGCGCTGCCAATCCTGCGAAAAATCTACGCCAGGGTGAACCCCGACCAGTACAATGGCGCGAGTCTGATAGGATTGCGCGGAATTGTTGTGAAGAGCCACGGTAATGCCTCCAGCGAAGCATTACTCTATGCCATTAAAGAGGCCATGCACGAGGTCGACAGGCAGGTTCCGACAAAAATCAAACATAAAATAGAAACCCTTCTAATGGAAAGGCCCTGAACCATGTATTCGAGAATTATTGGCACCGGTAGTTATTATCCCAGCCAGGTGCGCACCAACGCCGATCTGGAGCAGATGGTCGATACCAACGACGAGTGGATTACCGACCGCACCGGTATCAAAGAAAGACGTATTATCGGCGATCACGAAACGGCCGCAACTATGGGGGCCGAAGCTTCACAAAAGGCGATTGAAGCGGCCGGTATCGACCCGCGTAGTATCGATATGATTGTCTGTGCCACAACCAGCCACAATAAAGCACTGCCAAGCGCCGCCTGTGATATTCAGAAAATTCTGCAACTGGATGGTATTCCTGCCTTTGATGTAGGTGCCGCCTGCGCCGGTTATTGTTACGCTCTGAGTGTGGCCGATCAGTATATTAAATCCGGCATGTGCAAACGCATACTGGTAGTGGGTACAGATTGTCTGAGCCGGTTAGTCTCGCCTGAGGATCGCACCATGGTAATCCTGTTTGGAGATGGGGCAGGGGCTACGCTGATTGAAGCCAGTGAAGAGCCGGGTATTCTCTCTACCCATATTCATGCTGCAGGCTCGTACAATGATCTGCTGTATGTGGGTAACCCGGAGCGTGGCAACGAGCAATCGGTACACGATAACTGGGGCGTGATGAAAGGCAATGAAGTGTTTAAAGTGGCTGTCACTAAGCTCAGCGAGGTGGTGGAACAAACACTGGCCGCTAACGATATGCAAAAGTCAGATTTAGACTGGCTGGTACCTCATCAGGCTAATTTCCGCATTATTAAAGCCACCGCCAGGAAGCTGGAAATGCCCATGGACAGAGTGGTGCTGACCCTGCAGGATTATGGTAATACCTCTGCAGCGACGGTACCCACCGCCCTGGATACGGCAATTCGCGATGGTCGCATCCAGCGTGGTCATAATTTACTTCTGGAAGCCTTTGGCGGCGGCTTTGCCTGGGCTTCGGCATTAGTGCGTTACTAAAAATAATTCTCCACAGAGATAAACATTGATCGTCATTCCGGCATGTTGTTAGCCGGAATCTTTTACAGACGGTGCTGTAATAAAGATTTAGCCACGGTGCTGCCGTTGGAAAGATCCTGAATCAAGTTCAGGATGACTGGTGACGTTCAGGATAAAGGGCAATGTTGAAGATAGCGAGCATGTTGTAGGTCGGGATTTATCCCGACAGCAATGAATAAGGTTACAGCCCTTGTCGGAATAAATTCCGACCTACAACCATAGCCTATGCGTCTCTGTGGTTTAAAAATTTAAATGGAGAGAATCTATGTCAAAAACCGCGTTTATTTTCCCCGGTCAGGGCTCTCAGGCTCTGGGGATGCTGGCCGAGCTGGCAGCAGAGTATCCTCTGGTTGAACAGACCTTTAGTGAGGCCAGTGATGTACTGGGCTATGATCTCTGGCAACTGGTACAACAGGGGCCAGAGGCAGACTTAAATCAGACTCAGCGCACCCAGCCAGCGCTGCTGGCAGCCAGTGTTGCTGTCTGGCGGGTGGCTCAGGCGCAGGGTGCAGAAAAACCGGATTTACTCGCAGGCCACAGCTTAGGAGAGTATTCGGCGCTGGTGTGTGCCGGAGTGATGGATTTTGCCGATGGCATTAAACTTACCGCCTTACGGGGCGAGTTTATGCAGCAGGCGGTGCCTGCTGGCACCGGCGCCATGGCAGCGATTATTGGTCTGGATGATGACAAGGTTGAGCAGGCCTGCGCAGAGGCTGCCGGTGATGAGGTGGTTTCAGCAGTAAATTACAACAGCCCGGGCCAGGTGGTGATTGCCGGGCACAAAGCTGCCGTTGAGCGGGCTATGGATGCCTGTAAAACCGCCGGGGCCAAACGGGCATTGCCCTTACCGGTGAGCGTACCCTCTCATTGTGCGCTGATGAAACCTGCCGCCGAAAAGCTGGCGGTGGAACTGCAAAAGCTGACCTTTAATGCACCTGTCATACCGGTGATCAATAATGTAGATGTAAAAGCAGAGCAGCAACCAGAGCAGATTAAAGATGCGCTGGTTCGCCAGTTGTTCAACCCGGTACGCTGGACTGAAAGTATGCAGAAAATGGCCGGCGAAGGGGTTTCACAGCTTTATGAAATGGGTCCGGGCAAGGTACTCACCGGGCTGGCAAAACGCATTGATAAGAGTCTGAATTGTGATGCGGTTAATACGCCTCAGGGGATTCAGATACTAACAGGAAAAGGTGAATAAATGTCTGACTTACAAGGTAAAGTTGCGCTGGTAACGGGCGCCAGTCGTGGCATAGGCAAAGCCATCGCCGAGCAGCTGGCGGCGCAGGGCGCCACCGTTATTGGTACCGCCACCTCCGAATCCGGCGCACAGAAAATCTCTGATTATCTGGGTGAAAAGGGTAAAGGCATGGCACTCAATGTGACCGAGCCTGAACAGATCGAAGCCTGCCTGGCGCAGATAAAAAGCGAGTTTGGAGACCCGGATATATTGGTAAATAATGCCGGTATCACCCGCGATAATCTGTTAATGCGCATGAAAGACGACGAATGGCAGAGTATTATGGATACCAACCTGACCTCGATATTTCGCATGTCAAAAGCCGTATTACGTGGCATGATGAAAAAACGCCAGGGCAGAATCGTCAATATAGGCTCTGTGGTGGGTAGCTCAGGTAACCCGGGGCAAGCCAACTATGCGGCGGCCAAAGCCGGTGTGATTGGTTTTTCCAAGTCACTGGCCCGTGAAGTAGCTTCCCGTGGTGTTACAGTGAATACGGTGGCACCGGGCTTTATTGATACCGATATGACCCAGTCACTGACCGATGAGCAAAAAGAAGCCATTTTTAAAGATATCCCGGCTAATCGTTTAGGCAACCCCGAAGAGATTGCCGCCACGGTGGCCTTTTTGGTGTCAGAGGGTGCTGCTTATATCACCGGTGAGACCATCCATGTTAATGGTGGTATGTTGATGGCCTGATAAAGGCCTGTTAATGAATATTTTTTGTGCTAGATTGTGGTTTGACCAGAAAAAAACTTTACGCTGTAGCTTGCAAGGCCTTAACTTGCAAAATACACTACTGCCAAATTTACATCTAGCGTCACTTTTAAGGGAAAACTAGAACTATGAGTAACATCGAAGAACGCGTAATCAAAATTATCGTTGAGCAACTGGGCGTTAAAGAAGAAGAAGTAAAATCTGAAGCCTCTTTCGTCGACGACCTGGGCGCTGATTCTCTGGATACAGTAGAGTTGGTAATGGCGCTGGAAGAAGAATTCGACACAGAGATCCCGGATGAAGAAGCCGAGAAGATCACTACTGTTCAGTCAGCCATTGACTACATTAACGCTCACAAAGACGCGTAAAAATAACCAGAAAACGGCTCACTCTGAGCCGTTTTTCCATCCCACCATCCAGCTCAGCATATGAACAGTTCAGGGCGCCCGAAGCCAAAGTTGGCTGCTGAATCAGGGCGGCAAATTTCAGTCGATATTTTTTTAGCTCCACCCTCAGACTTTTTTGCGAACCATTCTATGCTCATTGTGTCTGGTAATACATTTTCCTCTCGGAGGCCATCGTGTCCAAACGTCGTGTTGTTGTAACAGGTCTTGGCATGCTTTCACCTTTAGGGCTGGATGTCAGCACTACCTGGGATGCCTTGCTTGCCGGTAAAAGCGGCATTGGTAACCTTGAAACTTTTGATGTCAGCCAGTTTTCCACCCGCTTTGCCGGTGTAATAAAGGGCTTCGATGTTGAGCAGTACATGTCGAAAAAAGAAAGTCGGAAGATGGATCTTTTTATTCAGTACGGCATCGCCGCAGGTATGCAGGCGCTGAAAGACTCCGGTCTGGAGATCAAAGAAGCCAATGCAGAACGTGTCGGTGTTGCTGTCGGCTCTGGCATCGGCGGCTTAGGACTGATTGAAGAAAACCATTCAAAGCTGCTGGCCTCAGGCCCGCGTAAAATGTCTCCTTTCTTCGTACCATCCACTATCACCAATATGATTTCCGGCTTCTTGTCGATCATGGAAGGGCTGAAAGGCCCGAACCTTAATATAGTGACCGCCTGTACCACAGGTGTACACAATATTGGTGTGGCAGCCAGAACCATTGCCTATGGTGATGCCGATGCCATGCTGGCCGGTGGTGCCGAAGCGGCGATTACGCCGTTAGGTTTGGGCGGTTTTGCTGCAGCCCGGGCGCTGTCTTCCCGCAATGACGATCCACAGGCCGCCAGTCGTCCCTGGGACAAAGACAGAGATGGCTTTGTTATGGGTGATGGTGCCGGTGTGGTGATGCTGGAGGAATATGAGCAGGCCAAGGCCCGCGGTGCAAAAATTTATGCCGAACTGGTCGGTTTTGGTATGAGTGGTGATGCGTATCATATGACCTCGCCACCGGAAGATGGTGATGGCGCTGCACGCTCTATGGATAACGCCCTTAAAGATGCCGGCGTCAATGCCGAACAGGTGGGTTATATCAATGCTCACGGCACCTCGACTCCAGCAGGGGATGTGGCCGAAGCCAGGGCTGTGAAGCGGGTATTTGCCGGTTCAGCGCACAAGGTATTGGTCAGTTCCACTAAATCCATGACCGGCCACTTACTCGGCGCTGCCGGTGCCGTTGAAGCGATTTTTACCGCTCTGGCGCTGGTTGATCAGAAAGTACCGCCGACTATCAATCTGGATAATCCTGACGAAGGATGCGATTTGGATTTTGTGCCTCACACTGCCCGTGATGTGCAGATGGAATATGCCTTGTGCAACTCCTTCGGCTTTGGCGGCACTAATGGTTCGCTGCTGTTTAAAAAGATCTGAGCAGACGCCAAATCCTAACTGGTAAAATAAAACAAAGCCTGTAGAGTTCAACTTCTTACAGGCTTTTTTATGTCCAGGGATGGACGGTATGCCGGAGTTGTCGGGAACAGATCTCCGGCGATGTCCTGGGATGGACGGTATGCCGGAGTTGTCGGGAACAGATCTCCGGCGATATCCAGTGGCTGGCTGTGCCCGGAAAATGCGTAGCATTTTCAGTAGCCAGCGCGTAGGCATGGATGCCGAAGCTGGGCTTTGATTAAGGCAGGAGGCCTGATTCAAAAGGACGGTTGTAGGTCGGGCTTCAGCCCGACAGAGCAGAGAACGCCTATATTTGTCGGAATAAATTCCGACCTACAGGTGTACGGCGATCAATGTAGGTCAGGCTTCAGCCGACAGAGCAGATAACGTTTATATTTGTCGGAATAAATTCCGACCTACAGGTGTACGGCGATCAATGTAGGTCAGGCTTCAGCCGACAGAGCAGATAACGTTTATATTTGTCGGAATAAATTCCGACCTACAGGTGTACGGCGATCAATGTAGGGTCCAATTTATTGGACTACCGGGTATAGGGTTATGTTTAGATGTTTAATGATAAAAATTCGCAATAATAACATCAGGTTATGACCAGAATATTGATTAACGGCCAGCCACAAAACAGCCTGAGTGCCGCCGACAGGGCAGTGCAATATGGTGATGGCATCTTTACCACCATAAAAGTGGCTGACGGCAAGCCTGAGCACTGGCCATTGCATTATCAGCGCCTGATAAAAGGCCTGCAGATACTTGGCATTGATTTTGATAGCTGGGACAAAGTGCAGGATGCAATTAACGGTTTGGCGGACGAGGCACAAAATGCTGTGCTTAAACTGCTGATCAGTCGGGGTCAGGGTGGCCGCGGTTACCAGACTCCTAAAACGCAACAACCCCTTTGGATATTAACCCTTCACCCGATGCCTGAGCATTATCAACAGTGGCAGGAGCAGGGCGTTGAGCTGGGAATAAGCGAGATTCAGCTGGCCCGGCAGCCTAAGTTGGCTGGTATTAAGCATCTTAACCGTCTGGAGCAGGTGCTGGTAAAGTTGCATGCACCAGAGCAGGGGCCAGAAGATATGCTGGTTTGCGATACCCAGAACATGATGGTCGAGTGTTCGGCAGCGAACCTGTTCTGGCAAACCAATGGCCTCTGGTATACGCCGGATCTTCATCATGCCGGTGTTGCCGGAGTAATGCGCCAGCGGGTTCTTGAGCATTTTGAAGGGCGCGGCTGCCCTGTGATACAAGTGCAGGCGCCGCCCACGGCATTGACCCAGGCACAAGCTGTCTTTATCTGTAACAGTCTGATGGGCATTGTGCCGGTTAAACGCTTTGGGCAAGCAGAGTTTGCTATCGATAAAATAAGGCAACTTGCCAGGGAGATACTTTGAATAAATTTAAGTGGTTTTTACTGTTAGTAGTGCTGGCACTGTTAGCTATGGCCTGGGGTTACCGGACCTTGATGCAGCAGGTCAGTCAGCCACTGAATCTGACTGAGCCGACCGAGTTCACTCTCAAGCGCGGCCAGCATGTTAACCATCTGCTGCATTACCTGCGTGCAAACGATATGATCTCCAGCCGCTTTGCCCCCAGAGTGCTGGTAAAACTCAGACCGGAGCTGGCCCGGGTTAAGGCCGGTACTTATGAAATCGAACCCGGTATGAGTATATTGCAGTTGCTGAATATGCTGGTTGCGGGCAAAGAAAAGCTCTTTTCCATACAACTGGTGGAAGGCTTCCGCTGGCGGGACTGGCTGGCGCAGCTCAGGAACCATCCGAAACTGGATAGCAGCGGATTAACTGAAGACTTTATCCGGCAACTGGATCCGCAAGGTGGTAGCCTGGAAGGCTGGCTGATGCCGGATACCTACCATTTCGCCAACGGCACCGATGCCAGAGAGATTGTGCGCCAGGCCTATAAGCGCATGCAGCAGTTTTTGCAGCAGGCCTGGTTAACTGGCAATACCGACTTGCCCTATGCCAGTGCTTACGAGGCGCTGATTATGGCCTCGATCATCGAGAAAGAGACCGGCCTTGCAGAAGAGCGCAGCCGCATAGCCGCAGTGTTTGTAAACAGGTTGCGTAAAGGTATGCGCCTGCAGACTGACCCTACAGTTATTTACGGGATGGGTGAGGCCTTTGACGGCAATATTCGCCGCAAAGATCTGCGCGAAGCGACGGCCTACAATACCTATGTGATTAAAGGTCTGCCACCAACACCCATAGCCATGCCCAGCGCAGCGTCGGTGATGGCGGCGGTGAACCCCATAGACAGCGACGAGCTGTATTTTGTTTCCCGCAACGATGGTAGCCATGTGTTTTCCACTAACCTTGCCGATCACAACAAGGCAGTGAGAGAATACCAGCTTAATCAAAAGTAAAAGATGCTTTTTACCACAGAGACACGGAGAACACAGAGGTCTGATAATGTCTCTGCTCTGACGCCGCCCTCGTCATCCTGAACTTGTTTCAGGATCTCTGACAAACGGCAGCATGTCTAAGGATATAGAGTTAGTCATTCCCGGATAGCGGGAATCCAGTGCCACTGCGGTGAATTGAGTTAAATAAAAGGTCTCTGGATGCCCGATAACTACCTCGGGCATGACAAACATTGTTGAAGTTGAGTATTGGTGTTGTTGGTAAACAATAAAGTATTACACAGCAGAGAAAGGGGATTGATAAGCTATGTGCCATAACCCCCTCTGTGTTCTCTGTGCCTCTGTGGTGAATTAAGAATATGCCCGGTAAATTTATTGTAATTGAAGGTCTCGAAGGGGCCGGTAAAAGCTCTGCAGTAGCACTGGTAAAATCCTGCATCGAAGCTGCCGGACATCAACTGGTATGTACCCGTGAACCCGGCGGTACGCCCATGGCGGAAGCCATCCGCGACTGCGTGAAACAACAGTGGCAGGAAACCGTCACCATCGAGGCCGAATTGTTACTGATGTATGCGGCCAGAGTGCAATTGCTGGAAAATGTGATCCGCCCGGCACTAAGCCAGAACAAATGGGTGCTCGGCGATCGCCATGATCTCTCCTCCCGCGCTTATCAGGGCGGTGGCAGGCAGATTGATGACAGCCTGATTGAAAACCTGCGCGCCATCAGTTTAAAAGGTTTCACCCCGGATCTGACCCTGTATCTGGATGTGGATCCGGCCATTGGCCTTGAGCGGGCACGGGGGCGCGGCGAGCTGGACCGTATCGAACAGTCGGGCCTGGCCTTTTTTCAGCGTACCCGCGACAAATACCTGCAACTGGCCGCTGCGGATACCAGCATTAAGGTGATCGACGCCATGCAGCCGATGGAACAGGTTCATCAGCAGATCAAACAAACCCTGGATGCCTTTTTGTCATGATTTACCCCTGGTTTGAATCCCTGTTTCAACAGCTTGGCGAACGCATCCGCGCCGGGCAGCTACATCATGGCTTGCTATTGCTGGGCCCACAGGGGTTAGGTAAGCAAGAGCTGGCGCAGGAACTGGCCGGGTATCTGTTATGCCAGCAGGCACAGGCACAGCGCTGTGGTCAGTGCCAGTCCTGTAAGCTTTTTAACGCTGCTTCCCACCCGGATTTTTATCAGATTCAGAGTGATAAACAGATTGGCGTGGATGACATTCGCCAGGCCGGTACCAAACTCAGCGGCATGGCGCAGCTCTCCGGGGCCAAGGTACTGATTATTCACCAGGCCCACACCATGACTGAGTCTGCTTCTAATGCCTTATTAAAAACCCTGGAAGAGCCGGGGCAGGGCACTTATTTACTGCTTACCAGCAACAAACCTGAGCGTTTGCTGGCAACCATACTCAGCCGCTGTGAAAAAAATCCGCCTGCCAAAACCGGATAGTGCCCAAACACAGAGTTGGTTGCAGGCACAGCAACTTACAGCCGAGCCGGAGTTACTGGCCATGTATGGCAGTTCACCGTTGCAGCTTAAAGCCCTGTTAGAAGACAGTGACGGGCCGGATTATGCCGGTTTTAAACAACAACTGGCTGAGGTAATTGAAGGGAAAAAAGATGCGCTGGAGCTGGCCAACGCCTGGCAGGAGCAGGCCGACAGATTATTAGGCTGGCTACAGTTTGACCTGCTGCAACGGTTAAAACAACAGCCCCGGGATGATAGACTCTGGCACCTTTGTACACAGTGCACCAAAGCCAAAACCCAGGTCAGCAATCCGGGCCTGAATAAGGCGCTGTTGCTGAATACTGTATTGCAATCCTTAACCCAATTGAGGAACTGAAGTCGTGTTTGTAGATTCTCATTGCCATCTTGATCGCCTGGAACAAACCCCTGAACAACTGGCCCAGACCCTGGAGCAGGCCAGAGCCGCCGGTGTTGAGCATTTTCTGTGTGTCAGCGTATCGGTCAAAGACTATGACAGCATGCAAGAGGCGGTAAAAGACTTTAAGGATGTATCAGTGTCCTGCGGGGTACATCCGCTACACCAGGAAGATGCCTGCAGTTATGAAGAATTGCTGCAAAAAGCCAGTCGCCCTGAAGTGGTGGCCATAGGTGAAACAGGGCTGGATTACTACTACAGCGCAGAGACGCGCGATGTACAAAAACAGTCTTTTATCGACCATATCAAAGTGGCCAATGAGTTACACAAGCCGCTGATTATTCATACCCGCGACGCCCGCGAAGACACTATTGAGTTGTTAAAAGAGCACAAGGCGCCCCATACCAAAGGCGTGCTGCACTGCTTTACCGAAAGCCTGGAGATGGCAGAACAGGCCATGGTCATGGACTTTTATATCTCCATCTCCGGCATTGTCACTTTTAGAGCCGCCGAAGAGCTTAAAGAAGTGGTCAGACAGCTGCCACTGGAGCGCCTGTTGATTGAAACCGATTCCCCCTGGCTGGCACCGGTGCCGCACCGTGGCAAACAAAATCAACCGGCTTATGTCAAAGATGTGGCCCGGTATATTGCCGATCTGAAGCAGATGCCGCTGGCAGAATTGGCAAAAATCACCACAGACAATTTCTACCGGCTTTTTGATCGTATCCCTGTAAATCACTGATAAGGCCAGAGCAGGAACACAACATGAGCCAATGTACCTCTGCACTGGTGATGGTGCCGCCTAAGGATTTTAGCTTTAATAGCGAGACCGGCGCAGATAATGGTTTTCAGCAACGTCTTGCGCTCTCATCTGAGCAAATACGCCAGCAGGCCATGGTAGAGTTTAAGCAGATGGTGGCAAAACTCAGTCAAGCCGGTGTACAGGTGCTGGTTTTTGAGCCAGAGCAGAACGGGGCAAAAACCATGCCTGATGCGGTGTTCCCTAATAACTGGTTTACCACCGCTGCCGATGGCACGCTCGCGGTGTACCCCATGGCCACAGAAAATCGCAGACGGGAAGTGCAGCCGCAACAATTACGCGCTTTTTTGCAGCGGCAGGGCTTCACGGTAAATCATCTTCAAGACTGGCGCGCACAGGCTCAAAGCGGCGAGTACCTTGAAGGTACCGGTGTGATGGTATTTGACCATCAACACAAGCGCCTTTACGCGGCCCGTTCACTGCGCTGCCATACCCGGTTACTCGAAGCCTGTGCAAGCGCCCGTGAGTATCAGCTTCAGGCGTTTGATACCAGGCTTTCTACCGGTGAGCCGGTGTACCATACCAATGTGATGATGTCGGTCGGTGAGGGCTTTGCGGTCATTTGCGATGAGGTGATTGTAAAGTCCCAGCGTGAAAAGGTGATCAGCGCCTTAAAGCAGCATCATGAGGTTATCAGCATCAGCGAAACCCAGTTAGGCCAGTTCTGCGGCAATATTCTGCAGATGAAAACCACCCGCGGCGAGCCATTGATCCTGATGTCACAATCTGCCTTTGACGGTTTTACCCGACAGCAAAAAGATCAGCTAAGCCGCCACGGTAAACTGTTACCCTTTGCCATTCCCACCATAGAACAAATCGGCGGCGGCAGCGTGCGCTGTATGCTGGCAGAGATTTTTTTGCCATAGCACAGATACCAGTTTTAGCCTAAGTACATTGAAAAGCTGAACATTTTCAGCAACAGAGAATTGCACTGCTCCCGGCGCTGGGGCATAGTTACGTAGAGAATGAGTTCGGTTCTCCTATGCCGGCAATCTTCAAAATAGTTCATTTAGTCAGGCTATCTCTGCTCTCTGAATTGCAAGTATGTTGGAAGGCCGGGTAACTTATAAAGGAAATGGATTATGGATAGTAAGCTTCGGATATTTGGGATAGGGAGTCTGCTTTTTTTGAGCGCCTGTGGTGGCGGAAGTGGTGATACCAAATCAAATAGCCCCCCGGCAGATGGTGGCAATACGCCGCCTGCAGCTCAGGGAATGTTTAGCCTGGATACAGTCAAATCAAACTATTGTGATATCGAAAGTCCTTATCCGGGCGTTGACGTATTAGTGCACGATGAGGAAGGAGAAATAATCGCTTCCCTTGCAACGGATTCACAAGGCAAACTCGAAGCCGAATGGCCTGCGGGTGCTGCTCACGTAACTGTTATTGGAGAAGCAAACGGAAGTGGTAAGCCGGTTACAGAGATCACTTCAAAATTAGATACCGGGCCAATTGATCTCGGCGTATTCAGTTTTACAGATTCTCAGAATAAAGTTGGCTGTAACTGCCGTGATATCAGACTAGAGTTGGGCGAGTTAGATGCCAGTTATCCTGATTATCAGTTCTACTCCAGCTTCCAATCCAGTTTCCTATCTCCTTCTGCCGAGATGATGGTTCAGGTGTGTGATAATGATGACACCATAGATGTGATGCTGAAATCAGACGCTGCGGCGCATGCCATTGCCGGTCAACTGACAATAGGTGGGGAGTCGCGCTTTGTGCTCAAACCGGAAGATTTTACCGCAGAAGGAGTGCCGGTTGAGGTTAACTTAGCCGTGCCGGATGCTACTGAATTCGCTGGAAATTGGTACAGCGTTTCATGGGATAAGAGAAAAGGGCAGTGGTACCATACTACCCAGAATCTCGCCAATCCCGACAACCTTTTTATTTTCCCGGCATTGTCGGAGTTTAATGTTGTCAGATATCTTGCGGTGGAATCAGGAGTTGTAGATGGCCTTGATTTCAGTATGGCAACATTCAGTTACCGTACGGTTCCGGATAACGGAGAGGCTGAGGCTTATACCCCAATGTTTCCTGATCAGGGGCTGGCTGAGAGTTTTAGCTCCTTTAGTGATGCTGTTGCTGGTCAGGGCGATACAATGTTTGATTTCACTGTATTTAATGAAAAAGTTAATACATTCAGACTTGATATTGGAGTGGTGGATTCTAACAACGGTAGACTGAGTTGGTTAATTGTAGCCCCTCCAAAAGGAAAAATACCTGATCTGGATCTACCTCAAGTTTATAAGTCACGAATTGAGTCAGGTGAGATAAATTCTATTCAATTCTTACTGTCTGCCTATGGTTCATCTTCTTATGACGATTACTTAAGAGAATATACCGAGGCTTCCAGATCCGAGAACTGGTATCAATCAGAATTATATGATGACTATGACTACCTAAGCTTCCTGGTCTACCTTCGATAAGAGATAGGATTTCGCATTATCGGGGGAGAATTTCCCCCAAAATAATCTACGTCAAACACAATAGGGGTGACATTTTACAGCAGCGTCATAATACTGTGGGTTTTTGTGCGGCTGGTAGCGGGGCTCCAGGTTTTTAAGGGATTAAAATCATGAGGAAGAAAAAGGTTTTCTGGTCAATATGGAGTATTTTTACCGTCTCTGTAATTTTGTTTTTCTATGCTTTGGGTGAACTGGAGCAAATGGATTTTGGTAAGTCAGTTATTCTTACGGCCATCCCACTGGTAGCTGCAATCCCCTCTATCGCTGGGTTAAAGGCAGCGATGATAGATAGGCTAAAGGTATTCTCAAATAAATTTCAGTGGTTAAAGCCCTTAGCTTTAATCATTGGCGGGATCTCACTGGCGGTGTTTTTGTATGGTTTTCTCTGCAAAAGCTGTTTCTGGGCGATGGACCAGTATTTGATCCCCGCTGGCATTTCTCTGCTGTGGTCAGGGGCGCTGTATTGGTTTCTTGTTGCCTTTCCTGATGTCCCTGACAAACCTTCCCCGGATGAAAGATTTTTCAGCAAGCTTTCAGTCAGATTTAAAAGGTTCGTCTATTTACTCTTTGCCCTTACAGGCCTGGTTTTAACCATGGCCATTGTGGTTTTTACTGTCAGAGGCTTAAGGATTTGGCTGTAAAGCTAAAGCCAGAGCAAATTTGATGCTTAACCTCGCATATAAAACCGGAAACTGACTTCGGTTTCGGCTTCTACCGGTTTACCGTTTTCAAATTTGGGCGCATAGCGCCACTTTTTCAGGGCGTCTTTAATGGCCTGTACAAAAGAAGACGGCCCTACCTGTGCCGTTACTTCGGGGTCTCTTACAAAGCCTTCCTTATCCACTTTGATGTTCAGCACCACCGTGCCGGTTTTACCCGTAGCAGCGGCGTTATAAGGGTAATCAGGCATCAGGCGAAACAGCGGAACCTGCTCCTGAGTATCTTCCCAGGGTTGCATGGCACCAATTTGTTGGCAATGTTCTGTGGCCTGTTCACTTTGCCCCAGACTTTCATAAGCGTGAATCAGAAAACTGCGGGTCAGAATCTCATAAGGGTGAGTCTTTTCCAGTCCGGAAAAGGCAGCCATATTCTGATTTAACAGGGTTACTGCATCCTTATAGTCTTTTCTGGCGATGTGATACTTTGCCAGATAAACCTTACTTTCTATCAATAAGGTATCATCAGGCTCCAGCGCTTCGCTGAGTACCTGATGCGCCTCTTCAAGTAATGAGGCATGCCGTGATTGCTGTTCCAGATACTCCTGGCCGACAATCAGTTTAATTTGTCCGGCTTGCGCAGCGGGTTTGTCATCAGCCAGGTTCGCGGCCCGACGGAGTATCGCCAATGCGCCTTTTCTGTTGCTTTGCAGGCGGCTGATCTCAATCAGTGGATCTAACAGCTCAACGGCTTTCACACCATAATGCTGCTCGTAAATCTCAATTGCCATTTCAAACAGCTTAACGGCCGAAAAGGCGTCAGTTTCTCGCAGTGCCAGCCCATAATTGTGCGCCAAAGCCGCAGTATTAGTATGCTTTGCACCGTACAGTTCACCGCCCAACGCAAAGGCCTGGTTGGCAGCACTGATGATGTCATCCCGTGAACCATTTTGCAGTGATTGCTGATAGGCCTGAAATGCCTGTGCAAAATCCTGGCTCAGATCGGCATTGGCATGGAAGGATAAGATTGCTGCAAGGATTGCGGCACGCAGAGGAAATTTCATAATGAAGTCCTTTTCAGTGTTGTTCGCTGCTTGTTTTATATTTATTGAGTTACCGTAAAGGAAGTTGTCTTTAATGGCAAATTTGCCAGGGGAATTCGAAAATTATTCGTTGTTGTTATAGAATGCGCGCCGGTTTGGCAGTCTGCTGATTACGCACTGCCTGTTGGTCTCAAGCTCCGGTAAAATACCCAAATGACCTCAATTTGTCGATTTCAGCGGGAGGTAAAAGCGTTTTAGGCAAGGCAGGTGTTGACAGGTTTAGTGGGCCTAAATCAACAACATCTAACGCAGCATAAAACGCTTTTAGCCCCGCCCTCCGGGAGCCACTGGGCACTTCCACTGCTGTGTTACACTGGTTCGAAAGGTAGACGACATTCCTTCTCCAGTGTGCCTTGCATTGAAAGCGCCCAGTGGCTCTGAAACTGACAAATTGAGGTCACTTGGGTATCTGTTCCGGTTCGCTTAAGGAAAAAAGATGTCTGAAGTTATTGTTTGCGCGCTGTATAAGTTCGCTACCCTGGATAATTATCAATCCATTCGCCAGCCCCTGCATCAGTTAATGGAAGAGCAGGGCATTAAAGGTACGCTGTTACTGGCCCATGAAGGCATAAACGGTACCGTTTCCGGCAGCCGTGAAGCCATTGATACTCTGTTGGCCTGGCTGAATCAGGATCCGCGCCTGAACCCAATCAGTTACAAAGAATCAGTCGATGCCGAACAGCCTTTTCACCGTACTAAGGTTAAGCTGAAAAAAGAGATCGTAACCATGGGCGTTGAGGGCATCGATCCGCGCCAGACCGTGGGTACCTATGTTCAGCCCCGCGAGTGGAATGATTTAATCAGCGATCCTGAAGTATTGTTAATCGATACCCGCAATGACTATGAGATTGAAATCGGCACCTTTAAAAATGCGGTCAATCCGAAAACCGATTCTTTCCGTGAGTTTCCTCAGTATGTGAAAGAACAGCTGGACCCGGCCAGACACAAGAAAGTGGCCATGTTCTGCACCGGCGGTATTCGCTGTGAAAAATCCACCGCCTACTTAAAAGAGCAGGGCTTTGATGAGGTTTACCACTTAGAAGGCGGTATTCTTAAATATCTTGAAGAGATGCCAAAAGAAAACAGTTTATGGGAAGGGGACTGTTTTGTATTTGATAATCGCGTGGCGGTGAATCACGATTTGGAGCGCAGCGGTTATGATCAGTGCTATGCCTGTCGATTGCCGATCACAGAAGAAGATAAACACAGTGAGCAGTATGAGCGCGGTGTTAGCTGCCCCCGTTGTTATGGCACCCACAGTGAAGAACAGATTGCCCGCTTCCGTGAGCGTGAAAAGCAGGTAACCCTGGCCCGCCAGCGCAATGAAGAGCATGTAGGCTCCGAAGCCAGAGAGGCCATGGAAAAACGCCGTCGACAGAAGGCTGAAGAAAAACGCGCCCGCGCACTGGCGGCGAAAGCCGCAAAAAAGTCGAAGTTAAAAAATTAGCAAACCCTTGTTGAGGTCAGTCAAAATCCAGTAAACTGGCCTCATTACACCATCCAATATTCTGTGTTGAAGTACCAACACACAGGGAGAGAAAAATGTCAGACAAGGCATTAACAGACAGTCAGGTTGCAGAAGTCCGCAAGGAGTTTGATTTTTTTGACAGCGATAACAACGGCATGATCGATCTCGGTGAGTTTATCGAGCTGTTAACCGTATTGTCACCTAAAACCAAGGTTAAAGCGGTGCAGGAAGCCTTTGATCTGATTGATGAAAACGCAGACGGTCATATCGACTTCAATGAATTTCTGACCTGGTGGCAGCAAGGCTGGTGGGAATACTAAGGTCGTTATACGTTTTTTCAGCCAGATGATCCCTTGAATTAAGCAAAGCGTCTACGGAGTAGGCGCTTTTTATTTTTTGCATTCTGGTTTATGTACTGAGCAGTCACATTTTCTCTCTTCTTTTAGTGATATGCTCAGTTTCATGGATAGCAGCGCGCTACAGAAAGAGTACACATCTTGAAGGCCCAGTCGGGCCCTTTTTTGTTTTATACAAATCGTCTAGCCAGTCTCTCTTTTAGCAGTTAATAGTCTAATGAGGTGTAGGGCGCATACTATAGTTGATGCTCCACTCAACCTGTTTAAGAAAAAAATGAAAAAGATCTCTTATCTGGCTGCCGCTTTGTGTTGCTTGTCTGCAGCTGTGCTGGCAGATACCGCCGCAGAAGTGCAAATGACCATCGAGAAAAATAACGCTTACACCAAAGCGAATATGCAGTCTCCTGCAGACCCAACCTCAGCGAAGGGCTCCATGGAGTTCTGGTCGAGTGGTGGATTAATGCAATCCGTTCCTGCGTCATCGCCGGTGCAGAAGTTCGAACGCTTTGGGCTTACCCCAAAACATATCCATGTGATTACCCTGGAGGAGGGGAAGTCAGCCGTGGCGATGTACTATTCAGAAGGTGCGTACCAGCCTGAGGGCATGGCGCTGACATCAAACTATCTGACCCGGGTCACCGAGGTCTATGTCAAAGAAAGTGGTAAATGGAAAGTGCGCGTCGCGCATTTTTCACCGGTTTCAGGTGGTGAAGGTACCAAGCAAACCAGTCTCGACTAAAACAAAAAAAAGCGCCCTCGGGCGCTTTTTTTTACAGGCTAATTCAGCCATTTAACGCGGTGTGGGGGTCTTCGTATGTCAGCCCCAGTTTTTCACCTAAGGCATCGACAACCGCTTTGTAGGTCACTTTCCCTTCGTGCACATTCAGACCATTGAGTAAGTGTTGGTCTTCCAGCATGGCTTTTTTCGGGCCTTTATTGGCCAGCGCCAGACCGAAGGGCAGAGTGGCGTTATTCAGCGCCATGGTTGAGGTTCTGGCCACACCGCCTGGCATGTTAGCCACGCAGTAATGCACCACACCATCAATGGTATATACAGGGTCCTGATGGGTTGTGGCTTTGGAAGTTTCAAAACAACCGCCCTGGTCAATGGCCACATCCACTACCACAGAACCTTCTTTCATATTGCGGATATGCTCGCGGGTCAGCAGTTTAGGCGCTGCAGCCCCGGGGATCAGTACCGCGCCAACCACCAAATCAGCGTGCGCAGAATAATGTTCTATAGCATCTACGGTAGAGAATACGGTTTTCACCTGGCCATTGAAAATATCATCCAGTTCACGCAAACGGGGCAGGGAACGATCCAGAATGGTCACATCGGCGCCAAGGCCTAAGGCCATTTTTGCTGCATTGGTACCGACCACGCCGCCACCAATCACCAACACTTTACCAGGGGCTACACCGGGCACACCACCTAGCAGGGTGCCGCTGCCGCCATGGGCTTTTTCCAGATAATGAGCACCGGCCTGCACTGACATACGTCCGGCTACTTCGCTCATTGGCGCCAGCAGAGGCAGGCCGTTGCGGTTATCGGTTACAGTTTCATAGGCGATACAGGTTGCACCTGAGGCGACCAGTAATTCGGTCTGAGTAGGATCCGGTGCCAGGTGTAAAAAGGTGTACAGGGTCTGGCCTTTTCTGAGCATCTTGCACTCATGGGGCTGAGGCTCTTTGACCTTTACGATCATGTCAGCTTTGGCGAAGATCTCTTCCGGCGTATCGATAATGCTGGCGCCAGCGGCAACGTATTGCTCATTGGTAAAACCAATGGCGGCGCCACCGTTATTTTCTACAATCACCTGATGACCATGGGTGACAAATTCTTTAACGGCGGCCGGGGTCAGGCCAATGCGATATTCATGGTTTTTTATTTCTTTGGGTACACCGATCAACATGCTTTATCTCACCTTGGTAACAATTTTGTAAAGGCGAAGTATAGGGTAAGTTTTTCAGCAGGTTGTACTGAATATAATTCAGAATCAGGATATAGTGCTGCTATAAATCGGTTCGTCAGATGAATATATGCTGGTAAAAACACCTAAACATCTCGATCGTATTGACCGCAATATCCTTGTAGAGCTGCAAAAAGACGGTCGTATATCTAATGTAGAGCTGTCGCGCAGAGTGGGCCTGAGCCCGACACCATGCCTTGAGCGTGTGCGGCGTCTGGAGCAACAAGGCTATATTCTTGGTTACTATGCCCGGCTCGATCCCACCAAGCTCGGAGCAGCCATGCTGGTGTTTGTGGAGATTACATTAACCAAGACCTCGGTAGATATCTTCGAAGAATTTTCTGCTGCAGTGAAAAGGCATGAGGATATTCAGGAATGCCATCTGGTTTCCGGGGATTTTGATTTTCTGCTCAAGGCTCGCGTGGCGGATATGTCCAGCTACCGCAAACTGCTGGGCGACACCTTACTGAGGCTGCCAGGTGTGAGCGAGTCCCGCACCTACGTAGTGATGGAAGAAGTTAAACATACCAGTACCATTAAAATAAGCCTGAAGTAACGTTGAACTTTCAACGCTAGGATTTTACCCCCATGACTGGTATCTTTTAGGGCTGATTGCAGTCTGACAATAATGATTACGAAAACCTCTATGGCGCGACTTTCCGGTACCCAAAGGATTATGGAAGTGGGCATGATAGTAAGCAGTGTCTTTGCCCTGTTTCTGTTGCTCGCTCTGGCTTCATTTGACCCCGCTGATCCAAGCTGGAGTCAGGCCGGCTTCCGTGAACAAGTAGAAAATGCAGCAGGCCCCGTCGGAGCCTGGTTTTCCGATATCCTGCTCAACAGCTTTGGCTATATCGCCTACCTTTTTCCGTTTGGGGCCGCGTTATTCGGCTGGTTTTTATTCCAGCAGACCAAGCAACTCTCCGAAATTGATTATCTGACTATAGGTCTGCGCCTAATTGGCGTGATTCTGCTGCTGGTGGGTGCTACCGGGCTGGCCAGTCTTAATTTCGATGATCTCTTTGTGTTCTCAGCCGGCGGTTTTGTCGGTGATGTGATCAGTTCCCGACTGCTGCCATATTTTAATCTGGCCGGCACCATCTTATTGTTACTGTGCTTTTTCTGTACCGGTTTTACCCTGATGACAGGGATTTCCTGGCTGGCAATTATCGATACCACAGGGGCCGGCACTATAACTGCAGTAAATGGCCTGATGCGGCTGCCCGCAAAAGTTCAGGGGGCCAATATGCCGGGCCTGCCAAGGCTCAGTTTTAATCCGCTGAAACGGCAAAAAGACGACAATCCTCAGCATAATGGGGCGTCAAATACAGAGCCTGCATTCGCTGCATTTACTCAATCCAAGCGTGAACCTGTGCTCGAATCAGGCTTTGCCGATGAATCTGTTATCAGTGAACCGGTTTACAATGAGCCTGCTGTAAAAAGAAAAGCGGCCAAAGCACCGGCAAAAAATATTAAGGAACAACCACAAACCCAAGGCTCTGAAGCGGTGGGGGAGATGCCCACAGTGGAGTTGCTCGACAGACCCGACAAGGTTAAAAACCCTATTACTCAGGAAGAGCTGGAGTCGGTATCCCGTCTGGTGGAAGCCAAACTGATGGACTTTGGCATCGAAGCCAGAGTGGTGGGGGTGTATCCGGGGCCGGTGATCACCCGTTTTGAGCTGGATCTGGCGCCTGGCGTAAAGGTCAGCAAGATATCCGGCTTGTCCAAAGATCTGGCCCGGGCTTTATCGGCTATCTCTGTACGGGTGGTGGAAGTGATCCCCGGAAAATCGGTAATCGGCCTGGAATTACCGAATAAAAACCGTGAAATGGTGCGTTTGTCTGAGGTCATCGAATGTGATGCCTTCCAGAAGTCCGGCTCTAATCTGACCATGGTGCTGGGCACGGATATTTCCGGTAAACCCGTAGTGGTGGATCTGGCCCGTATGCCTCATTTGCTGGTTGCCGGTACCACAGGTTCGGGTAAGTCGGTGGGGGTCAATGTGATGATCCTCAGTCTGCTGTACAAATCTACCCCCGAAGACGTGCGCCTGATCATGATCGACCCCAAGATGCTGGAATTGTCGGTTTATGAAGGCATTCCCCATCTGCTGGCTGAGGTGGTCACCGATATGAAAGAGGCGGCCAATGCGCTGCGCTGGTGTGTGGGAGAAATGGAGCGCCGCTATCGGCTGATGTCGGCCTTAGGCGTACGTAATCTTAAGGGCTATAACGCCAAGATTGCTGATGCCATTGCGCGGGGTGAACCGATTAAAGACCCGCTGTGGAAGCCGGAACAGAGCATGGAGCCTGAAGCACCGGATCTGGAAAAACTGCCGAGTATCGTGGTGGTGGTGGATGAGTTTGCCGATATGATGATGATCGTAGGCAAAAAGGTTGAAGAGCTGATTGCCCGTATCGCGCAAAAAGCCCGTGCCGCCGGTATTCATCTGATCCTGGCCACGCAGCGCCCTTCAGTAGATGTGATCACCGGTCTGATTAAGGCCAATATCCCTACCCGTATTGCCTTTCAGGTGTCATCGAAAATTGATTCGAGAACCATTTTAGACCAGCAGGGTGCCGAAGCCTTGCTGGGAGCCGGTGATATGCTTTATCTGCCTCCGGGCAGCGGTGTGCCGACCCGTGTTCACGGTGCCTTTGTTGACGATCATGAAGTGCATGCGGTGGTGGCCGACTGGCAAAAACGCGGCAAACCCGATTATATCGATGAAATTCTCTCCGGCGAGGGCAGTGGTGAGATCATGTTGCCCGGCGAGCAGGCGGAAGGGGATGATGAGTCTGACCCCCTTTATGATGAGGCGGTAGCCTTTGTGACCCAGAATCGTCGCGCCTCGGTGTCAAGCGTACAGCGCCAGTTTCGCATCGGTTATAACCGTGCGGCCCGTATTGTCGAGCAAATGGAACATTCTGGTGTGGTCAGTGCCCAGGGGCACAATGGCAACCGCGAAGTACTGGCACCGCCACCTCCATGAGAATTCTCGCTGTTGAGTTGGTAAATCTCCTGTTCAGGCTGTACTCAGCTTCAATGTCGACAATGGTGTTTTAAAAAATTGGTTGTTAAACGAATGATTAAAAAGTTTCTGTGTGTATGTGCTCTGGTATTGTCGCTTCCTTCCGCGGCCTCTGAGACAGAAAACAGCGCCGCTGAATTAAAGGCCCGGCTAAGTGAACTGCACAGTTTTGAGGCCGGCTTTGAACAGCAGGTTACGGATATGCAGGGAGAATTGCTGCAGTCGGCAACGGGTAAACTGCAGTTGCAGCAACCCAACAAAATGCGCTGGCAACTCTATGAACCTGATGAAACGACGCTTATTGCCGACGGTGACACAGTCTGGCATATCGATCCTTTTATGGAGCAGGTGATTGCCTATGAGCAGAGCCTGGCTGTGCAGGGCAACCCGCTGATTCTGCTGGCTGAACCAGACAGCGATCACTGGCAGTCCTTTCAGATAAGCCAGCCAGAGCCTGATCGTTTCGTGATAAAAAGTGAATCCGAAGACAGTCAGGTTGCCAGTTTAAGCCTTACCTTTGAGGATGATGTGCTGGTGCAACTGACCTTTGAGGATCGCCAGCAGCAGCGCACCCAAATGGTCTTTAGCCAGATTGCCAGCAATATTGCACTGGCTCCTGAATTGTTCGAATTCACCCTGCCGGAAGGTTATGAGCTTGATGATCAGCGCTAGAAGGTGCGGGGAATGAGCCAGTCTTTTGACTTTGGTGAGCAGAAACCCTTTGTGCCACTGGCCGCCAGAATGCGGCCTGTTCATATTGATGATTATATGGGCCAGCAGCATATTCTGGGGCCGGGAAAACCGCTGCGTGCGGCGCTGGAGCAGGGCAAGGCCCATTCCATGATCCTGTGGGGCCCGCCGGGTACCGGAAAAACCACCCTGGCGGAGCTGATCGCCCACTATGTGGATGCCCATGTGGAGCGCATTTCCGCGGTGACCTCGGGGATCAAAGATATTCGTCTGGCCATAGAGAGTGCCCGCCATCAGGCGGCCTCAATGGGCAAAAAGACCCTGTTGTTTGTGGATGAGGTGCATCGCTTTAATAAAAGTCAGCAGGATGCATTTTTACCTCATATTGAAGATGGCACCGTCATCTTTATCGGCGCCACCACCGAAAACCCGTCGTTTGAGCTTAACAGTGCACTGCTGTCCCGTGCCCGTGTGTATGTGCTGAAAAAGCTCACCCGTGAAGACCTCAGCGCCATGTTACAACGCGCCCTGGCTAGCGAAGAGTTCAGCCAGATTCAGTTGGAGGATGAGGCGGCAGCGCTGTTATGTGAATTGTCAGGCGGTGATGGACGCAGATTGCTGAATTACCTGGAGCTGGCGGCGGATTTTGCTCAGCAGGGGCAGATCAACACCGAGGCGATCAAAGAAGCGGTTGGCGGCAAAGTCATGAGTTTTGACAAAGGCGGCGATCAGTTTTATGACATGCTCTCGGCCTTGCACAAGTCCGTCAGAGGCTCCAGCCCTGATGGCGCCCTGTACTGGTATGCAAGAATGCTCGAGGGCGGTTGCGATGCGCTGGTGATTGCCAGACGCCTGCTGGCCATTGCCTCAGAAGATATCGGCAATGCCGATCCCAGAGCGCTGCAGATCTGTTTAAACGGCTGGGATATTTATCACAGAGTGGGCCCGGCAGAAGGCGAACGGGCGATTGCCCAGGCGCTGATTTATTGTGCCTGCGCGGCCAAAAGCAATGCCGTGTATATGGCCTTTAGTCAGGCCAAGGCTGATGCGAAGGACTTACCCGATTATGAGGTACCCCATCATTTACGCAATGCGCCGACTAAATTAATGAAAGAGCAGGGCTTTGGTGAGCAGTATCGCTATGCCCACAATGAGCCGGGTGCCTATGCCGCCGGAGAGGTCTATTTGCCACCAGAGATACAGGAAAAACGCTACTATCAGCCCAGTGAACGGGGCCTGGAAAAGCAAATTCGCGCCAAACTGGAGCACTTAGCTCAACAGGATCAGCAAAGCGATGTTCAGCGCTACAAGTAGTCTCGGGCTGTATATGGTTATAGCCCTTGGCGGCGCCCTGGGGGCCTGCCTGCGTTATTTTATTTCCCAAATGGCGTTGCAATGGTTTGGCAAAGGTTTCCCCTTTGGTACACTAGCGGTCAATATTCTGGGCTCCTGCCTTTTGGGCATCGTTTACGGGCTGATTGAGAGCGAATATGTCGCCGGGCACCCCTGGCGTACGTTTTTAAGCATCGGTTTTATTGGCGCCCTGACCACGTTTTCCACCTTCTCGCTGGATACCCTGTTGCTGATGCAGCAAGGGGCCTGGCTGAAGGCTGGTATGAATATCCTGTTGAACCTGTTTGCCTGCCTGCTGGCGGCCTGGTTAGGCATTAAATTGATTATGATGAAAGGTTAATCACAGAGCATGTTAGATCCTAAATATTTGCGTAATGACATTGAGCAAACCCGTGAAAGATTGCTAAGCCGTGGCTTTGAGCTGGATATACAGCAGTTTCAGCAACTGGAAGAAAAGCGCAAAGCCTTACAGGTACGTACTCAGGATCTGCAGAATGAACGTAATGTGCGCTCAAAAAACATCGGCAAGGCTAAGGCGGCCGGTGAAGATATCGCCCCCTTGCTGGCTGAAGTGGGCCAGTTAGGTGATGAGCTGGATGCGGCCAAAGCTGAGCTGAGCCAGTTACTCGACGAGATAAACCAGTTGTCTCTGACGCTGCCGAACCTGCCCCATGAGTCAGTGCCAACCGGAAAAGATGAATCGGAAAATGTCGAAATCGAACGTTGGGGTAAGCCCCGCCAGTTTAGTTTTGAGGTGAAAGATCATGTGGATCTGGCGGCTGAGCTGGGCAAAGGGCTGGATTTTGAGACGGCGGTAAAGCTCAGCGGCTCGCGTTTTGTGGTGATGCGCGGCAAAATTGCCCGTCTGCACCGTGCACTGACACAGTTTATGCTCGATTTGCATACCAATGAGCATGAATATCAGGAAGTCTATGTGCCTTATCTGGTCAATGCTGACAGCCTCACCGGTACCGGGCAGTTGCCAAAGTTCGGTGAAGATCTTTTTCATACCGGTCCTGCCACAGAAGAAGGGCAGGGCTTGTCTCTGATCCCCACCGCTGAGGTGCCACTGACCAATATTGGCCGGGATGAAATATTCCCTGCCGATGCGCTGCCTGTGCGTCTTACGGCCCACACGCCCTGTTTTCGCAGCGAAGCGGGCTCTTACGGCAGAGATACCCGCGGGCTGATCCGTCAGCATCAGTTTGACAAGGTTGAACTGGTGCAACTGGTTCACCCGCAAAAGTCCTTTGAGGCACTGGAAGAACTCACAGAACATGCGGAAAAGGTATTGCGTTTGTTGGGGTTACCCTATCGGAAAATGCTGCTGTGCACCGGAGATATGGGCTTTGGCGCCTGTAAAACCTATGATCTTGAAGTGTGGCTGCCGGCACAGGACTGCTACCGTGAAATTTCCTCCTGCTCTAATATGCTGGATTTCCAGTCGCGCCGGATGCAGGCGCGTTTCCGTAACCCGGAAACCAACAAGCCGGAGCTGCTGCACACCTTAAATGGCTCGGGCCTGGCGGTTGGGCGTACACTGGTGGCGATACTGGAAAACTATCAGCAGGAAGATGGCAGTATTGAAGTACCGGATGTGTTGCGTCCTTATATGGGTGGTCTGGAAAAGATAGTCTGAGCAGCGAAATGTTGAGGTTTACAAGGCTATAGGCCGGACTTTATGTCCATGGATGGACGGTATGCCGGAAATGTCAGGAACATTTTTTCGGCGATGTCCATGGATGGACGGTATGTCGACGTTGCAGGGAAACATATCGTCGACGAGCCCGACAAACATATGATGTCGGGATAAATCCCGACCTACGGTCCGAGCCGTCCATTACACACGTCTGTTGGTATTAATGCTGATTGATGGCGTTTGTGCTTTAATAACAATAAGTAAGCAGCGTAGTGACACTAATGAAAGTAACCTCAGATGTGCGGCTTTTGATGAAGCTGCTGTATTACACCACCATGATCATTACCATGGGGTTGGTGCTGTATCTGTTCTGGCTGGCGTTTGTGGCGGTTTATAATGGCCTGATTGCCATGTAATACCAGTCCGCACAGATAATTAAAGGCATTTGGCTGGCTTGGGTAGCCCTGCGATTTTGGTGGCCTGTTTAGCCGGCCCATCAGGGAACAAGCGATGCAGATAGCGGCTGTTGCCTTTTTCCGGGCCAAACTTCGCCGCCATGGCTTTGACCAGTGCACGGATCGCCGGGCTGGTATTAAACTCAAGGTAAAATTCCCTGACAAAACGCACCACCTCCCAGTGGGCCTCGCTCATTTCAATCCCTTCTTTTTCTGCTAATGTGGCCGCTAACGCTTCGTTCCATTCCTGATGATCTTTAAGATAACCGGACTTATCCAGCGCAATCCTGCGGCCCTCAAATTCAATCTCTTGTGTCATTACCAGGTTACCGTTTTGTCGTATTTCAGGGTAAGCGCTACAAAGCCCGCATAGTCGATAACTTCAATACCCTCACAAGCGCCATCTAATCCACGTGCTTGCCTGTCTTCCCTCAGCGCGTAGATGTTTTTTATGCCTGTGTTGGCTAAATCTTTGCCCCTTTGTGCATAGACAGCATTCTGAATCAGTAATACGCCATCGCTCTTCTCAATGGCGCTCAGGCATTGGCTGAACGCGTCTGTGGCCGGGCTTTGGGTAAGGATATGCAGAATCATCAGAAATTCACTATATGATCAAATTTGGCCAGCACGGCGCGCCATTGCTGCGGTGACTGCAGATCGGCCTGAATACAAAGATCCTCAGCATTTATACCTCGTTGCGCCAGGCTGTCAGTGCAGACCACCGGCTGACTGACATCGTAAAAATCCAGCGCAGCAAAGGTTTTGCTGTAGTTTTTACGGCCAATCGCCACACTGTGTTGATTCTTTAACAGCTGGTAGACGCCATCACCGATAAAAAACAGCGTCACCGGTTGCCCGAAGGTGCCACTAACCAGCGCCAGATCCAGTGCCTCCTGACCATCAGAGGTACCATGAGGCGGATGCCGATTAATAATAGCGAGCGAAGGTAATGACATCATAATTGTACTACCCGATCAGCCTCATTCATCAGCTCGATCAGCTGGCCCAGACCACTGGCCTGAAAGGGAGGTTTAAGACTGCTCCCTGGTATGCCCTGTTCAGCGGCATCGGTTTCGCTGATGACCCCACGGCGGGCCGCAGCACTGACACACACATGCAGGGGAATACCCTGTTGCGCCAGTTCCAGCCAGGCACAGTAGGGCTGGAACTCATCACCAGGAACGGATTGCAGGGCATTGGCATTGTGTACACCGTCCTGATAGAAAAAGATCCCGCTGAGCTGGTGTCCGGCATCAAGGGCCGCCCGTGCAAAATTAAGCGCGCTGGCAGCACCTTGCTGATCAAAGGGGGAGGAGGTTACGACAAGAGAAAATTTAGCCATGGCTGAAAAATAAACGCCCCGCAGTGCGGGGCGTATCCGGTAAAAGGGTTACGCTCAGTCGTCGCCGCCGAAAGCACCCAGCAGGTGCAGGATAGAAACGAACAGGTTGTAGATGCTCAGGTACAGACTGACCGTGGCACGGATATAGTTGGTTTCGCCACCGTTGATGATACGGCTGGTATCAAACAGGATAAAACCAGACATGATCAGCACGATGCCGGCACTAATAGCCAGGCTCATGGCCGGAATTTGTAGGAAGATATTAGCAATAGCCGCCACAATTGCCACAATCAGGCCGATCATCAGAAAGCCGCCCATAAAAGAGAAGTCTTTTTTGGTGGTCAGCGCATAAGCAGACAGACCAAAGAACACCAGGGCTGTGGCACCGAAGGCCTGAGCAATTAACTGCGGGCCACCGGCGAATCCGGCGTAGTAGTTGAGGGTGTAACCGAGCGAGCCGCCCAGTAAACCAGTAAAGGCAAAAACCCAGAAGATACCGGAAGCAGAATCTGCTTTCTTATGCACCACAAACAGCAATACAAAGGCGCCGATACTCATGGCGATAGAAGCCAGTGGAGAAATACCGATTGCCATAGTTGCAACAGCACATACGGCGCTAAAGGCCAGCGTCATCGCCAGCAAGCTGTAGGTATTGCGCAAGACCTTGTTAGTCTGTAGCGCAGAAACCTGCGATGAACTGCTATGAAGGGTTCTTTGTTCCATTTTTTACTCCGCGTTTAACAGGCTAAATAATTCAACCGTACTCTATGACGTATTTGTATGGCCTTTAGTTCCGTTTTTCAAGCAATACCGTAACTGGCAACCAACATATCCGTCAGATTGCTGAATACTACAGCAATCTGGTTAAAGATACGTCACTCGGCGACGATTAGTTTAATTTAGACTTTACAATATTCACAAAGCTCATTAGGATACGCCCCACTTAAACGGAGAGTTGGCAGAGCTCGGTTGAATGCACCTGACTTGAAATCAGGCGAAGGGTCAAACCTTCCGGGGGTTCGAATCCCTCACTCTCCGCCATATTAAACGAAAAAAGCCCCTGCGCAGTCCGCAGGGGCTTTTTTCGTTTAAGGCGGTCGAGTCGAGGACTTGGTTCGAACCCCTCGGTTCGACAAAAATGTAGGGAACATTTTTGGACAGCCGAAGGCTGGTCGCGAAGCGACGAAATACAAGGACGTATTTCGCAATCCCTCACGGTGCATCAGCTAACTCAGATGCTCAGCTCAGCAGCTGTTCATCGGGGCTTTTTTCGTTTAAGGCGGTCGAGTCGAGGACTTGGTTCGAACCCCTCGGTTCGACAAAAATGTAGGGAACATTTTTGGACAGCCGAAGGCTGGTCGCGAAGCGACGAAATACAGGGACGTATTTCACAATCCCTCACGGCTCAACATGGTGTTCATTTTTATTTGCTTCACTCCTTTCCCAAAACAGATGTAACGCTTTGTTACGTAAAGCGCTTTACTCCACCTCGGCAATCCATTTATGCTTGCCAGCAGGTATTACCAATCCAGATAAAAGGAGTTATCGATGCTTGCAGCAGTTCAGTTTGTTGCCATTGCTTGCGCGCTGATTTTTACCGGCGCGGCGGTGTATATTAATTTAGTGGAACATCCCACCCGCCTCAGTTTTTCCAATTCCATTGCGTTGTCTGTGTGGCTGCCCAGTTATAAACGGGCTACGCGAATGCAGGCGCCGCTTGCGCTGATCAGTGGTTTTGCTGCAGCCTGGGTCTGGTGGTTAAATGGCAGTCTGGCATGGTTATTTGCCGGTGTACTGATTCTGTTGGTTGTCCCTTTTACCTTTGCCGTGATTATGCCGGTAAATGTTGAACTGCAGCGCACAGATCTTGAGCCGGAATCAGTGCGTACGCGCAGGTTACTTGAAAGCTGGGGCAGATTACATGGTGTCAGAAGTGTACTGGCTTTACTGTCATCCTGTTTAATGCTGGCTCAATTGGTAGGGCGTTAGCGATTAAAACAAAACGCAATATGGCTATAACGCTGCTGAAAACTCTTAGACCTGGATTTCTGCTGCTGAGTGTCTCGGTTATTTTTCTGGCTGTGACTACCGCCTGTTATCTGCAGGGCACAATTGACTGGCCAAAAGTGCCCAGATACTCTTGTGTGCATTGTTTGGACATATCAGCGTTAATTGCCTGAATGAATATCAGGACTTTCGCTCAGGTCTGGATTTCAAAACCATCAAAACCCCTTTCAGCGGTGGCAGTGGCGCCTTGCCTGAGCATCCTCAGGCTGCGCCTGCCGTGCTAGTGATGGCTGTGGTCAGCTTGGTGCTTTGCGTATCACTGGGTTTGTATCTGGTCAATGGCATGGGCTGGCTAGCCTATGGCATGGGATTATTGGCGGTGACACTTATTCTCAGCTACACACGTTGGCTTAACCGCATGCCTCTGGTGTGTTTAATGGCACCGGGCACGGGTTTTGGTATTGTGATGGTGACCGGTTCAATATATGTGCTGACCGGGCGTTTGGAGCTGTTTGGGCTGGTTGTGTCACTGCTCCCCTTTTTTCTGGTTAATAATCTCTTACTGGTAAACCAATACCCGGATATTAAAGCTGATCGCGAACATGGCCGTCGTACCGCGCCGGGTCATTATGGCACAAAAGCCAGTAACCGGATCTACGCATTCTTTAGCTTATGCTGCGGACTTACGTTGATAGTGGTTCTGCTGATGGCTCAGGGCAGGGGATGGTCTTGGTTACTAATGTTGCCATTGCTACTGAATATAAAGGTGTTGTCCGGCCTTGTCAGAGAAAACTATCAGGCAGCGGGCTTTCAGAAAACCATGGCCTTAAATGTGATGGTGACCTTGTTGGTGCCGGTGCTGACGGGATTATGGCTGATTGGCCGGGGGTGATAGATTGCACTTTTCAAACAATACCTGCCAGAACCTTATATGCTCACTAAGGCTGTGACGGTAGTGTTCAAACTCAGTCTGACGCTGATCCAGCCAGTCACTCATCGGTGGGTGTGCCTGCAGTAATGATTGCCACAGCGGCATGAGCTGGTAATAGATATCATTGGTCCGACTTGCCAGGGGCTGAATTTGCTTAACAAAAAACAGCCCGAATACGTTACGCAGATATTTCACCTGCTCCAGCGCCTTACCATCCGGGCATTGTATATCTCTGGCGTGCAGCCATTGGGTCAGCGCACTCAGGTGTAACTGAAGCATTCGCTGGGTCCTGAATACCCGTGCCATCAAACGTGCCTGTTGTAATTGTTGCAGGTGCTGTTCCAGTTCACCTGAGTGATGCGGCTGTGCTGATTCCGGGCTTAAGCTCAGCAGGTATTGCAGAGACTGGCGGGTTTCACTCAGGCGGTCAGTTTGTTTGCTCTGCACCCAGCCGCTGTTGCGGCCAAGGGCATGGCGAATTTCCTCACTTTCAAGTAGGCGTTGCCACTGAAGGTTCAGTGCAGTTTGCTTTTGTTGTTGCCAGTGGCGTAATTGCTGTTTAAGTGCAGCATCTTGTGTGCTGTTCAGACATGACTGTAAGGCCTGCAGCAGCTTAAGCTCATAAATATATCGCTGCGACGGCGCCTGAATTTTCCCCAGCGCGGTGTTGCGCTCAGCAACAAGGCTGTAGAGGCTGCAGTCCCTGAGCTGATAAAAGTCTTTGATGCTGATTTGGAGCGTATCTTTTGATGTCTGCTGTTTGGGCGGCACAGGCAAAGGGGGCATATCGGCAAGTTCTGCACCAGGGTGATCCAGCACGCTTGCCAGACGCTGACTGTATTCCCCGGTGGTGTCATTAATATCGGCCTGAAAACTACAGCCGCTCAGAATCATGGTTGTTATCAGTATCAGCGGTTTAAATGGCAAGGTTGCCCCTTGTCAGTAGTATTGCTCGTCGTCGGCGTTAATACGGTAACTGAGCTTGCTATGTTCTTCGTCCACATGCAGGGTAATGCGTATGGGGTGACAGCAATTTGTACAGTCTTCATAGTAATCCTGATCACCCTGGCTGTAATCAAGGAGTAAATGCATTCCATGACCGCAATGGGGGCAATCGACATGAACGTTTTTTGCTTTCATGCTGTTCTCCTGCTTTTGATGGGTTAATATTCCTGACCTCAAAGTGCCGCTGAACTTATCCCTCTAATCTCTCTGAAATACACTAAAGAGGACCGTTACCAGCAAGGCTGCGGCCACCATCTACTTTCAGGATCTGGCCGGTTACGTAAGCAGCGTTCAGCAAAAAGCCTACTGCGCCGGTAATGTCCTCTATGCCACCCATGCGCTGCAAAGGCACCTTTGCCAGCACCGCGCTTTTTTCCTGCTCAGAGATCTCTTTACTCGGCCATAAAATGGCACCGGGAGCTATAGCGTTGACTCTGATATCCGGTGCGAGTTCCACTGCCAGAGATTCAGTCATACTCACCAGTGCCGATTTGGCCATGCAATATACGCTGTGTGCAGGTAACGGCCGCAATGCATGAATGTCTGCCATATTAATGATAGTGCCTTGCCGGCTTTTAAGCTCGTCGCTAAGGGCCTGAGATAAAAATAACGGCGCCATAGCGTTGCTGCCCATCAGGGTATGCCAGTCCTGCTGTTTAATCTGACCTATGGGGGTCGGATAAAAAGCTGAGGCGTTGTTGATTAATCCGTCCAGGCGGCCAAATGCCGCAGGAATTTCCTCTGCCAACCGGCTTAAATCCCGGTGTTCACAAAGATCCCCGCTGACCAGCGCTGCAGACCCTCTGCGCCGGGCATTAAGTGTCTGTTGCAGCGTTTTAGCTTCATCCAGCGAATGCTGACAATGCAGTACAACGCGATAGCCCTGTTGATGAACAAAGCGGGCGATGGCGGCTCCCAGGCGTTTGGCGCTGCCACTGATGAAAATCACTTTTTGTGTGTCTTGCATAAAGGTACAGATGGATGATGGAGAATACGGGGCACAGTATGCAAAGCCGCGCTGTTAGTCCATATTATTTAGCTGGCTCTGGGCACTGTGGATATACTGGCCCCCAAATAACAGAGCGTGATTGAGGTTGTGATAAAGCTGGTAAACAGGTTTGCGATACTGGTACTGGTCACTTAAGGGCCAGATTTCTTCATAGCCCTGATAAAAGGCCTCGGGGAAACGGCCAAAAAATTCGGTCATGGCAATATCTGTCTCCCGGTCACCGAAATAAAAGGCCGGATCGTACAGCACTGGTTTGTTTTTCCAGAACCCGGTATTTCCCTGCCACAGATCGCCGTGCAGCGGTGAGGCCGGAGGAGTATGGCCTGCCAGTAATTGTCTGACCCGTTCAACTACCTTGTCGACATCGACCTTCAGAACGCCTTTCTCAACCAGTAATTGCAGCATATAGCCGATGCGCTGCTCAGCGAAAAACTGACACCATTTCTTTTGCCAGCCGTTGGGTTGCAGGGTGGCACCGATGTAATTATCTTCCTGCCAGCCGTACATCTGCTGATGATCTGACTGATGCAGTCTGGCCAACTGTTGCCCGAACAGATGCCATTGTTCGTGGCTACCCTCCTGCATATGCAAATACTCCAGTACCAGAAATCCGGACTGGGAGGTTTTGCCTACGCAGATAACCTTAGGTACTTTGAAGAATTGTCCCTGATTCAGCTTTTCCAGGCCGGCCGCTTCTGTTTCAAGTCGTGTGAGCTCTGAAGTATCTGCGACTTTGACGAAGAAACGGCGCTGGCCGTCGGTAATGCGAAAGGCGCGGGTATAGAATTGCTCGTGTAACTGGCGAATATCATCACAGATAAAATCCTGTCCCAGCTGCTCGCTGATCTGTTCACTGATAAAGTGCCACATAGGAACTGAATATAAGATGAAACTTGCTCTTAGTATGGAACAGATGTCAGGGCCGTGATCAAAAATTTTCTATTTCTTTACCGTCTCTGTCTGGCCCAGTTTATCTGCGAGATTGTTGAAGGTTTTATAAGTACCTGAAACCAATAGAGAACGTGACAACCATCGGGGGATATTGCCCGCTGCATCACCACTTCCCTGATAGCAAATCAGAGTGTGATCCTGTTGCGGTAGCAGGCGCCATAAGCCATTAACGTTCAGCATTCTGACCGTTTCGGGGGTAACAGGGTGACGGTCACTGGCATCGGAAATTTCAATTCTCAGTTCTGAGTCATCAGGGGCACTGACAATGCGCGAAAGCGTCACCATATCTCTGTCCTTTACCGGCCATGGGGCGTTAAAGATCGTGTGCACTAAATCTTCGTTTGCTTTGGGTTGTTCCAGCAAAGTGACTTGTCTGGCGCTATGGATCCATTCAGGGGCTTTTTCGGTGTCTCTCAGTAAAGTCAGAAAGGCTTCAGGAGCGCTTTTCACCCGGGTGATGGCGAGAATTTCAAAGCTGTTTCCCGCCCTTCGGGCATAGACTTCGACATTTTCATCTGCCTTACGCTCTTCCCATCCCTGTGAGGGGGTAAGACATGCAGCCTCGATAAACAAGGCGCAGCAAAGTAGCGTCAATAACAGTGAAAATTGCATCTGAGTGCCGAAATGGATATAGTTGGCCGGATCCTGATATGGCAGATAAACGCACTGCAACCGCCTTATACGCTATATCGGGGTACATGTCTGATTGTAGCAGACAACGATGCTGATAAATGAATTTTGTATCAACACCCGCCAGGGTGTTTTTTATTGATTAAAAGAAACAAGTGGCGCTTGGTTTGTGTCACCACTGTTGAGGAATTTACATGCCCCTGATTACGCTTCCCGATGGCAGTCAACGCCAGTTTGAACAACCCGTTTCTGTGTTAGATGTAGCCAATGATATCGGCCCGGGCCTGGCCAAGGCCACCATTGCCGGCAAGGTAGATGGAAAACTGACCGATGCCTGCGATCTTATTCACCATGATGCCAGCTTACAGATCATTACTGCCAAAGATGATGAGGGGCTGGAGATCATCCGCCATTCCTGTGCCCACTTGCTGGGTCACGCCATTAAGCAGCTGTGGCCTGATACACAAATGGCCATTGGCCCGGTTATCGACAATGGCTTCTATTACGATGTGGACCTGGATCATGCCCTGAGTCAGGACGATCTGGATAAACTAGAGAAGCGCATGCTCGAACTGGCTAAAACCCAATACGAGGTGGTGAAAGAGGTGGTCAGCTGGCAACAGGCCAGAGATACTTTTGAGCAGCGGGGCGAACCCTACAAGATGCAGATTCTGGATGAGAATATCAGCCGCGACGACAAGCCGGCGCTGTATCATCATCAGGAATATACCGATATGTGCCGCGGCCCTCATGTGCCGGGCATGAAGTTTTGCCAGCACTTCAAGTTAATGAAAGTGGCAGGCGCGTACTGGCGCGGTGACAGCAACAATAAAATGTTGCAGCGGGTGTATGGCACCGCCTGGGCCGATAAGAAGCAACTCAAGGCCTATTTGCAGCGCCTGGAAGAAGCGGAAAAACGCGATCACCGTAAAATAGGCAAAGCACTGGATTTATTCCACTGGCAGGAAGAAGCGCCGGGCATGGTGTTCTGGCACAACGATGGCTGGACTATCTACACCGAGCTGGAAAAGTATATTCGTGAAAAACTGCGCGAATATGAATACGACGAAGTAAAAGGCCCGTTGATGATGGACCGCTCTTTGTGGGAGAAGTCCGGTCACTGGGACAAGTACGCCGAGAACATGTTCACCACAGAATCTGAAAAGCGTGAATATGCCATTAAGCCCATGAACTGCCCTGGCCACGTACAGATCTTTAACCAGGGGCTGAAATCCTATCGCGATCTGCCTTTGCGGATGGCCGAATTTGGCTGTTGTCACCGTAATGAGCCCTCCGGTGCATTGCACGGATTGATGCGGGTACGTGGATTCACTCAGGACGATGCACATATCTTCTGTACCGAAGAGCAGATCCTCGCTGAAGTCGGCAGTTGTATCGATATGGTGTATGAAACCTACAAGACTTTTGGTTTTGAAAAGGTTGCGGTAAAGCTCTCTACCCGCCCTGAAAAGCGCGTGGGCAGCGATGAAATCTGGGATAAATCAGAAAAGGCACTGGCCGAAGCACTGCAGGCCAAAGACATTGAGTTCCAGTATCTGCCCGGAGAAGGCGCCTTTTACGGCCCCAAGATTGAATTTACATTGCATGACTGTCTGGAGCGTGCCTGGCAATGCGGTACTATTCAGCTTGATTTCTCGATGCCGGGCCGTCTTGGCAGCACTTATGTGGCCGAAGATGGCGAGCGTAAGGTGCCGGTGATGATCCACCGTGCGATTCTGGGGTCACTGGAGCGTTTTATCGGTATACTGACCGAAGAGTATTCGGGGTTGTTTCCATTATGGCTGGCGCCGACTCAGGCGGTGGTACTAAATATTACCGATAATCAGGGTGAATATTCACGTAATGTGGTGAAAAAGTTACAACAATCGGGACTTAGAGCAAAGTCTGACTTGAGAAATGAGAAGATAGGCTTTAAAATCCGCGAGCACACTTTACGGCGAGTGCCGTATATGCTGGTTGTCGGTGATAAAGAAATGGAAGCTGGCGAGGTAGCAGTACGGACGCGCAAAGGTGAGGACTTGGGTAAATTGAGTGTTGAAGACTTTATTAAGCTTGCAACACAACAGGTCGATAGCAAACTAATTGATTAATTTCGTGGAGGAATAGCACATTAAAGGCGCTAACAATCGGGGTCAAGATTCGGCAAAAGCCCGCATTAACGAAGAAATAAAACTAAAAGAAGTTCGTTTGATCGGTATGGATGGTGATCAGTTGGGGATTGTATCTCTGACTGAAGCATTGGAAAAAGCAGCTGAAGTAGAGCTGGACTTGGTTGAGATTAGCCCCAATGCCGAGCCGCCAGTCTGTAAGATCATGGACTACGGCAAATTCCTTTTCGAAAAGAGTAAGGCTCAGAAAGAGCAAAAGAAAAAGACAAAGCAAATTCAGGTCAAGGAGGTGAAATTCCGCCCTGGCACTGATGAAGGCGATTACCAGGTCAAACTGCGCAACCTGCGTCGCTTTCTCGAAGGGGGTGATAAAACCAAAGTCACGATCCGCTTCCGCGGCCGTGAAATGGCACACCAGGAGATTGGCATTGATCTTCTCAATCGGATTAAAACCGATTTGGAAGAACTGGCCACCTGCGAGTCTTTCCCCAGAAGGGTGGAAGGCAGACAGATGATCATGGTGCTGGCCCCCATTAAGAAGTAGTAAAGGTTTACAAGTATTTTGGTGACTGCGCACTAAAATCACCTTGCTGCTGGTTTTTAACATTAACAATGCGGAGTTTTAGCAATGTCTAAAATGAAGAGTAACAGCGGTGCTGCGAAGCGATTCAAAAAATCAGCTTCCGGTCGCTTTAAAACAAAACAGTCTCACTTGCGTCACATTCTGACCAAGAAGAGCTCTAAGCGTAAACGCCACTTGCGTGGTAAAAAACTGGCCCATGATTCGGATACTGCGTTAATCCAACGCATGTTGCCGTACGCTTAAGCACAAAGGAGACTTAAAAGATGGCAAGAGTAAAACGTGGTGTTATTGCACGTGCCCGTCATAAAAAGGTACTGAAGCAAGCCAAAGGTTATTACGGAGCCCGTTCACGGGTCTATCGCGTTGCTGTACAGGCGGTTACCAAGGCCGGCCAGTATGCATACCGTGACCGTCGTCAGAAGAAACGTCAATTCCGTCAACTGTGGATTGCACGTATCAATGCGGCCTCCCGTCAGAATGGTTTGTCATACAGCCGTTTCATTAACGGTCTGAAAAAGGCGTCTGTCGAAATTGATCGTAAGATCCTGGCCGACATCGCTGTACATGACAAAACAGCTTTCAGCGCACTGGTAGAAACTGCCAAAGGCGCATTAGCTTAATTTAAACCATTAAGCTTAAGTTCTTTCTTGGGAAACGGGGAGCCGGATGCTCCCCGTTTTCTTTTCCAGAATCAGAACTACATTCCTTGCTTGCGCAGAATAGTTACAACAATGCGAAAGTGTAGCGATAAGCTGGTGAAAAACCGGCGTTTTCGTGTAAAATCCCTCTTTTATTTTTCTCTCGTGACCCTCTCACGATTGCTTATTTTTCGGAGTAGACATGGATCTTGATGCGATCAGCAAAGAGGCCGAAGCGCAGATCAGCAATGCAGCAGATCTGAACAGTCTGGACAAAGTCAGAGTCGAGTACCTTGGCAAGAAAGGCCGGTTGACTGAATTGCTTAAGGGGCTTGGCAAACTTTCTGCACAAGAGCGCCCGGCTGCCGGTGAACGAATCAATAAAGCCAAACAGCATATTCAGGTTTTAATCAATCAGCGCGGTGAATTACTCCGTCGTCAGGAACTTGATGCCAGACTGGCAGAGGAAAAGATCGATGTCACTCTGCCAGGCAGGGGCAGACAGCCTGGTGGTTTACACCCGGTCAGTCGCACTATCGCCCGTATTGAAGACTTTTTCGGTGAACTGGGTTTTGCAGTAAAATCCGGTCCGGAAATTGAAGACGGTTTTCACAACTTCGATGCCCTGAATATTCCGGCCAATCATCCGGCGCGGGCCGATCATGATACCTTTTATTTTAACCCTGACCTGATGCTGCGTACGCAGACCTCAGGTGTGCAGATCCGCACCATGGAAGCGGAGAAGCCGCCGCTGAGGATCATTTCTCCGGGCCGTGTTTACCGTAATGATTACGATCAGACCCACACGCCAATGTTTCATCAGGTAGAAGGGCTGATGGTGGACAAGAACGTCAGCTTTGCCGAGCTTAAAGGCATTCTGCATGACTTTCTTAATCATTTCTTCGAACAGGAAATGCAGGTTCGTTTCCGGCCTTCTTACTTTCCCTTCACTGAGCCTTCCGCTGAGGTGGATGTGATGGGGCAGAACGGCAAGTGGCTGGAAGTGCTGGGTTGCGGCATGGTTCATCCAAATGTACTTAAAGCGGTGAATATCGATCCCGAGCAATATACCGGCTTTGCCTTTGGTATGGGTGTTGAACGCCTGACCATGTTGCGCTATCAGGTCAATGATCTGCGCGCTTTCTTCGAAAATGATCTGCGCTTTTTGAAACAGTTTAATTAGGATTCGGTGAATGAAATTCAGTGAGAAGTGGTTAAGAGACTGGGTTAATCCGCAAATATCCAGCGACGAACTGGCCGAACAGTTATCTATGGCCGGGCTGGAAGTGGATGGCACTGAGGCTGTTGCTCCGGCATTTTCCGGTGTCGTGGTGGGTGAAGTAGTGGAATGTGGCCAGCACCCTGATGCGGATAAATTGCAGGTAACCAAAGTGGACGCAGGGCAGGGTGAGCTGTTGGATATCGTCTGCGGCGCGCCGAACTGCCGTCAGGGACTGAAGGTGGCGGTCGCCGTTGTTGGTGCCGTATTACCTGGCGATTTTAAGATTAAAAAGGCCAAACTCCGTGGCCAGCCCTCCAATGGCATGCTCTGCTCCTGGTCTGAGCTGGGCCTCTCTGATGATCACGATGGCATTCTGGAACTGCCAGCCGATACCCCTGTGGGTACTGATTTTCGCCAATTGCTGCAATTAGATGATATCAGCATCGAAGTGGACCTGACCCCAAACCGCGCAGATTGTCTGGGTATTAAGGGTATCGCAAGAGAGGTTGGGGTACTGACCCGGACCGATGTCAATCACCTGGCGATTGAGCCTGTGGCGCCGGTCAGCGACAGTAAACGCAATATTTCCTTGCAGGCCCCTTCAGCCTGCCCCCGTTATCTGGGCCGGGTTATCGAAAATATCAATATGGACGCCGTCACACCGCTGTGGATGAAAGAAAGACTGCGTCGCAGTGGTATTCGCAGCATCGATCCTGTGGTGGATGTGACCAACTATGTATTGTTGGAGCTGGGTCATCCCATGCATGCCTTCGATAACGATGTGCTTGAGGGCGATATTCTGGTACGGCTGGCCACGCCAGAGGAAAAACTGGTGCTACTGGATGGTGAAGAGGTCGGACTGAATACCGATACGCTGGTGATTGCCGATGAGAAGAAACCTCTGGCTATGGCCGGTATTTTCGGCGGTAAAGCCTCAGGTGTTACCGATAACAGCCGTAATATTTTCCTGGAAAGTGCATTTTTTGCCCCTGATGCCATCATGGGCCGCGCCCGCCAGTATGGTCTGCATACGGACGCATCCCATCGTTATGAACGCGGCGTTGACCCACAGCTTCAGCGCGACGCCATGGAACGGGCCACGGCTTTATTGCTGGAGATAGTCGGCGGTACACCGGGCCCTGTGGTTGAGGCGAAAAGTCAGGCCGATTTGCCGGCGGCGGCAAATGTGAGTTTGCGTCGTGACAGGCTGGATAGGGTCATAGGACTTCATATCGACGCCGACAGGGTCAGCGATATTCTCAAACGCCTGGGCTTTGAGGTCAGTTACAGTGAAAACGAGCAGCGCTGGCAGGTCAGTGTACCCTCCTATCGTTTTGATATCAGTATTGAAGAAGATCTGATTGAAGAAGTAGCACGGGTCTACGGTTATCATAATGTGCCGGAAGTGGCCCCGGTTGCCAGTCTGAAAATGAATGGCCAGCCCGAGCAGCAAACGCCCCTTAGCCTGCTGAAGCAGCGTCTTATCAGTGCTGGCTTTCAGGAGGCTATTACCTATTCGTTTGTCGATCCTAAAGTGCAGCAGAGCCTGTTCCCTGATTTAACGCCTCTGGACCTGCCTCATCCTATTTCTGTGGACATGTCCTCTATGCGGGTCAGCCTGTGGCCCGGTTTGTTGCAGGCGGTGTCCTACAATCAGAAGCGTCAGCAATCGACGCTGGCGCTGTTTGAGACTGGCCTGCGCTTTGTGCCGGATAGCAGTGAAACCACTGGCGTTCGCCAGCAGGCGGTGATCGGTGGGGTGATGGCGGGATTACGCCAGGCTGAACACTGGGATCTGCAAACCACTGCAGTGGACTTTTTTGACCTGAAAGCGGCGGTTGAGAGCCTGTTGGCAACAACCTCTGCGCCGCAATCTTTCAGCTTTAAGGCGGTTCAGCATAGTGCATTGCATCCTGGGCAGGCTGCAGCGGTGTATCGTGGAGATCGTCAGATAGGCATACTTGGTGCCTTGCATCCACAGTTTGAGAAGTCGCTGAAGTTAAATGGCCGGGCCTTTGTGTTTGAAATCGAACTTGAGGCTTTGTGTCAGCGCAGTCTTCCCCAGGCTGAGGAGATCTCCCGTTACCCTGCGAACCGGCGGGATATCGCTGTTGTTGTCGATGAACAGCATGCATTGGGAGATATATTACGATGCATAGAAAAATTTGGCGGAAATCAACTAGTTGGCCTAAACTTGTTTGACATCTATAAGGGTAAAGGTATTGCCGAAGGGCACCATAGTCTGGCAATATCAATGACTCTGCAGGATCCGGCGAGAACTCTCGAAGAACATGAGATTCAGGCTGTGGTAGAACGTATTCTGGCTGCATTGTCAGAAAAATTTGGTGCATCTCTGAGGGATTAAATTATGGCGCTGACCAAAGCCGATATGGCGGAACATTTGTTTGAAAAACTAGGCATTAACAAACGTGATGCTAAGGACCTGGTGGAAGCGTTTTTTGAGGAAGTCAGAGAAGCGCTGGAATCCGGTGAACAGGTCAAATTATCAGGATTTGGCAACTTTGATCTGCGTGAGAAGAACGAACGGCCCGGGAGAAATCCTAAAACCGGTGAAGACATTCCCATCAAGGCCCGTCGGGTAGTGACTTTCCGACCCGGACAGAAGCTGAAAAGCCGGGTTGAAAGCAGTAAGCCCCTAAGCTGAGCTGACTATAAAATACAGAACGCACCTTAAAAGGTGCGTTTTTTGTATTCTACGTTTATGCAGATCACACTATGCGCCAGTCAGCTGAAGATCGCCTGAAACGCTCCGGACATTTACCGGTGTTTAGTGCGTAGACAGATTGATCTTAAGCCCCGGATTAACGTACAAGGTTGATTAAATCAGTCTGTGGGCGTTCAGGTGCCCGCTGTTAAACTCAGGTAGTGTTAATGTCATGGCTCATACCATCAATAAACCTTTAGTCGGCATCAGCAGTTGTGTGCTGGGAGAAAAAGTGCGTTATGACGGCGGTCATAAACGCTCGGCTTTTGTTACGGATTCGCTGGCTGATTTTGTCCGTTTTGTGCCCGCCTGCCCGGAGATGGGTATTGGCATGCCGGTGCCCAGACCCACTATTCATATCAGAGAGATAGATGAGCAGCAGCGATTGACCGACAGTCGCGATGCGAATTTGGATCATACCGACAAAATGCAGGCGTTTTTTTCTGCAAGATTACCGCAACTAAGCAAACTCGATGGTTATGTTCTGGCGGCCAAGTCTCCAAGTTGTGGTATGGAGCGAATCAAGGTTTACTCAGATAAGGGCGAATTGCTGCACCGCAAGGGGCAGGGGCTGTTTGTACAACTGCTCAAACAACAATTTCCTGACCTGCCAATGGAGGAAGATGGTCGCCTGAATGACGAGGGGTTAAGAGAGAGTTTTATCACCCGTTTATTCGCCTATCATGATTTTCGCCAGCAGGTTACTGAACAGCTCAGCACCGGAGCTCTGGTGGGTTTTCACAGCCAGTACAAAATGCTGGTGATGGCATACAACCCTCAGGCTTATCAGGCTCTGGGCCGGTTGGTTGCCGGGGCCAAAGGTCAGGAAGAGGTCACCGCCCGCCAGTACCTGACATTGATGATGCATGCATTGAGCAAGCCCACCAACAGGCGTAAACATACTAATGTGCTGATGCATTTTCAGGGCTATTTTAAAAAGCAGCTGGATAAAGCGGATAAGCAGGAATTATCTGAACAGATAGATAAATACCGGCGCGGCTATCTGCCCTTAATGGCGCCGGTGACTTTGTTGCGCCATCATCTTAAAAACCATCCTAATAGCTATCTGCAGCAACAGCGTTATTTACAGCCTTATCCTGAAGCGCTGGGGTTAAGGGGCTAATATGTCTGCCTTAGTCTGGTTAAGAAGCGATCTGAGATCTGTCTGGCATTCACCTTTTAGTTATGCGACTGAGCATCACAGTGAGGTGAGTGCAGTGTTTTTTGTTACTCACAAGCAATGGCAACATTATGGTCTGGCCACCATTAAACTGGATTTGCTGGTACGCAGACTACTGGAGCTGAAAAATGAGTTACAGGCCAGAGGCATCGGGCTGAATCTGGTCAGCGTACCAACCTTTGCTGATATTCCTGAGACACTGGCAACATTATGCCGGGAACATGACATTACCAAGCTGTACTTTAACGCCGAGTATGAATTGGATGAGCGCAACAGAGATAAAGCGGTTAAGGTCAGGCTGGCTGAAGAAGGCGTCGAATCTGGTGTGTTTCATGATACCTGTGCCTGTCGCCCGGATAAGATTCTGAATCAGAGCGCTGAGCCCTACAAGGTGTTCACGCCCTATTTTAAGGTCTGGCTGGAGCAACTTAAATCTACATTAATGCCGGTTCCCGGCATTAAAAAGGTCAGTCAGAGTCAGATATTTAAGCAAAGTCTGAGCACCGATGAGGATTTGATATCCGGGTTGTTAACCCAGGAGTCTGATGACTGGCCTGCTGCTCAGGAGGCGATATTGCAGCGCTTGTCCGGATATCTTGAGGAGGATGTGGCTGAATATAACGAGCTGCGGGATATTCCGTCACAACCTGGTACCAGTAAGCTTTCACCATACTTCTCAATGGGCTCGCTAAGCCCGGTGCAGGTCGCTAATGCCATGCTTAACCGCTTTGGTGATAAGCTGTTTGAACCTGGTGGTGGTGCCTATACCTGGCTGAAGGAACTGGCCTGGCGGGATTTTTATCGCTATGTGATGTATCACTTTCCCCATGTCTGCCGGCACCAGTGCTTTTCAACTAAGTACGATAGCTTTGCTTGGCAATCAGACAAGATATTGTTTAAAGCCTGGTGTGAAGGTCAGACCGGTTATCCTATTGTGGATGCAGCCATGCGCTGCCTGAATCAAACGGGCTGGATGCATAACCGGTTGCGGATGGTGGTTGCGAGTTTTCTGGCCAAGCATTTGCGATTGCCCTGGCGCTGGGGTGAAGACTATTTTATGAATAAGCTTATTGATGGCGATTTTGCCTCCAACAACGGTGGCTGGCAATGGAGCGCATCCACAGGTACTGATGCCGCTCCCTATTTTCGTATATTTAATCCGGCCAGCCAGGGTAAGCGCTACGACGAAGAGGGCGAGTTTTTATTGAAATGGGTGCCTGAGCTATCGGCTGTACCGAAAAAATACCTGCATGAGCCACAAAAATGGTCAGAGGCTGCCAGCCTTAATTATCCGGTGCCTGTGGTTGAACATAAGCAGGCTGTGAGTGAGACCAAGGCTCAATTTGCGAATTTTCTCAGGTCGTCCACAGAGTCTCAGAAATAAGACAAAAAAAGCGGCTTGTCAGCCGCTTTTTTTCTGTTCAGAGTTTTCCTTACCGGTTTCTTACCGGGGCAGGCGACACTGATGATCTTTATTCGTCAGTTGTTCGGCCCACATGGCTTTAACTGAAAAGTCAGAGCTTTTGGCTTTTTTAGCTTTCTTGGCTTTTGCCGGTGCTGCTGCTTTTTTCGCAGCAGGTTTGGCTTTTTCTTTGGCCGGAGCAGCCTTTTTCTCAACCGCTTTCTCTGCCTTTGCAGCCGGAGCTTTGGTTTTCTTGTCCGCAGAGAGTGAATCGGCCAGTTCTTCCAACTGAGCCAGGCGCATATTCTTGCCGCCATCTACGCTGTACCAGCCGCCTTTGGCTTCCAGTTTTGGTGCTTTACCCTTCGCAGCTTTATAGGCAGCGGTGAATTTTTCTATGACTTGCTCTTTATCCAGTTTACTCATAATTAGAGATCTCTTAATACTTTTATCAGTACCTTTATTTTGAGTGATTAAAAACGCAGAATGGGTATGTATACCTTTAACAAGGCAGAATGAGTATATATACCTTGTTTGCTTTTTAATGTCTAATTTTCACCCCATTTGTTAACAAAACAGGCGATTTTTAACGTGATAGTGCGAGATAAACTGACTGAGTATCTGAATAAACTGCTTTCTCCTGACAGCATCAGGGACTATTGCCCAAACGGTTTACAGGTTGAGGGTAAAAGCCAGATCCATAAGCTGGTGACCGGTGTCACCGCCAGTCAGGCTCTGATTGATAAGGCAATTGCAATCGATGCAGATGCCATTTTTGTGCACCATGGCTATTTCTGGAAAGGAGAAAACCCGTGTATTAAGGGCATGAAAAAGCGCAGACTGGCCAGTTTGCTTGCTCATGATATAAACCTCTATGCCTATCATTTGCCGCTGGATATCCATCCTGTGCTTGGCAATAACGCACAACTTGCACGGCTGCTGGATATTCAGGTCAGCGGTGGACTGGACGCCACTGATCCGAAATCTGTTGCGATGCGCGGGCGCTTAGAGACCCCGCTGTCGGTGTCCCAGTTAAGCGAACGAATTACCCGGCGCCTTGCCAGACAGCCTCTGACAGAGGCGAATGAAGACAAGCGCATCAGCACGGTGGCCTGGTGCACGGGCGGTGGGCAGGGCTTTATTGAGCAGGCTGCAGAGCAGGGCATCGACGCCTTTATTACCGGGGAAGTGTCTGAGCAGACCATACATACGGCCAGAGAGGCGGGTATTGCATTTTTTGCAGCAGGCCATCACGCTACCGAGCGTTATGGTGCTAAAGCAGTCGGGGAACACCTGGCAGGGCAGCTTGATCTGCAGGTGGAATTTATCGATATCGACAACCCGGCATAAATATTCATGAATAAACAATGGCAACAGGATCAGAGTTTTGATCAGATAGCTGATAAGTTCGAAAAGAATATCTATGGCACCAGCAAGGGCCGGTTACGACATGAGTTGCTGCTGCATTATCTGCATCAGCATCTCCCGGCGGGCTCGCTTGATTGCCTTGATGCCGGTGGTGGCACCGGTGTGATGGCAAAGGAGATGCTGAGTCTGGGGCACAGGGTACTGGTGAATGATATTTCTGGTCAGGCCCTGGAAATGGCACAGAAAAAGCTCTCAGGGTTTCCTGACGTCAATTTTCACTGCGGTGCGCTGCAAAGTCTGGAACCTGAGCGAAATTTTGACCTGATTCTTTGCCATGCGGTGCTGGAATGGCTCAGTGATCCTTTCGATGCTTTAACCCATCTGCTAAAGCGCTTAAAACCCGGTGGCTATCTGTCCTTAAGTTTTTTTAACCGGGATGCCCATCTGTTCAGTAATTTGCTGTATGGCAATTTTGATTATATCGATAAAGACTTTGTGGTCAGCAACAGAGTGCGGCTTAATCCGAACAATGCCTTACCACCTTCTGAGGTACTGGATTTTATACAGAAGGCGGGGCTGGAGATCAGACACAAGGCAGGAATACGCTGCTTTCATGATTATATGCGCGATAAAACCATGCAAAGCAGTCACTACCAACAAATCAAAGCCAGAGAAATCCAATATGGCTCGACCCACCCCTATTTATGGCTGGGCCGGTATTTTCATCTGATAGCCCTTAAACCAGAAAGCTGACTTCATCCCGCTCGCCTCTGGCTGCCAGGGTCAGGTTACGCATGGTGGTTTCGGCAATCTGTTTCAGTGCCTGTTGGGTGAAAAAGCCCTGATGACCAGTGATCAGCACATTGGGGAAGGTCAGCAAACGCAGAAACACATCGTCCTGGATAATCTCACTGGATAAGTCTTCAAAGAACAAATCACCTTCCATTTCATAAACATCCAGCCCCAGATAGCCAATTTTCTCTGTCTTCAGACCGCGGATCACGGCACTGGTATCGATCAGGCCGCCTCTGGAGGTGTTGATCAACATCACACCATCTTTCATCTGCGCGATGCTGGCATCGTTAATCATATGGTGAGTTTGCGGTGTTAAGGGGCAGTGCAATGAGATAATCTCAGATTCACACATCAACTGTTCAGGCGTGACATAACGGGCGCCCAGAGTGACCGCTTCTTCTGATTCAACCGGGTCACAACATAATACGGAGCAACCTAAGCCCTTTAAGATCCTGATGGTGGCCACACCAATACGGCCGGTACCGATAATACCCACAGTTCTGCCATGCAGATTAAATCCCAGTAATCCCTCTATGGAAAAATTGCCTTCTTTAATCCTGTTATAGGCTTTGTGCAGTTTGCGGTTCAGGGTCAGTATCAGCGCCAGCGTATGTTCGGCAACCGCTTCAGGGGAATAAGCCGGTACTCTTGAAACACTGATACCGCACTCTTTAGCCGCATCCAGATCGATATTGTTAAACCCCGCACAGCGCAGGGCAATGTGTCTGATGCCCTGCTGTTTTAGCTGCTGGATTACCTCTTTATCTAATTGATCGTTCACAAATACGCAGATGACATCGAAATCCGCGGCCAGTGGCAGAGTTTGCCGGTTAAGTCTCGCTTCAATAAATTGCAGATCGAAGTCCTGATTAGCCTGTAGCAGGGAATCCTTGTCATACTGTTTGGCACTGAACACACCGACTTTCATATACTTGCGCTCCTTTGCTAAATGGATTCACCGGCAATCAGGGCTTCAATATCCTGCCTGATCTCATCGGGTTTGGTGGTAGAGCCATAGCGTCTGACCACATTTCCCTGTTTATCTACTAAAAATTTGGTGAAGTTCCACTTGATACTTTTACTCCCCAGCACACCGCGGGCCTTGTCCTTAAGATAGTTGTATAAGGGTTCGGCCTGATCGCCATTAACATCCACTTTTTTAAACAGTGGAAAGCTGGTCTGGTAGTTTAGATCGCAGAATTGCTGGATCTGTTCTTCAGAGCCGGGTTCCTGACCGCCAAACTGATTACAGGGAAAGGCCAGGATCTCCAGCCCCTTATCGCGGTAATCCCGGTAAAGCTGCTCCAGTCCTTCGTACTGAGGCGTAAAGCCGCATTTGCTGGCGGTATTTACGATCAACAGCACTTTATTGCTGAAGTCCGCCATAGATTGTTTGTTGCCATCGATTTTTTCCACTTCGAAGTCGTACAGGCTTTCTGTCATAATTGTTCCCTGGAATATGCGGGGCTGAAACTACTGCTCAGCATAACATTTTAAATTTGTATCAAGGTATCACAAGAAGGAAAATCCCATGGGGCAGAAAGTCGCATTTATTGGCTTGGGGGTAATGGGTTATCCCATGGCGGGCCATTTGCAGAAATCCGGATATCAGGTTTGCGTCTATAACCGCACCGCGTCAAAAGCCAGTAAATGGGTTCAGGAATATGCAGGTACAATGGCGGATAGCCCCAGGCAGGCTGCAGAAGGCGCAGCGCTCGTCTTCGTCTGCGTCGGCAACGATGATGATCTCAGATCTGTGGTGCTCTCAGAGCAAGGGGCGCTGGCTGGAATGAGCCCCGGCACCGTGTTGGTTGACCATACCACTGCATCAGCCAAAGTGGCCAAAGAGCTTTATCAGATTGCACAGCAGCGACAGATAGGCTTTCTTGATGCGCCGGTATCCGGTGGTCAGGCAGGAGCCGAGAATGGCGTACTGACGGTAATGACTGGTGGAGACCCATCGGTTTTCGCTGATGCAGAACCGGCCATGCAGGCTTACGCCCGTTGCTGCAAGTTGCTGGGACCTGCTGGTACAGGGCAAATGGCAAAAATGATGAACCAGATTTGCATTGCCGGTGTAGTGCAGGGATTGGCTGAGGCGCTGAATTTTGGTCAGCAGGCAGGACTGGATTGTGAAGCTGTGGTTGAGGTGATCAGTCAGGGTGCGGCGCAGTCCTGGCAGATGCAGAATCGTTATCAAAGTATGCTCAAAGGGGAATATGACTTTGGTTTCGCTGTAGACTGGATGCGTAAAGATCTGGATATTGCCCTGCAACAGGCCAGAGAACTGGGCGTGACATTGCCACTCACTGCTCTGGTGGATCAGTTCTACGCAGATGTTCAGAACATGGGCGGCGGCCGCTGGGATACCTCCAGCTTACTGGCCCGGTTACCTAAGTAACCGGACCGTCATTAATCTGGCTTAAAGTGCCATTGATGCTCGAAATAATAAACCTGGCCGTTAGCATATTCGCGGTCAGCTTTCCAGGTTCGGTTATTGAGCTTTAGCACTACCCCGGGGTGAATCTTCTTGCTCGCCCGCATGCGGGTGATAAGCAGATAATCATCCTTGGCCTTACGCAGGGCTTCCGTCTTTTTGGTGACCCAGTCGAGCAGCTTCTCTTCGCCTTTGTACAGGCTCATGATGCGGTTAACTTTTTCAGAAAGCTCTTTGGGCATGCGCTTCTTCCTGATGATGTCGACCTTGCCTTTATGGCGATAGTAGTTGTTCTGAAGCTGTTTCAGCAGCTCTTCAAACTCATCTTTACGTTCTATCAGGAAGTTATAGCCATCACTGAAATCAATAAACAGGTTAGAGCCGGAAACCGCGCCGATAACGCCGGCCTTAATTTCATCCTGGCACTGAATTTCACAACCAAACAGATTGCCATTGGGATTTTCCATCGGGCCAACTATGACACCGCCGCCGCAAACGATGCGGCTGTGAGCTAACTGCTTGCCGACGGTCACATTGCCACTACAGCTGATATCCAGTCCCTGCCCATGCTGAACATGCACACTGCCTTTGGCAATTAGCTTGGTATTATACTCTGTGGTATCAGTATCACTCTGCTTGCCCATGGCCCCCTGAGTAATGATGATGTCGCCACCGGCCTGGATGTGAGCCGATTCGACAAAACCGTTAATGGTTACATCACCGGTGGCAATGATGATCATTTTCTCGGTGACATCACCGTTTACGATTACCGCACCTTCGTAGTTGATATTACCAGTGCCGACATTGACTCCTTTAGTGATGTAGGTTTCATCCACCCACATGTCACCATTCTGGAATTTCGGCATACCGGATATTTCAGCCAGCAACAGATTCTCATCATCGGGGCTGACGACAATACCACTGCCTGCTTTGATTGGCAGCCACTCTCCGGCCACCGGAGTCAGGGTTTCTCCCCGCACTGTATAGCCGTTCCGTCCATCACTGGGCGGTAACCTTTGTAATACCGGGGTTCCGGCTTTGACACAGATAATGTCGCCCAAATCGCGCATATCGACCCGGCTTTTGCTGACTTCCTGGGGCTGCAGAATTCTTTCCAGTGCATTGGGCACCAGCGGTGAGAGTCGGGAAGGGCGCCCGTTCCTGGCTGGCAGGCCTTTGGCGATAATTTCCCGTATCACTGTACCTGGTGGTTCTTCCTTGTTGGCTCTGTCTACAATGCGCCGCAGATGGTTTTTACCTAAACCTTTGCGGATACCGGCTTTGCGGGCAAGTTTGACGAGTTGGATTACGGCTGGGTTTTTGCCACCCTGAGCGGTAGTCATAACGATTTCAGCAGCCATATCCGAGTCCAGCATAACAAACTGAACTTCGGCATCGCGTTTTTCTGCAATGCGCTCGTCTATGATTTTGTGGCTGTTGTTCTCTTTGGCATTGTGGACTTCCTGCTCAATTTTGACCAGGGAGCCGTCGAACACCAGAAAGTCTTTTTGCTCACTGTCCTGCAGCAACTGTAACATGTCGCTGGCTTTCAGCTTGCCTTTTACTTCACTGGTATCGACTCTGATCCTCAGAAACAGACCACTGTCTTCTAATGTGAGGGTAACTCCGTCCATACTCCAGCCTGAATTTACCTTGTGCTATCTAGTTATCGACAGCCACAGCCTAACGTTAAATACTCTGTGCATATTGATACAGTGCGCGCAAAATTGCCAGTTTGTTTGCATCCTGTGCATTAAGCTCACCGAGTCGCTCTATTTCCTGCAGATATTCCTGCATTTTTATACTGCCAGGCGAATCGGGATCTAAAAGTCTGAACTGCCTGTGTCGCTGCCATTGTTCCAGCTCATTGGCGTTTAAGGTAGCAGGATAGTTGCGGGCTCTGTATCTGAATAATAATGTATTCAGACGGTTATCATCGAACTTCCAGTTTAGTGAGGCCAGTTGCTCCGGATGGCAGTGATGGACCTGTTCAGCCTTGCTCTTATCCGCATCAGAAAGAAAGCCGCCGGTATACAGCGCATGATCGGCATCCCGTTGCTGGTCGTCTCTTGGCGTATCAAAGACATCCTGTAGTTTTTGTTCCAGTCCCTCGCTGGCTTTGATCTTATCCAGATTGCTCAGGCACACAGCGCGGTTGATCCCCAGCCGCTGCGCATTTTCCTGGGTCAGGGTTTTCGCCGGTGCGATTACCGGACACTTATTGATATGGATAAGCTTGATCGGCAGGCGCTGCTCGTTTTCATCCAGCAACGCCTGAGGGGTATAGAGTTTTTCTCTGAGTTCTCCGGCAGGTAAGTCAAACAGGGGCTGGGGATCTAATGCCAGATTAAGGGCAATAATGGCATTTTTATTAGTCGGGTGCGGGCAAACAGGTACCACCCAGGTACAACAGCCATTAGCTGCGGGTAACTTAGAGGAAATATGTACCAGCGGCGTCTTATGCTGCCAGTCAATCAGCTTGCTGACTTCCTTTTTTAAACGCAGATTGAAAAGATACTCGTAAAGTTTAGGGTGTTTATCTCTGATTAATTTTGCCAGAGCAATTGTGGCATAGACATCTGACATAGCATCGTGGGCATCCCGATGAGATATATCATTGGCTTCACTTAAACGCTCCAGACGAAAGCTGGGGGTGCCATCTTCATTAGTTGGCCAGTTGATGCCTTCGGGTCTCAGTGCATAACAGGCCCTGACCAAATCGATGATATCCCAGCGGCTGTTACCCTGCTGCCACTCGCGGGCATAGGGGTCATAAAAATTACGGTAAAACAGGTTACGCGTAACCTCGTCATCGAAGCGAATACTGTTGTAGCCTGCAGCGCAGGTCCCGGGCTCTGAGAAGATTGCGTGAATCTTGTTAGCAAACTCTGCTTCAATCATTCCATCACGCAGAGACTGCTGCGGGGTAATGCCGGTAATCAGACTTGCCTGGGGTTGAGGCAGGTAATCGCTGGGGATCTGACAGTAAAAATTGACCGGTTTACCGATGATATTCAGCTTAAGGTCGGTTCTGATACCGGCGAATTGTACCGCAGGATCCTTGGTCGGATTGGCACCCCAGGTCTCGTAGTCGTGCCAGAAAATGGACGGGTCAGACAATGTTACTTCCAGTGTTGTTGCTTATGCCCTGCATCAGAGCAAATCAGCGCGTTAAACTCAAGTTATATACCAACCCACGCAGATAATTGTCTACTCAGCGAGCGCTGTTATCTACGCGGATTGGTATTATGATAACCTGCAGCAAAGTCATCGGAGAACTAAAAATGAAAAACGCACTTTTACTTACCAGCTTTTGTTTCTTAGCTTTTGTGCAGCAGGGGGCGATGGCTGAAACGACAGGGCAAAGTCCCATTGCTATCGTTATTCATGGTGGTGCAGGTACCATTAACCGGGCCAATATGAGTGAGGAAAGGGAACAGCAATACCGGGCCAAACTGGAGCAGGCGATTAAGGCCGGTCACGCCCTGTTAGCACAGGGTGCTAGCAGCCTGGATGCGACTATAGCGGCTATTCAGGTCATGGAAGAATCGGAACTGTTTAACGCCGGCAAAGGTGCGGTATATACCTATGAAGGCGCTCATGAACTGGATGCCTCGATTATGTGGGGCAAAAACCGCCAGGCTGGTGCGGTGGCAGGGGTGAAAACCATCAAAAGCCCTATTGCTCTGGCCAGAGCCGTAATGGAAAAGTCTGATCACGTTATGCTCAGTGGCCGCGGCGCAGAAACCTTTGCAGAGTCGCTGGGATTTGAAAAAGTGCCGAATACTTACTTCGACAGTGACGCTCGTTTTGAACAGCTGCAAAAAGCTAAAGAAACCCTGAAACTCGATAAAACGGCGCAGTCAGACCCTCTGCTGCTGGATTACAAGTTCGGCACGGTAGGGGCGGTAGCGCTGGATAAAAATGGTAATCTGGCGGCGGCCACCTCTACTGGAGGTATGACTGCCAAGCGATGGGGCCGTATTGGTGACTCCCCGGTTATCGGTGCCGGAACCTTTGCCGATAATCAAAGCTGTGCGGTGTCGGCGACCGGACATGGTGAATATTTCATTCGCTACAATGTCGCTGCGGATATCTGTGCCAGAGTGGCGTATCAGAAGGTTACTGCGGCACAGGCGGCGGATGAAGTGATCCACAATGTACTCAAGCCTGTGGGCGGTACAGGCGGTGTTATTGTGATGGATAACAAGGGCAATATCAGCCAGCCATTTAATACTCAGGGCATGTACCGGGCCAGCATCGACACCCAGGGCAAGCTCAGTGTCGGCATTTATGGGGAAGAATAGCTTTATGGTTGTTTTTGCAGGATAAATTGACGATAAGCCGGGAATAAATCTGTTTCGGGGTCTATCTTTATAGTGACGTATCACTAAATTGACAATAACAGAGGAAGCGCGATGGAATCCTTGAAAGTCAGCGATTATATGAACCCCAGACCTGTCACTTTTACCCGTGATATGACGGTAGCACTAGCGGTAGAAAGATTATTGCAGGCGCACCAGACGGGGGGCCCGGTTATCAATGAGCATCGTAAACTGGTGGGGTTTTTATCTGAGCAGGATTGTCTGACCAAGATGCTGGAGTCCAGCTATTACCGGGAACAGGTGGCCAGAGTGGCTGAGATCATGCGCACCGAAGTGCTTTCGATCAAACCTTATATGTCTATTATTGAGCTGGCTCAGCAGATGCTGCATGAAAAGCCCAAAGTATATCCGGTGGTAGACGATGACGGGTATCTGCTGGGCAGTATTACCCGCTCTCAGGTATTACATGCCATGGATATTCAGTTGCATGCTGGTTATAAACGGGCAGGCTGAAAAGTTTATTCTCAGTTCAGAGTAGAAATCCTGCCCGCCATCTTCTAGGATCGTCGCCTTTATCACGACACAGCGGTTTCTATTGTCCACTGCAACTCTCAGACAACGTATTCAACAGTGCATGAGTTCTGAGCGTCATGCACTGCGTATGGCGTTAAAAGAAACAACCAATAATCCACAAGGCCTGCAAAAGCTCGAAGCACGAATTGCCGCTTCAGAAGCTCGCAGGCAGTCCCGCGAGCAGCAAAAACCTGACATAGACTATCTGGATCTGCCTGTTACCCAGAGCAGGGATGAAATCGCCAGGGCCATTGACGAGAATCAGGTGGTGATTATTGCCGGTGAAACCGGATCCGGTAAAACCACCCAAATTCCCAAAATTTGTCTGGAGCTGGGCCGGGGTGTTGCCGGGCTTATTGGCCATACACAGCCCAGGCGCCTGGCGGCCCGCACTGTGGCTAACCGGATTGCCGAAGAACTGGGCAGCAAGTTGGGTGAAACCGTAGGTTACAAGGTTCGCTTTACCGATCAGGTGAGTGAAAACAGCTATATCAAACTGATGACCGACGGCATATTACTGGCCGAGATCCAAAGGGATCGCTTTTTAAACCAGTATGACACCATCATTATCGATGAGGCTCACGAGCGCAGCCTTAACATCGACTTTATCCTCGGTTATCTGAAGCAGCTGTTACCCAAACGGCCCGATCTGAAACTCATCATCACCAGTGCCACAATCGATCCGGAACGTTTTGCCCGCCATTTTGATGATGCCCCGGTGATCACTGTGACGGGCCGCACTTACCCGGTTGAGGTACGGTACCGGGCGATGGACGAGGCGGAGGATAAAGACAGAGATCAACTGGATGCCATTATCGACGCCGTGAATGAGCTGGCACGGGAAAGCCATGGCGATATTCTGGTGTTTCTGGCCGGTGAACGGGATATCCGCGATACCGCTGAAGGTCTGAAACGCCAACAATGGCGCAATACAGAGATATTGCCATTGTATTCACGCCTGACAAACGCCGAGCAGAACCGCATTTTCGCGCCCCACAGCGGCCGGCGCATTGTACTGGCCACCAATGTGGCAGAAACGTCACTGACGGTACCGGGAATCAAGTATGTGATCGATCCCGGCTTTGCCCGTTTATCCCGTTACAGCTTTCGTAGCAAGGTGCAGCGTCTGCCTATCGAAGCGGTGTCCCAGGCTTCAGCCAATCAGCGGGCAGGGCGCTGTGGACGTGTTTCTGAGGGTATCTGTATACGCCTTTATTCAGAACAGGATTTTTTATCCCGGCCGGAATTTACCGACCCGGAGATCCTGCGCACTAATCTGGCCTCGGTGATCCTGCAAATGCTGTCTCTTGGCCTGGGTAATATTGAGGCCTTTCCATTCTTGCAGGAGCCGGATAGCCGTCATATTAAAGATGGCTTCAGGCTGTTACATGAACTGGGCGCAGTCAGCTCAGCCAAAAGCGCCACAAAACTGACCTCATTGGGGCGTCAGATTGCCCGTTTGCCTATTGATCCCCGTTATGCCCGGATGCTGGTGGAAGCGGCGTCACTGAACTGTCTGCAGGAGGTTATTATTATCGCTGCAGGCTTATCCATTCAGGATCCCCGCGAGCGGCCCCATGATAAGCGCCAGGCAGCCGATGAAGCCCATAGTCAGTTTGCCGATAAGGAGTCGGATTTTCTGTCTTACCTGAAGCTCTGGTATGCATTCAGGGCCGAGCAGAAGCAGCTTACCAATAACCAGTTACGCAAATGGTGTAAGAGCCATTTTATAAATTATCTCAGATTGCGGGAATGGCAGGATATTGTCAGTCAGCTCAAGCAGGGCATTGTCGAACTCGGCTTTCGCCTTAACAGCGAAGAGGCCGACTATGAGGTGATCCACCAGGCGATGGCCAGCGGGCTGTTATCCCATATTGGTTTTAAAGATAAAGAGCGTGAATATCTGGGCGCGCGCAACAGCCGTTTTATGATCTTTCCCGGCTCTGGAGTAGCTAAGGCCGCTCCAAAATGGGTCATGGCAGCAGAGTTGGTGGAAACCTCGAGGCTGTTTGCCCGGGATGTGGCGAAAATTGATCCCACCTGGCTGGAGAGATTGGCCTCACACCTGACCAAGTCCCATTATTCTGAACCCTACTGGTCGAAGAAACAGGGAGCGGTGATGGCGATGGAGCGTGTCACCCTGTTCGGACTGGATATTGTGCGCGAAAGGCGGGTTAATTACAGCCGTCTGGATCCTGTTATCAGCCGGGATATTTTTATTCGTGAAGCACTGGTCAATCTGGATACCAAACTGAATCAGGAGTTTCTTACTCATAACCAGCAATTGGTTGAGCAGGTTGAAGAGCTGGAAGCCAAATCCAGACGACGGGATATTCTGGTGGATGAAGAGCATCTGGTGGCGTTTTATCAGCAGCGCCTGCCCCAGGATATTTGCACCGAAGCGGGCTTTCGCAAGTGGTGGTCCAGACAACAGGATAAGGATTGCCTTAAATTCAGACTGGATGAACTGATGCAGCAGGATGCCGACCATATCAGTGCGCTGGATTATCCCGATCACTGGCAACAGGGCAATCTCAGGCTGCCATTGGTGTATCACTTCGATCCTAAAGATCCTGACGACGGGGTCAGCGTTCTGATCCCCCTGCCTCTGCTGAATCAGGTGGTCAACAAAGGCTTCGACTGGCATGTGCCGGGGTTAAGAGAAGAGCTTATTACTGCACTAATCCGTGGATTGCCGAAGCGCATGCGGCGTAATTTTGTACCGGCGCCGGATTACGCCAAAGCCTGTATGCAGAGGATCGAACCTTGCGATACGCCGTTCCTGGATGCGCTGACACAGACCCTGAAAAAAATCACCGGCGTTGAAGTACCCGAAGAGGATTGGCAGTGGCAAAGTCTGCCGGTGCATCTGCAAATGCACTTCAAGGTAGTAGATGAAAAAGACCAGGTGCTGGCTCAGGATAAAGATCTGAATCTGCTGCAGCAGAAGCTGCAGGACAAGGTGAAACAGACTCTGAAAAAGGCGGCGACGCCGAAACTGGAAAAATCCGGGCTGACACAATGGTCGGTCGGTGAATTACCGGCTGAGTTTGTAAAGGGGCAGGGCAACTATCAGGTTAAGGCCTTTGTGGCATTGAGTGATGACAAGACTTCCGTCTCGGTCAGACTCTTTGACCAGCCCTGGCTGGCCGCTCAGGCCCACCGCCAGGGGCTGAAACGCCTGCTGTTACTGAATTTGCCGTCACCGGTTAAATACCTGCAACAGAAACTGCCGAATAAGGCCAAACTAGGCCTGTACTTTAATCCTTTTGGCCAGATTCATGCGCTGATAATGGATTGTATTGACGCCGCAATGGATACGCTTATCGGCCCACAACCGCAACAAATCAGAACCCCTGAGCAGTTTGAGCAATTACAGCAGCAGGTGGCCGGTGAGCTTAATCCACTGGTGCTGGATATTGCGGTAAAAGTGGAGAAAGGCCTGACTACGGCCCACCAGGTGCATAAAAAGCTTAAAGGCAATATTCCGCTGAATATGATCAGTGCCACCGGTGATGTTAAAGCGAATCTGGATGAGCTGGTGTACCCGGGATTTGTCAGCGAAGTGGGAGTTGCCAGGCTGGATGACTGGAACCGTTATCTGCAGGCTATCGCCAAACGACTGGAAAAGCTCAGTATCGATGTATCCAGAGACAGGCAGCATCAGCTGGAAATTGAAAAGGTGCAGGCTGCCTGGCAGGCCTGTTTAAACAAGCTGCCCAAAGGGCAGCCGGTACCTGAACAATTAGAGGAAGTGAAGTGGATGATCCAGGAGCTCAGGGTGTCATTTTTTGCTCAGCAGCTGGGCACAGCCTATCCGATTTCCCAGAAGCGCATCCTTAATCACTTACAGCAGTTTTAAGCTGTTTGATTGACAACATCAGGTGGGCGCAATATAAAGGTGGTGTGCGATCAAAGGGGCAGTATCCCAATTGGTACTAAATGAGAGGGACGGGTTATGCTTGGCTATGATGATAAGCGGGATTTTTTCCGTATGATGGTAAACAGCAGCTGTGAGTTGGTTATCACAGATGATGAATCGAGCAGGAGCGTATCTGCTATTTGTAAAGACTTAAGTGCCACCGGCATGTCTTTCGAGGTGGATGAGTCTATTGAACTGGGTACGGTGGTGCAGGCATTACTGGAGTCTACCAACAGTCAGATTCCGTCACTTAATGCCAAAGCCAAGGTGGTGCGCTGCGAACCCGCCAGTGACTCCAGTTATGTAGTAGGTGTAGAGATTATTGAGATGCGATAATCAGCCCGGGCCAGAGTATTCCGGCCCTGCGTCAGTGACTACAGTACACGGCAGACCAGGCCCTTAAGATAGTAACCTTCCGGGTAGGTACTGGCTACAGGATGATCGGCTGCCTGTGACAGGCGCTCAAGAAACTGCACTTCCCGGCCGGCATCCAGTGCCGCATCGGCTACCACCTTGTGAAACAATTCCTGTGGCATCAGCCCGGAACAGGAAAAGGTACACAAAATCCCCCCTTGTTCCAGCAACTGCATAGCGTACATATTAATGTCTTTATAGCCCCGACAGGCACGGTTTAAACCGGCTTTGCTGTCGACAAACTTCGGCGGATCGAGAATGATCTGGTCAAATCTTCTGCCTTGTTCTGCATAATCTCTGAGAGCCTGAAACACATCCGCTTTGACAAATTCGGCTTTACTCAGATCCAGCTGATTAATCTCCAGATTACGCCTGGCCATTTGCAGGGCATCCTCCGACACATCCATATTAATCACTTTCGCGGCACCGGCGGCAAGGGCATAACTGGCAAAGGTGCCGGTGTAGCTGAAGCAATTGAGTACCGTCTTGTCCCTGGCGTAACTGGCGGCAATGGCCCTGTTTTCGCGCTGATCCAGATAGAAACCGGTTTTGTGACCCTGACGGGGGTCCAGCAATACCTTTATGCCATTTTCCTCGATACAAACCTGTTCAGGGATCTCTCCGGTCAGTTCCTGAACCAGTGGTTCAAGCCCTTCCTTGGTTCTTACTGCTACATCGGAGCGCTCAAGGATGGCGCAATCCGGGAAACACTTTTGCAAGGCCCAGACAATCTTGCTGCGATGCCTGTCTGCTCCGGCGCTGAGCAACTGGCAGACCAGCACATTATCGTATTTGTCGATGGTGACGCCAGGCAGCCGGTCAGATTCTGCAGCCACAACCCGAAATCCGGTCAGGCCATGACGGGCGATCAGCGCCTGGCGGCCGGCCAGGGCAGATTCGATACGGCGCAGAAAAAAGCCGTTATCGATAACTTCCTGCTGATCAAAGCTCCAGACACGGATCTGTATCTGAGATTGTGGTGACCAGGCCCCTTTGGCCAGCCATTTTCCCTCGCTGGAAAAGATCTCCACCGTATCGCCCGCTCTCAGTTTGCCATTCTGTTTGTCGATGGCGCTGGCAAAAACCCACGGATGTCGGCGCAGCAGCGACTTTTCCCGCTGCGGATGCAAAACAACGCTGGATGTCATAGCATAATCCCGGTGGTCAGATTTCAATGGCGCGATTGTACAGAGGATCCTATGACGCAACAATGTATTAAGGTGAGGGTAACAGGCAAGGTTCAGGGGGTATTTTTTCGCCGCAGTACTCAGCAGCAGGCACAGCAACTTGGGCTTAACGGCTATGCCAAGAACCTGAGTGACGGCAGTGTCGAAGTGTTAGCCTGTGGTGAGAGCAGTGCGCTGGCAAAGCTTGAGGCATTCTTACATCAGGGCCCGCCAGACAGTGAGGTTGAGCACGTAGAGGTGCAGGCCGTTGCCGATGCACAACCTGACGGCTTCAGGGTACTGTGATGCGTTACATTAGACACCATGAAGATGGCGCAATGAATATTGACCAGATGCCGGTTCCGGCTTTGCAGTCGGGGCAGGTATTAGTCAGGGTAACCTCATTTGGTATTAACCGGGCCGATCTTTTGCAGCGCCAGGGCAAATACCCGCCACCAGCGGGTGAGAGTGAAATCCTCGGTCTGGAAGTGGCCGGTGAAGTGGCCGATGCCGGCGATTGTGGCAACTGGCAACAAGGGGATCGGGTCTGTGGTCTGGTTGCCGGTGGTGGCTATGCGGAATATGTTGCGGTAAATGCAGAGCATTTAATGCGGGTACCGGACACGCTGGAGCTGATGGATGCAGGCGGACTGGCGGAGGTCTTTCTGACCGCCTACCAGGCCTTGTTTTTACTGGGTAATCTTCAGGGTGGTGAATCGGTGCTGATACATGCCGGGGCAAGCGGTGTGGGATCAGCGGCTGTTCAGCTGGCCAGATTTAAAGGCGCGCGGGTAGCGGTGACAGCGTCTTCTGAACAAAAGCTCGGGTTCTGCCAGCAACTTGGGGCGCAACTGTTGATCAATTATCAGCAACAGGATTTTGCCAAACAAATCAAAGAACAATGGCAAGGGGTGGATCTGGTGATTGATATTGTCGCCGGCGATTATGTCAATGCAAATATCAGGGCCCTGAACCTGGATGGCAGAATCATACAACTGGCGATGTTAGCCGGGCGCTATGTGGAAAAGCTGGATATGGCCAGGATGCTGCAAAAACGGGCCAGTCTGAGGGCATCAACCTTACGTAACCGCAGTGACGGCTATAAAACCGACCTGGTTAAGGCATTCAGTCATGATTGCCTGAGCGCCTTTGCCACCAATGAGCTGAAAGTGTGTGTTGATCAGCACTACCGCGCTGATGATATCGCTGCGGCTCATGACCAACTACAAGCTAATCACAACTGTGGCAAGCTGATTGGCTATTGGGACTAACCGGGACTAAAGCCGCTGTCCTCAACCAGCTTTTTACCCTCTGCGGCAGTGCGGGCCAGTTCGTCGCAGCGCTCGTTTTCAGTATGTCCGCTGTGCCCTTTAACCCAGTGCCAGTGTATTTTATGTTTCTGGCTTAGCTGGTCCAGCTGTTGCCAGAGGTCGACATTTTTCACCGGCTTTTTATCTGAGGTGCGCCAGCCATTCTTGCGCCAGTTATGGATCCACTGATTAATACCCTGGCGCAGATACTGGCTGTCGGTGGTCAGGTGGATTTCACAGGCTTCTTTGAGGCTTTTAAGTGCGGCCACGGCGGCCATCATTTCCATTCTGTTGTTGGTGGTCAGCTGGTAGCCCTTGCTGAGCTCTTTGGTATGGCTGTTATATTTCATCACCACGCCGTAACCACCGGGACCGGGGTTACCCAGACAGGAGCCGTCAGTATAAATAGCAATTTTTTTCATTATTAATTTTTATTTCCCTGATTTTACTGCATGCTCGGCAGTATAATCACCGTAAAGCCAAATGAATAGGAGCAGACAGCGAATGCGGCAAATCGTTCTTGATACTGAAACCACAGGTATCGATCCCAAACAGGGGCATAAAATCATTGAAATAGGTTGTGTGGAATTGATCAATCGCCGTCTCACCGGTGAACACTTTCATGTTTATGTCAATCCGCAGCGGGAAGTGGAACAGGAAGCCATTGACGTTCACGGTATCACCAACGAAATGCTGACCGATAAGCCAACCTTTTCACAAGTTTCCGATGATTTTTGTGCCTTTATACAAGGAGCACAACTGGTGATCCATAACGCCGCCTTTGATGTGGGCTTTATGGACCATGAATTTCTGCTGACCGGCAAAAAGCCAGGGTTTACCCGCACCATCTGCTCGGTGCTGGACACCCTGGAACTGGCGCGGCGACTGCATCCGGGGCAAAAGAATAATCTTGATGCCTTATGTAAACGTTATGGCATCGACAACTCTCATCGTACTTTGCACGGCGCCTTGCTGGATGCCGAGATCCTGGCTGATGTTTACCTGTTGATGACAGGCGGGCAGACTGCGCTGAATCTGTCGGGTAACAATGCCAACGATGAAAACGGCAAGCCTGATGGGATCCGACGGCTTGCTGCTGACAGAGCTCCCCTAAAGGTTCTTCGTGCTTCTGCCGATGAACTCAAAGAACATGAAAACCGTCTAGATCTGATTGAAAGCAAGGGCGGAAGTTGTATCTGGCGCCATCCAGCGGAGTAATATGATTAAAAGCCTAAGCCTACTAATAGCACTGACATTCACATCAGTGCTGGCAGCTCAGCAATCCGAACCGGGGCAGGAGACGGTAGCGGCGCCGCCTAATCCTATTTCCATGCTCTCTTCAGACGAATACCTCAACAGTATTGAACTGCTCCAGAACCGGTTTCGTATCGATTATAAAGTGGATGAAATCACCCTGGTGTTTTTCAGGGAGTACGGTTCGGCTCCGGTTGTGTTGGTGCGCCCTGATGGCAGCAAGATTTATCCCCGCGACGATGATTCAGGTGATGAGATCCAGTGGTATGACGATACCACTTATGATCTGGTAAGAATAAAACAGCCCATGCCAGGCCCCTGGCAGGCAGTCGGGCAGTTATTGCCTGGCAGTAAGGTGATGGTGGTCAGTGATATTCGCCTCCAGACTGAACCGCTGCCAGAGCTGGTCTTCTCCGGCGAATTACTAAAGCTGACGGCCACACTGACTAACGGTGGCGAACCCATTGAATATGTGGAATTTGGCAATGCGGTGGAACTGAGCGTTGAGTTTATCAGTACCAATAATCCTGACTTCACCAACTTTGGTGCCGAGACTGAACTGGTAGCCCGCTATGAAGATAATGGCATGGGCATGGATGAATATCCCATGGATGGCATTTTTACTGGGCAATTTAATCTGAATATTCCTGAAGGGCAGTGGAAGCCGCTCTACCGAACCACTACCGCCATGTTTACCCGCGAAGAAGAGGGAGAACCCCTGGTACTGTTACCTAATCCTGTGCAGGTGTCGGTGGATCAGGATCAGGGCAATGGTCGGCATAACCTGATTATCGATGTAGACAGGGAGATGGTGGATATCGAAAGCCTGCTGGTAAATGGCAAGATTCGTTATCCTAATGGTGATGTACTGAGTTTTTCTGTGACCGAGGGCTCAGACGAGGCCAGGGTGCAGGAAATACTCAATATTGAATATGGCGTTTTCAGAATAAAGATGACCGCCTATGGCAAAACAGTAGGTGGTCGTGATTTTATTCTGGATGTGCCGGAATTCAGTTTTCTCTCTGAACCTCCGGTGCCGCAACAACCCGAAGCTGGCGCCGATGAAGGTATAACAAATGTGGATCTGGAAGCCCGCGCCAGTGCAGAACTGACTGCTATGAGCCAGGGGGCGCAGGAAATGGACCCTGAAGCCGGGATCAGTGACAGCAACCTGTGGCTGATTATTATGCTGGCCAACCTGGTGCTGGTGATCGGCGGCGGGGTACTGATCTGGTACTTTATGTTTGCCAAAACAAAACTGGCCAACCCAATGACGAAGCTACCGTCATTGTTCAGCAAAAAGAAAAAAGCGGCCAAAGCGGCAGATAGTGTTGCAGGTTCCTGATTGTATCCGGGGAACCAACTGAACGGAAAATATCCAGTTTGATTAATAATGCCGCAAACGGCTCTCCAGAGCGCCGTTTTAAGGTTTTTTAGCGGAAAAAGAGGTTGACTCACTCAGGGGTAAACCGTATCATCTGCGCCGCAGTTGGGGATGAGCGCCTTGCTTTTATGTCTTAACTGCTTGATTTATATAAGAAACTGGAGCGGTAGTTCAGTTGGTTAGAATACCGGCCTGTCACGCCGGGGGTCGCGGGTTCGAGTCCCGTCCGCTCCGCCATTTCTTATCTAGGTCCCATTGTTTGTGTTGGAGCGGTAGTTCAGTTGGTTAGAATACCGGCCTGTCACGCCGGGGGTCGCGGGTTCGAGTCCCGTCCGCTCCGCCAACACACAAAGAGATTCAGCGGAGCGGTAGTTCAGTTGGTTAGAATACCGGCCTGTCACGCCGGGGGTCGCGGGTTCGAGTCCCGTCCGCTCCGCCACAGTCTCTCTTAATTCCAGATATCCCTTAAGCTATATCCGCCATACCCTGGCCACTATCTGTTTTATTTCTTTCGTTTTACTTCCTTTGCTTTGCCAGTAGATGCAATTTACTACTTCAGCACTCCCGGCACGAAAAGGACTATAAAATTGTCAGGAGCCAGCTGGAAGGCCTTACCCTGTTAAGCCCAATAGTGTTATATGATTGAAAACACGCGGTAAATCCTCTTACGCTGCGCTATCCTGCTCCACTTAGAGTCCAGCCATGTCGTTCTCTGAACTGCAAAGCTGCGCTTCGGTTTCACGCTCACCCCTTAACGCTCAGCCACAGTGCGTGGAGATATAAATAATGCGCTTCTGTGTGATCTCTTTAATGAAATCCCGCTTATAACTAGCACAGATTAGCTGGCCTGGGGCAGTAAGCTGCCTCAGGTAAAACGAGAGTGGGATCTATATGAAAAAACTTAACTGCTTGTTATCGATCATTTTTATCCAAAGCTTTTTCTTTCCAATCGCGTTAGCGCAGGAGGAGAATACCGCGATGGTTCCGTTGCCCTCAGTTGACGATTTCTCCAGAGGCAAGGATGGCTGGAGCTTCGGGCTGGGTTTAGGGGTTGAATATGAAACCGCCTACGAAGGATCAGATGAATTTGGATTGGAAATCCAGCCGGCTGGCGCAGTGCAGTGGCGTAAAGGTGACAATATTTTCTACTTTGCCGGTGAAGCACTCGGCTGGCGTGGTCTTCGCGCTGATACCTGGCTATTAGAGGCCGCCGTGGGCTTTGATGATGGCCGTGAAGAGAGTGATTCCGACGATGGCCGGTTGGATGGGCTTGGTGATCAGGATGAAGGTGCTGAACTTGTGCTACAAGCGCGTCGGGCGCTCGATTCTGACTGGCGTTATTGGCTGGTTGGTCGTGCCGTAACCGGTGGTGACGGAAATCTTGGGCTGCTTGGAGTGGGCCGCCGTTTCGGCGACCAATTCGACGGCACCGGTTCTGAACTTAACTTTGTTGTGGTCTTTCACGACAGTGAATATGCCAACAAAGGTTTCGGCATAGACCAGGGCCAGGCGGCTGCATCCGGCTTAAGAGAGACCACGCTCAGTGGTGGATTACGCTCGGTTGGCATTGATTACAATTATCACCACTACATCAATAAGCACTGGCAGATCTACGGCGAGGCACTTTTTGAGTATTTTGGCAGTGAGGTCCGGGATAGCCCAATCGCTCGCAGTAACTACGAGGCGGAAATAGGCATCGGCTTTATTTACCTGTTCTAAAGCCAGTATATTTTTGTTTGAAAGTAAGCGGTATACCGTCTATCCCTGGACACTAAAATTTCAGGAGAATTTTAGGACAGCTTGAGCTGGCCCGCGTAGCGGGGAGTACCATGGACGGTACGAAATCGCCGAAAAAATGTTCCTGACATTTTCGGCATACCGTCCATCCCTGGACATAAAAAAGCCAGTCAGGTATCTGACTGGCTTTAGCGTTTAGCGGCAGGTTTTATCCTGGCGTCTAAGCGGCCCTGGCCGATTTCTTTTTGTCTTTTTGCAGCAGGCTTTTATCTGCCATCAGCTCTTCGGTATCGAAGTCATCCACATTGATGGTTTCCAGGCGCTGTGTTTCGGTGCGTCTTAGCAATTCTGCTTCCTGCTCAGTCAGTACGCCCAGCTCCAGGCCTTTGTCGGCAACTTTGTCCAGCTGTACAAAGGGGAAGCGCTCATTCGCCGCTTTACACACCTTGTCATACAGCGGCTCAGAGGCCAGTACATCATCCAGGGCCTGTTCCAGCATACCGAACGGATTGCCCTCTTCACGGCTGAGGTATTGTCCCTGCCCGAGTCTGTCACGGCTTTCACAAGGGGTCTGCAGAATATTGGCAATCTGATGATCGAGTTTATCTGAAGGGCGCGTAAAGCTTTTGCCAAATGGCATCACAATCAGTTTAAGCACCTTACCCAAAGCATTAGATGGGAAGTTGTCCAGCAGTTCTTCCATTGCCAGCTGAGCGCGGTACAAGCTGTCCTGCATAGCCCAGTGAACCAGCGGTAAATCTGCCTTCTGACGGCCTTCATCTTCGTAGCGCTTGAGTACCGCACTGCCCAGATACACATAACTGAGAATATCACCAAGACGGGCAGACACCCGCTCGCGACGCTTCAGTTCACCACCGAGCACGCCCATGGAAATATCGGTCAGAAAGGCGAGGTTAGAACTGAGTCGCTCCATGCCCTGATAGTATCTTCTGGTTTCGTCTTTATAGGGGCTGCCGGCCAGTTTTGCGCCGGTTAGCGAGAACCACAGGCTGCGCAGGAAGTTACTGATGGCAAAACCAATATGGCCAAACAGGGCCTGATCAAACTCTTTCAGGCTTTCTGCGCTATCCGTATTCTGTGCCGCGTAGAGCTCTTTAAGCACATAAGGGTGACAACGCATGGCACCCTGGCCGAAGATCATCATATTGCGGGTCAGAATATTTGCCCCTTCAACGGTAATGGCGATAGGGGCACCCTGATAACCACGGCCCACATAGTTTTTCGGCCCCAGGATAATGCCTTTACCACCATGTACGTCCATGGAGTCATTTACCACCTGGCGCATTTTTTCGGTCAGGTGATATTTGCAGATAGCCGAGATAACGGACGGTTTATGGCCTATATCCAGGCCTTTGGTGGTCATGCTGGTCACCGCATCCATCAGGTAGGCGTTACCGCCGATGCGCCCGAGCATTTCTTCGACCCCTTCCATTTTACCTACCGGCAATTTGAACTGGCGACGAATACGGGCATAAGCACCGGTAGCCAGCGCCACGGTCTTGGAGCCACCGGCGGAGTTTGAGGGCAAGGTAATACAGCGGCCCACCGACAGGCATTCCACCAGCATACGCCAGCCCTGACCGGCCATCTTCGGCCCGCCGATAATAAAATCCAGTGGTACAAACAGGTCTTTACCGCGAATAGGCCCATTCTGAAACGGAATATTCAGCGGGAAATGACGGCGGCCGATATCCAGGCCTTTCAGATCGGCAGGGATCAGCGCACAGGTGATACCCAGCTCTTTCTCCTCACCCAGTAATCCTTCGGGATCCTGCAGTTTAAACGCCAGACCAACGATAGTGGCAACAGGTGCCAGCGTGATATAGCGCTTATTAAATGTCAGTTTCATTCCCAGAACTTCTTTGCCTTCCCACTCGCCATGGCAGATAACGCCGGTATCAGGAATGGAGCCAGCATCTGAGCCTGCTTCAGGGCCGGTCAGGGCAAAGCAGGGGATCTCTTCACCTGTTGCCAGGCGCGGCAGAAAGTGGTCCTTTTGCTCCTGAGTGCCATAATGCTGCAACAGCTCACCGGGGCCCAGAGAGTTAGGTACGCCAACAGTGGAGGCCAGTACAATACCGGCACCAGAGAGTTTCTGTAGTACTCTGGACTGGGCATAAGCCGAGAATTCCAGGCCGCCGTATTCTTTTTTAATGATCATGGCAAAGAACTTATTATCTTTGAGGTATTGCCATAACTCAGGCGGTAAATCGGCACGGGTGTGGTTAATTTCCCATTCATCAGCCATGCGGCAGGCTTCTTCGACGGGGCCGTCCAGAAAGGCCTGTTCTTCAGCGCTCAGGCGGGCTTTAGGAACAGCATGCAGTTTTTGCCAGTCAGGCTTGCCGCTGAAAATATCACCATCCCACCAGACTGTGCCGGCATCGATGGCTTCCTGCTCAGTGCGGGACATTTCCGGCATGATCTTCTTATACAGGCGAAGAACCGGGGCGGTCATATAGGTTTTGCGGATGTTACTGATATTCAGTGGCAGCGCCAGTACCAGAAATACGATCCAGGAAAACAGGCCTATATGGCCGGCAATGGAGCCAATGGCCAGGATTGCTGCTACCAGCATGGTGGTAACAGAGAGTTTCAGACGCCAGTAACTGGCAACACCTAAAGTGATTAATACCAGTAATAGCCAGAATGTTGTTTGCATGATATCTCCAGTTGTAAGAGGTCTGACCAGATGTGAGAAAAATAGGCTTTTTATCGCCAAAGGTCAAGCCTTAAGGATCAAATGCCTGTACTGCAGACCGGAAACTTTTAGTCGTAACAGATACTAGAGCGTGTTGACCTTTGCTGTATATTTTTGCAACGCGTTGTGCGGTATTTATACAATGAAGCGCAAATGTGGTGTAGTTGTTCTACATGAATGCGTGCTGAAGCAGTAGAAATGCCGCACAAACGTTGCCCAAAGGGTTCTTCCTAAACGCTTTTTACTCTTTGTTGCTTATTTTTGACTTAATCCATTAGGCCTGCAAATAAGCGCCGCGATTAAAAAGCGTTTAGTTAGAACAAAATTCATACAGAAAAGGTCAACACGCTCTAATAATAGTTGTTTTCAGACAGGGGGGATCAGTTCAAGCCGGCGCTTAGACACACAAACTTATTTGGCGTTGCTGGTATAGGATTCCAGCTGAATATCCAGTTGCTCTTTGCCATTTTTGAGCTGTCTCAGGCGGACCATCTGATAATCCAGCTCGGGTGCCAGCCAGATAAGTGTCTCTCTTTTACTGTTCTCCCTGACTTTTTGTAGTTTGAGTGTGTTCATATCTCCCACAGGCAGAGACAGTTTTTCTTCGCCGACCATTTCAAAGGTTTCCTCGTCGGGCTGGCCCTTCTCGTTGATGGTCTGGTAACTGAAGCGGGTCTCACCGGCGGCCAGACGACGCCTGATATCCAGATGAAAAAGTTGATTGTCCATCTCGCCTTGCCAGGGCAGTGTTTTGTCCTGGTTGATGGTTATCTCTTTGGCGTCAGCAGAGAACCGCACTTCGGTGCTTCTGTCTTTGCCTGTGCCAGTGCGCTTGAAACGATAATGCCGGGGGCTCAGTTGCTTGTCAGTTACTGCAAAGGTACTGGTTTCACTGCGCTTATCTGACAAAAATAAAAAGGAAGCCGAAGATTGAAACTTGAGGGTATAGTCTCCGGCCTCATTCTCGGCCAGTGTCTGGGTAGCGCTGCCCAGCTCCATACCTGAACGGAAGGCTTTATACTGAGCATTAAAAGGGGTTAACGAAAAGGCGCTGACAGACTGGCACAACATCAGCGCTGCCAGAGCACTAATCCGCAGCATAGCCCTGTGGTGGAACAACCTTGTTATCGAGTAAAACATTTCCATCCTGTAATACTAACCTGTCTTCGCAGAACCACTTTACGACTAGCGGATACAGACAAAGTTCCTGCTCTCTGACCCGCTCTGCCAGTTCCTGCTCGGTATCGTCTTCAAAAACCGGTACCTTTGCCTGCAGTATAACAGGCCCGCCATCGAGTTCCGGGGTAACAAAATGTACACTGGCCCCGTGCTCAGCGTCCTTTGCTTCCAGGGCGCGCCGGTGCGTATGCAGGCCTTTGTATTTGGGTAACAGGGAAGGGTGGATGTTGAGCATGCGGCCCTGATAGTGATCGACAAAATCGTCACTGAGAATGCGCATAAAACCTGCCAACACCACCAGGTCAGTATTGAACTGGTCGATCTCTGCCATCAGTGCCTGATCATAGCTGTGGCGATCAGCATACTCTTTGTGGCTGAGAACCCGGGTTGGGATCCCGGCCTGTTCTGCACGCTGTAATCCATAGGCATCGGCCTGATTGGAGATAACGGCACTGATGCGTCCATTAATCTGATTCTTGTCAATGCTGTCGATAATGGACTGCAGATTGGTGCCGTTGCCGGAAATCAGTACAACAATAGATTTCATGGTTCAGCGGATCTCGACCTGACTGCCACCTTCTGCGGGTGCCACCTTGCCGATCAGCCATGCCGTTTCTCCCTCTGCCTGCAGCAGTTCCACGGCAGCTTCGGCATGCTCCTGTGGTACAGCGATAAGCAAGCCTACTCCGCAGTTAAAAGTGCGGTACATTTCATGGGTAGTGACGTTGCCCTGGTGCTGCAACCAACTGAAGATTGATGGCCATTGCCAGCTGCTGCCGTCGATAACCGCTTTGGCGTCATCCGGCAATACCCGGGGAATATTTTCCCAGAAACCGCCGCCGGTAATATGAGAAATGGCATGTACCGGCAGTGACTGAATTAATTTCAGCACCGGTTTGACATAGATTCTGGTGGGCTCGAGCAGATGCTCGGCGATTGTTCTGTCTTCCAGCATGGCATCGGTGCTGGCACCACTGACTTCAATGATCTTGCGGATCAGTGAAAAACCATTGGAGTGAGGGCCGGAAGAGGCCAGCGCAATAAGGTTGTCGCCTGAGGCCACTTTGCTGCCATCGATAACATCATCGGCTTCCACCACACCGACACAAAAGCCTGCAATATCATAGTCATCACCATGATACATACCGGGCATTTCGGCGGTTTCTCCACCTATCAGGGCACAACCTGACAGTTCACAACCTTTACCTATACCTGCAACCACTTCGGTGGCGTTATCCACATTCAGCTTGCCGGTGGCGTAATAATCGAGGAAAAACAGCGGCTCGGCGCCCTGAACAATCAGATCGTTAACACACATGGCCACCAGATCTATGCCAACCCCGTCGTGGCGGCCAAGATCCATCGCCAGTCTGAGCTTAGTGCCGACACCATCTGTACCTGAAACCAAAAGCGGATTTTTATACTTCTGAGGTATGGCGCACAAGGCGCCGAAACCACCCAGTCCACCCCTGACTTCCGGCCGGTGGGTCTTTTTGGTTACACTTTTAATGCGTTCGACCAACTGGTTTCCGGCATCGATATCAACACCGGCATCTTTATAACTCAGGGAGGGCTTGGAATCGCTCACGGCTGTCCTCATTTAACAGGCAAAAAATTTGCGGCGATTTTATCAGTTTCAAACCCTATTGGGTATCCGCAAAACCCGGCTGCGGTTAACTTGTGATTAATATCGCCGATGGAGTTGCCGCTTCAGGGGATAAATTAGGATGAAATCTGTAGCCAATTCAAAGACAATAAGGCTCCCAATAGCAGGTTAAGTGAGACCTATGAAACAAATCCTGACGATGCTGATAGGCGGCCTCTGGCTGCTGAGTCAGTCTGCCGGCGCCGCCCTGGTGCAGGGGTTGTATGAGGCCAGAGTCCCTATCGCCCAGCAATCTGTAAAAGTGCAGAAACAGGCGGCCAGAGAGGCCATGGCGCAGGTTTTGGTAAAAATAAAAGGCAATAAGGATGTGCTCGACAGTCAGGTGATCCAGTCAAAACTGGGACAGGCCGAAGACTATATCCGTCAGTATCGTTTCGATAATGAAAAGGGCCAGGGATATTTTATTGCCAGTTTTGATGGCGATAAAATTGATGACCTGGTCCGTGCCGCAGGATTCGCCGTGTGGGGTAATCGTCGCCCCTCTACACTGGTCTGGCTGGCTATTGAAAACCCCGATACCAGAGAGCGAACGCTGATTTCAGAGTTGCGGCGCACTGAGGAAACCCTGGGTATGCTAGATGCTGCCCGTAACAGGGGAATTATCCTCAACTTTCCGTTGCTGGATATTGAAGATCTGAACCGTGTGGGGGTGTTTGATGTGTGGGGGCGCTTTACCGGCCAGTTGCTGGCGGCCAGTGAGCGCTATGAAGTGGAAGTTATGCTAAGTGCCAGGATGTATCAGGTGGAAATCGCCGATTCCGAAGCACAACCTGCTGAGACTCAATGGCAACTTGACTGGAACTATGTGATGCCGGGGCTTCAGCAGGAAGGAACCCTGACGGCTAAGACGAAAGAGGACATACTCAGGGAGCTGGTAAATCATCATGCGGATATTCTGGCTATGAGTTTTGTCGGTGAGGGCAACGAACAGGGAGCCAGCCTGGTTGAATTGCAGTTCAACAATGTCAGCGATCTGGATACTTACGTCAGGATTACCCGGATTTTACAGAGCCTGTCAGTGGTTTCTCATGCGTCTCTTGAACAACTTTCCGGAAGTGTGGGTATTTTCAAAGTGCGACTTTCAGGCAGCGAGCAGGGCCTGATCAATGCCATTGGTCTGGAAGACCGGATTCAGCGCCAGCGCGATCAGTTTGGTCAGCCTATGGAAGCGTTACAGTTTAACTGGGTTGAGCTATGAGTTCACAGTTGTACTTGCCGGTTCAACTGCCAGACGATGAAAATTTCGAGAGTTTTTATGCCGGGCAGAACCAGCAGTTGGTCAGCCATCTGAAAAGCTGGTCTGTTTCCTCTCAGCGGCCCTTTCTGACCTATATCAGCGGCGAACCGGGGCAGGGTAAAAGCCATTTGCTTTACAGCCTGTGTAATCTGGCCGCCGACAATAGCCAGACCTGCGCCTATGTCGGATTGAAAAATCATGCTGAGCTGGCACCTGAGGTGCTCTCGGGTCTGGAACTGATGGACTATGTCTGTGTTGATGATATTCATCTGCTTGAGGGCAAAAGTGACTGGCAGCAGGCGGTATTTGATCTGATTAACAGAGTGCGCGAGCAGGGCCAGTGCAAAATGGTGATATCCGCCATTCAGGGGCCAAAGCAGGTGCCTCTGGCACTGGCGGATTTACGCTCCAGATTAAGCTGGGGGCTGAGCTTTCATCTGCAGCCGCTGACTGATGATATGCGTACCGAGGTATTGGTGGCCAGAGCCTACAGGCGGGGTATGACGATGCCCTCAGAGGTTGCCCGTTTTCTGATTAATCACTGTCACCGGGATATGCCGGCCCTGATGAATGTGCTTGAACAACTTGATGTGTCGAGCCTGCAGGCCAGTCATAAACTGACCATTCCTTTTGTAAAAAAAGTGCTGAATCTCTGATTTAAGAGGCAACCGCCTTATTCTCAGTCAGCCTGTTTCTTTTTTAATCCCAGCCCCAGTTCTCTGCCTCTTAGACGGGCAAAAAAACTACAACCAATAAATGCCAGAGAAGCCAGCACGATTTCAATAGCGGCATACAGGCGCTCGTTTTCAAGGGCGTATACAGCAGTCAGTCCGTGCAGCAGATAGAACATTAATACAAAATTGGCCCAGGCATGGGTGTAGGGTCTGGCCCTGAGGATGCCGGAAAGAGGGAACAGCAGCGGCACAACCCACATCAGGGTGATAAAAAGCACTGAATACCCTTCATCTTCGCCCAACAGGAAATGCCACAACAGTACCCACAGTAATAGTGACAGATAGGAAATCAGCGCCAGTTGTCTGAAAAAGCGTGTCTTCGGGGACAAAGTTATACTCCTAATTTTAAGGCCAGATCGGCAAGTCGTTTGCCCTGGGCCAGACAGATGGCCTGTTCGGAATCCGTTAATTTACAGTTATTGTTCATTCCGGCGTGATGGCTCGGGCCATAGGGAGTGCCACCAGAGGATGTGCTGTTCAGTTCAGGCACGGTGTAAGGTGTTCCCATAAGCAGCATGCCATGATGCAGCAGAGGCAGCATCATACTCAGCAGAGTGGATTCCTGACCACCATGCAGACTGCCACTCGAAGTAAAGACACAAGCCGGCTTACCGGATAAGGCGCCGGATAACCAGAGCCCCGACGTACCGTCCCAGAAATGCTTCATGGCAGATGCCATATTGCCAAATCGCGTAGGGCTGCCAAGGGCCAGTGCCTGACAATTTTCCAGCTCATCCAGGCTGACATAGGGATCACCGGCATCGGGTACAGCCGCTTCAGTGCCTGTTATTCTGGTGGTGACCTCAGGCACAGTGCGCAAGCGAGCCTCCAGGCCTGCTTGTTCAATGCCTTGTGCGATTTTGCAGGCCAGATTCCGGGTACTGCCGTTACGACTGTAATATAAAACCAGCGCATAACTCATCAGAGAATTTCCAGCACCTGTTCCGGGGGCCGGCCAATTCGGGCCTTATTGGCGTTAATGACTACCGGGCGTTCGAGCAGTACCGGGTTTTCTGCCATGGCCTCAATCAGCTGTTGCTCAGTTGCCTGGGCAAGGTTCAGAGATTTATACAGGCTCTCTTTGACCCGCATCATCTGGCGGACAGAATCAAACCCGAGCTTCTGCTGTAAGTTGACTAATTGCTGTTGATCAAGAGGGGTCTTCAGATATTGTATAACCTCAGGCTGAATACCTTGATCCTCCAGCAGAGCCAGAGTCTGTCTGCTTTTGGAGCATCTGGGGTTATGTAAAATCTGAATCTGTGACATGCTGAATAGCCCTTGTATTGTGTTAAAGCAGCATGATAGCAAAGGCGGGTAGTAGGGTACATTTTATGATTGTTATCATCTGCTCTGATCAGAGTACAGTATGCTGCAGAGTCAGCAATGACTGTCAGATATGGTTAAATATGCAAAGAGGAATCTAAGTTGCGGCAAAAAATCCTTCTCAGTATTGCAGCCCTGCTCGCATTGGCTACAGGGGTGGCGGTTAATCAGTGGTATGCCAGTGATTTTATGACGCTGGACGGAGAAAAGCACCGCTGGCGTGATTATCAGGGCCAATGGGTGGTAGTTAACTACTTCGCTGAGTGGTGTGCCCCCTGCCTGCGTGAGTTGCCAGAATTAAATCATTTCTCGGCGATGACAAAGGACAGTGATATTACGCTGCTGGGGGTCAGCTATGACAGATTGTCGGAGACTGAACTGGCAGGTCTGGTGGATAAATACTCCATTGAATTTCCGCTGATCCTGTCAGAGCCCCCACCGCAAATGCCCAACCAGAGACCCAACAGTCTGCCGGCTACTTATATTATCGGTCCTGATGGAGAGGTAGTGCGGCAATTGATGGGGGAGCAGGAAGCTGATTTGCTGCTGAAGATTGTTGAGCGCCTGGCAGAGTAACAGCCCTCTATCAGAGTTTTTTCAGGCGGTTCTCCGCCTCCCGCATCTGTTCAATACGGGCAAGGATCCGCTGCTTATCTATTACGCTGTTTTCAGTGAAGTTGTAGGCGGTTTTCAGTTCATCCACGGCGCGGGTATAGGCAGAATTCAGGGCGTAAACCTCAGCCCGGGCCTGATGCATTTCCAGTCGCTGGCCACTCTCGCCGTAGGCGTCAGTGAGCATCTGATAACTGAGCAGATGATTCGGATTTACCAGTAAATAGTCTTTAAGGTGACTGACCGCTCTGCCATATTCTTTGTTCTGGATCAGGGCATTGGCAAGATTCAGTACCAGTACTCTGTTTCTGGGCTGGAGTTTCAATAATGCAGAGAGTCGCTTGATAGCCCGCTCATGTTGTCCTGTTGCCAGTGCGATATCGGTAAAGGTATCGACATAGAACAGATTTTCACTGTCCTGTTGCATCAGGTTTTCTATCAGAGAAGCTGCTTCAGCGTATTCTTCCTCTGCCAGCAGCGACAGGGCCAGCCCATACTGACTACTTTTGATTTCAACTTCGGTACTGGCGTTGCTGAGCCAATCACGAAAATACCTGACCCGCTGTTTACTATCCAGAGAGTATCTGGCCTGAATGCGTGCCTTAACCAACTGAAATGCCAGGCTGTCAGGGCGGTTTATGGTCGCATAATTGGCGACCCGGGCCTTCATATCAGCAACCCTGGATTCAGGTAATGGGTGAGTCATTAAAAATGCGGGGGGCTTGGACACATAGCGAAACTGCGCCGCCAGCTTGCCGAAAAAACTCGCCGATGCCTGAGGCTCAAAACCTGCTCTGGCAAGGATTTCAATGCCCACCCGATCGGCTTCTTTTTCGTTACTGCGGGTGTAATTGATCATGGCCTGCTGGCCGGCGGCCTGGCCAGCGCTGATGGCTGCCATACCCGCTTCGGGATTTGCCAGTGCCAGCAGGATCCCGCCAAGCATGGAAACCACCTGCAAGGGAGAAGCATTCTGTCTGGCCTCAAGGCTGCGGGCAATATGGCGTTGGGTCACGTGAGCGATTTCGTGCGCCACGACTGAGGCCAGTTCACTTTCATTGTCGGCTGTCACAATCAGGCCGGTATGAACACCGATGTGACCGCCATAAAAAGCAAAAGCGTTAATACTGTTGCTGTTAATGGGAAAAAAACGGAAAGGGAATTTGGCATTGTCGGCCTGAGCCACAAGGCGATTACCCAGATCCTGAATGTATTCTTCGATAAGGGGGTCATTAATGATCGGCGCCTGGGCCCGCAACTGGCGCATGATCACTTCACCAATCAGCATTTCTTTATCAATACTGATGGCGCTGGAAGCCACCACACCGATTTCCGGTAATGTATTTCTGTCAGAATCGGATCTCACCTGGGCCATGTTTGAAAAGGCCATACAACTGAGACAAAGAAGAACCGCTCTTATCATCTTAACACTCATCGGAATCAGGATAGGCTTTGAGCCAGCGTGGCCGGGTTAAGTTCAGCCAGACAATCATAAAAATTAAAAATACCTCATTGGCGAGCGCAAACCAATGTTTAAACTGATTAAAGACCACCAATAAGATAATATGTGGGCCGTTTTGTCAGTTTAAAAGGTGTGAGATTGAGTGTTCTGGACCTTTCGGCTTTATCCTGCCCTTTGGCCTTACTGGAACTGAAACGTTGGCTGCACAAACAGACCCGGAATGAAGGGCTGTACTTGATTCTCAGAGCTGACTCAGCCGATAATCGGGATGTGCTAAACTGGCTTGAAAAGCAGCGCATTGGGCTGCAGCCAACTCATGCCTCAGGCACCCAACATCACTATCGACTTATTTTCAAGGAACCCCAATGTTAGAGGTGTTTAGCAACTGGTATAAGGAAAAATTTTCCGATCCCGCTTCCGTTGCCTTACTTTTGCTGTTACTGGCCGTCTTTGCTGTGTTTGTTTTCTGGGGCGAAATGCTTGCCCCGGTTCTGGTGGCGATTGTTATTGCCTATTTACTGGAATGGCCGGTCAGTAAACTGGTCAGAAGGGGCTTGGGAAGAACCTGGGCGACAACATTGATTCTGATTTTATTTACCAGCCTCAGCGCGCTGGCATTGGTAGGCTTGTTACCCGTTATCTGGCGCCAGGCAATCAATTTGCTGATGGAGTTGCCACAGATATGGCTGGAGGCACAAGCCTGGTTGAGTTCTCTGCCTGAACAATATCCTGGCATTCTGGTTCAGTCAGACATCGACAACGCGCTGAGTGGTGTCAATGACAGGGTAGTGGGGCTGGGTGAAGATATTATCAGTGCCTCATTCAGCTCTATTGTCAGCATGGTTGCGCTCTTGATCTATCTGATCCTGGTTCCTCTGATGGTGTTTTTTATGCTCAAGGACAAGAATGAGTTGCTGACCAATATCTCGAATATCATGCCGCGGGACAGACGGTTGGTGAAGCAGGTGGCACTGGAGATGAATACTCAGATTATCAATTACATTCGCGGCAAGGTGCTGGAAATTCTGATTGTGGGTACCATGAGTACCGTGACCTTTGCTTTGATGGATCTGCGTTACTCGTTGTTGTTAGGAGTACTGGTTGGCTTTTCCGTGCTTATTCCCTACATCGGTGCAGCAGTGGTGACCTTCCCGGTGGCAGCAGTGGCGTTGTTTCAGTGGGGGGTGACACCGCCATTCTGGTACCTGATGGTTGCTTATGGAATCATTCAGGCACTGGATGGTAATCTGATCGTACCCATTCTGTTTTCAGAAGCCGTTAGCCTGCACCCTGTCTATATTATTATCGCAGTACTTTTCTTTGGTGGTTTGTGGGGGTTCTGGGGGGTGTTTTTCGCAATTCCGCTGGCCACTCTGGTTAAGGCCTTGCTCAATGCCTGGTCGGGTACTAACGGCAGTTTATTGCGCAGCGAGCCCGCTAAAATAACCGAGCAGGCATAAACAGCAGTAGTGCGGCGCACTACTGCTGTTTCTTTTAATAATCTTGCAAGTAGTTCAGCACTACCTGGTGGTGATCTTTGGTTTTAAATTTATCAAAGACTTTCTCTACTTTTCCCTGTTCGTCAATCAAAAAACTGATTCGGTGGATGCCATCATATTCCTTACCCATAAACTTTTTTGGGCCCCAGACACCAAAAGCGTCAGCAACGGTATGGTCTTCATCAGATAACAACGTGAAGTTAAGGGACTCTTTGTCTATAAATTTGGGCAGGCGCTTAACCGGATCCGGACTGATACCCAGCACAATAACGTTATGCTTTTCCAGTTCCGTTTTGCTGTCACGAAGGTTCTGCGCCTGAACCGTGCAGCCCGGTGTCATGGCTTTAGGGTAAAAATACACCAGGACTTTTTTTCCCTTTAAATCAGCCAGGCTGACACTGTTATTATTCTGATCCGGCAGGGTAAATTGTGGTGCCGGTTGTCCCGCTTCAATCATGTTCATAATCACCTCATTGCTTTGGTTTTAATGCTTTGGCTTAATGGTGCCTTGTAAGTTAAGTTCCCCGAGCCTGCCAGCAAAGGCCTGACTTATGGCGTCAATATCCGTCTCTTTGGGCATGCTGACGACCATCTTGCAGGTCATCATCTCGGCATCACCCTCCTTATCACGGTAGGTATTTTGCCGGAAGGCCGTCACTGTTATATCGAATTCGGCGAAAAAGGCCGTGATATGGTGAATGACACCCAGTGCATCACGGCCGGAAATCTCAACATCGGCCAGATGTACCAGATCCTGGCGATGGTGTTGTCTGGTACGTTTCATCATTGACAGCAGATCATGCTGTTGACACACCTGGGGGATCTGAAATTCAGCCTTGGCAATGGCGCCCTGAGATCCTTCGAGGATCATGGTCAGAGAGAAGTCCTGACCATAAACTGCCTGGCGACTGTCCAGAATATTGCAGTGGCAGGCTCCCACAGTAGCGGCGAGGGTACTGAGAATGCCTATCTTGTCTGTCCCCAGTATGGTGACAATAAGTTGATGTTTCATAAGCTGTCGAGTCAGTGTCCGAAGGTCGGCAAGTCTATCATAATGTTGATATTTCTCTATGGATCCGTTAGAGGCCGGCGAATCTGTTGTAACTCATGATTAAATCCAGCTTGTTTTTAACCCCTGACCTCTTTACCATTGTGCGCTTAATTTTCCGGGGGCAATAATGTTCAAAGGCAGTATCGTAGCGCTTGTAACGCCGATGACAGAAAACGGCGACGTTGATTATCCATCTCTGCAAAAACTGGTTGAATTTCATATCCAATCCGGTACTGACGGACTGGTTGCGGTAGGTACCACAGGCGAGTCCGCTACTTTGCCTATGCAAGAGCATATCGAGGTGGTCAGAAAAATCGTCGAATATGCGGGAAAACGTATCAGAGTCATTTCAGGCAGCGGTGCCAATTCCACTTCAGAAGCGATTGAACTCAGTCAGGCTTCTGCAGAAGTCGGTGCGGATGGCCTGTTAAGCGTGGTGCCTTACTATAACAAGCCTCAGCAACGGGGAATGGTAGCGCATTTTGAGAAAGTCGCCGATGCCTGCGAGCTGCCGTTGTTACTTTATAATGTACCCGGTCGCACTGTGGCTGATATGTTACCGCAGACCACTGCAGAACTTGCGGCTCATCCCCGGATTGTCGGTCTTAAAGACGCTACAGGTGATTTAAACCGCTTGCAGGAATTAAAGCGGATACTACCAGAAGATTTTATTTTACTCAGTGGCGATGATCCCACTGGTTGTGAATTTATGTTACAGGGCGGACATGGTGTGATTTCTGTCACGGCCAATGTCGTCCCCGCGCTGATGGCTAAATTATGTAAGGCTGCCACCAGTGGAGCCCGCAGTGAGGCGGAGCAAACAGACAAATCCCTGCAGGCATTGCATCAGGCCCTGTTTATTGAACCTAATCCTGTTATGCCCAAGTGGGCACTGTATCGAATGGGGATGATCCCGACACCGGTTTTGAGATTACCCATGGTGGAACCGGAACTCGCCAGCCAAAAAACCATCGAAGCAGTGTTACATGATATCGGCGTAATTTCCTGAGGAGCTTTCATGATTCGTAATTCAGTGCTTGCACTATCATCAATACTGGTGCTGGCTGCCTGCTCAACACCACAAGAGCGGCGTATCGCCAACGATGATTTTGAGTATTTAAAGCAAGATAATCGTCAGACCCTGAAGGTTCCAGAAGGGCTGCGAGCTCCCCAGCAGAGCCGGGAGTACCAGATTCCTGAACTGGGGCCGGACGCGCCGAGGAATTTGTTAGGCGAAAAGTTACAAGTACTCTCTCCCCCACTGGTACTGCCCCTGGTCACAGGATCTCATGTTGAAGAAGGACAACGCAGCGCCACCGTATTTTTTGATCAGGTCGATGACAGTCAGCCACTGGACACCTCGGTGTGGGGCAGTCTGATAAGCTATCTGGAGGAGCAGGGCATAGGTGTTGATTCCTTTGATAAAGACGCCGGCACCCTGGTTACCGACTGGATGCTGATGGAAACAGAACTGGATACCGGATGGTTTGACTGGACTACCACAGAGCGCAGTGTTGGCCGGCGCTTTGAATTCAAACTGGATGTGAAGCCTCACGGTCGTACTGCGGCACTGAAAGTAAGACTTAAAGACTATCTGGAAACAGTAGGGAAGCAGACACGTTCGGCAGAAGAGCTGAACGCCGATGATATCCGTCGCAATGAAGTGGATATCCTTAACCGGGTTATTGGACATTATCAACAGCAATTACAGATCGCCAACATCCGCAAGGTCAGAGAAATTCGCCAGGGCATGAATATGCAAATGGGTAGTAATGCCAAAGGCGAGCCGGCATTTATTGTTGAGGGAGATTACGATATAGCCTGGACCCGTATTCAACTGGTATTGCGCAAACTGGGCTTCAACGTCAAGGATCTGGATAAGTCTAATGGTCTGCTTTTTGTGTCCTATGAAGGTAGTGAAAGCAGCTGGTGGGACAGTTTGTGGGGGAATGATGATGATCTGCCCCTGGAAAAGCAGGAATACCGTTTGCACCTGAGCAGGTTAGAGGACAAGACGGTGATTACCTTTATGGATAATGAAAGTAATAATCTGTCTGAAAACTTACTCTCGGGTATTTTCCAGCCTTTCTCTGACACCATGGCTGCCAACAATCTGGATATTTAACTTTTTAAGAGAACCATTGAATGGAAAAGAGAACTGAGCTTTACCGGGGTAAAGCGAAAACCGTTTTTACAACCGACGATCCTGCTCGTCTTGTCCTGCATTTCAGGAATGACACCTCAGCCTTTGATGGTGAGAAAATCGAACAGCTTGAACGTAAAGGAATGATTAATAACAAGTTTAATCATTTCATTATGTCTAAACTGGAGCAGGCAGGTGTCCCTACTCAGGTTGAGGCACTGTTGTCTGATACCGACTCGTTAGTAAAAAAACTGGATATGATCCCGGTTGAGTGTGTGGTCAGAAATATTGCTGCCGGTTCGATTTGCCGTCGTCTGGGGATTGAAGAAGGCACCGTGCTGAACCCGCCCACCTTTGAATTTTTCCTGAAAAACGATGCGTTGCATGATCCGATGATCAATGAATCGCACATCAAGACTTTTGGCTGGGCAGAAGATGCTCACATCGAGCAGATGAAAGCCCTGACATTTAAAGTTAACGATGTCCTCAAAACACTGTTTGATGATGCCGGTATGCTGTTAGTTGACTACAAGCTGGAGTTTGGCCTGTTTGGCGGCCAAATAACCTTGGGTGATGAAATTACCCCGGATGGATGCCGTTTATGGGACAAAGAAACCCGTAAAAAGATGGATAAAGACAGGTTCCGTCAGGGCCTCGGCAATGTGGTCGAAGCGTACGAAGAAGTGTCTGCCCGCCTTGGTATTAAACTGGACTAAGGCACTTAATTTTACCAATATAATAAAAAGCAGGGGCCTGGCCCCTGCTTTTTTTTTGCTAATGTTCTCTGCTCGCTGCTATCACTATCCTGCTGAGTGCCAATAGCAATACTGCCCATAAGCTCAAGGACAGACTTCCCCCTCCGGATCCGCTGTTATTCTGTGCTGCTCTGGGATTAACCGTTACCAACACGTTTGCCTGGCTGCTTAGCCCTGTTTGATCTGTGACCGTTACCTGAAACCCCAGAGTCGTGGGGCTACTGACAACAGGTAAGCGAACAGAGGGCTGCAGTACAGTCTGATCGAAGGTCACTGAGCTTCCTGAGGTTTGTTGCCAGCTAACAGTTAATGGATCGTCGTTAGGATCGCTGGCTGTCGCCATCAATGTGACAGAATCTCCCGAGGTCGCTGATATTGATGCCTCGTTTTGATTATTGATCAGAACCTGCGGCGGCCCCTCTACCTGAACCCGGGGCGTTGGTGCATGCTGCTCCTCTTTCGTGCCAGGGTGCTGGGGTAACTGTGAGCTGAGGCTGACATCAACAGGGCCACCGGGATGATCGTCGTCAATCTGCAGGGTAAAGGAAAGGATGCTGGCACCCCCTGTACCCGCCGCTTTTAGCACTTGCCAGCGTATGCCGTTCTCAGTCAGACTGAAGTCACCACTGACACTTTCAGACAACAACTGGGTGTTATCCGGTACATGGGCATCGATCCGGTAGCTTCTGTTTTCGCTGTCGGGATTGGCCGCTACCCTGACCTGATAGCTGACCTGATCACCGGGCTGCACACGCTGAGCTGACAAGAGTGAAAGCGTCACATCATCTTCCTGCCTGGTCAGATCCACAAGAAACAAGCCAAGATTGCCGGGAACATCAGTATCGGTACCCAGATCCAGTGCGCCATAGACTTTGTCACCGGTCTGCATGTCCAGATCCCAGCCGACTCTGAGTGTGAAGGGCTGTTGTGCGCTGACCGATTGGGGGCCGCTTAATGTCAGGTTGTCACTCTGACTGCCATCGACAATAGCGTGACTCAGCGTGAAACCGTCTTTGGCACTGCCGCTGCCCTGCCAGTTTTGTACTAACACCCAATAATTCCCCGCATCAGGAAGGGCCAGTTCGATCTTTTCCAGGGCCGTCGAGCCAGCGCTGAGAGTCACAAGTTCACTTTCCTGGGCAATGCCATCATTGTTCGCATCCCGGCCCAGCCACAGATCCAGATCCGGTGCCTGACTCTGTGTAATCTCGACAATAAAGCGTTTGGATTGAGGCGGAAGATTAAAAGTAAAAGTCGCAACACCATCATTCAGATCATCAAATACGTCGGCGTTGTCGCTGTCTTCAGCCACTTGATCTTGTTGTGATTGCGCCACTGTCAGCCCATATGAGCGCACGGTCAGATCTTCAATATCTACTGTCCGCACATCGTCTATCAGCAGACTATCGGCGTCGCGTCTGGCCTCAATGACCAGATGTTCAGGCAAGGTGGTCAGTTTGGGTTGTACTGCAACAGGCATGGATAGTTTCTGACCCGTTGAGGATTCAAGCTGCACAGATGCAAACACCCATTCTCCCTCTGTTGCCGAAGAAGCGTCGGCAGCAATGCTCAGTGTTTGCACCTCGCTGGCATCAATACTGAATTGCTCAGGCAGTACCGTAATTTCAGCAGCGCTATTTGTGTTGACGACCGTTGCCACCCAGCTATCACTTTGTGTGCCTTTCAGCCGGCGGATCCAGCTGCAGGAGCTGAAACAGTCTGCATCAGCCACAGAGGCCAGGTTAAGTGCAGCCGGTTCACCGCCGTTGTCCGGATTTGCGGCCTGATATTCAGCGATACTGATATCCATAACCAGACCACTTTGCGCGGCGGCGCTGACATTGAGCATACCAGAGCCCATATCGAAAGGATCGGAAAGCGTGACACCATCTTCTTTAAAGGTGACCGGATTGGCGGTAAGCATCAGTGCAGATTGTATTTCTGCGGCACTCCAGTCTGGATGGAGTCCGCGCAGCAGTGCTGCCGCGCCCGCCACGCTTGGCGCCGCCATGGAGGTGCCGCTTAAAAAGGCAAAATCCGCAGGATCGGGAATATCCTTAAACCCTTCAGGCTGCTCGTCGGCATAAGCCGACCAGATCTCAACTCCCGGTGCGACCATGCTTGGCGTGATCACATCACTGAGCAGATTATTCGGGCCCCGGGAGGTGAAATCCGCAGCAATATTGGCCAATTCCGGCTCAGAGCCAATTTCACTGGCACTGATGCGGGCCTGATGACCTGTGCCACTGGCCAGCCAGCTTCGCAGTGCATTGCCATCCGCTGCGGTTATCTGAATAGCAGGTAGCACATGATTGTCTGCCACCAGATTTTCGGCGCCGCCGTCAATATTGGCCAACACCATGCCTCCTGCACCCCCGGCTTTGACGTGCTTGCCCTTGTCGACTCTTGCAATTTCTCCGCGCTCACACAGCACAATCTCGCCATTAAAGGTACCGGCAGGAAAAGGCTGAAGACACTGGGCCGGATCGCCATCCGCACCATTGGGGTTGGTGAAATCTCCGGCATAGACGATGGCGGCACTGATACCGGCTGTTTTCCCTTCACCTTCGATGGTCGACGGCGCTGCCGTATCGCCACCGGAGAAACTATTCAGGGTCTTGCTGCTGAAAACCCTGTCATGGGTATATGCGCCAACGGTCAGCACCCAGGGGGCAGAGGCATCAGAGGAGGCGGTTTCCGGTTGTGGACCACTATTACCGGCTGAATGAGTGACAATCACCCCGGCTTCTCTGGCATTCAGAAAGGCCAGGCCTTTACTGCCTTGCCAGGGTGAGGTCAATTCGGCACCGATGGAATGATTGAGCACATCGACGCCGTCTATGATCGCCTGTTCCACCGCAGCGACGACCAAATCTGTCCAGCATCCGGAGAAACCAATACTGTCATCTTCGCCGGGTTCACAGACCTGGTAGCTGATGATATTGGCTCGCGGCGCGATGCCTGCTATCCGATCGAAGGTGAAATCCGGCATCGCATCACCGCTGGCATCTAACAGAGGCTGATTTAAGAGCACATTACCTGCTGCAACGCCGGCCACATGAGAGCCGTGACCGTTATAATCCTCGCCCACTTCAGGCGTGCCCGGAGCAAAATCATCGTATTGAGAGGTGATCCGATCATAGCTGTAGACTCCGATCAGTTTGTTATTACACAGGGCCGGCTCAGAGACACAATCACCGAGGTAAGTGCCAAGGGGATTCTGATGCTGATAACCATCACCGGCGGTTTCACTGAATGACGGATGATCAGTGTTGATACCCGTATCCAGTACGCCCACAATTATCCCTTCACCCTGAAACGCTTCCTGCCCCTGTTGTCCCGACCAGACCAGGTCTGCCCCTGTCCAGCCCGGACCTGAATCACTGTTAAGCGGAACCAACCTGGAACGTTCCACAAAGGCTACCTCTGGCAATCGGGCTATCTCTGCCGCCTGTTTCTGGGTTAACTCTAATACCAGCGCATTGAGTGCATACTGAAAGTTTGCCAGCGGAGCTTTGGCTCTGATGCTACCGGGGATGCGGGCGAGGAAATCCTGTTGTTGTTGTCGTAACGTGGCGGCATAACGCTGTACCTGAGATGAGCTGGCATCCAGGCGCCGGAATCCGCCAAGGTTGTCCGTTGATAGGGTGCTCTGAGGGCCAGTTTTATTAAACTGGCGACTAAGTGCGGCAACGGACGGACTTTGTAATCTGACAATATAAGTATATACCCCGGCAGCAAGTCCCGGCTCCTTGGCAAATTTATTCTGCTGCTTTGACAGCTGTGGTTTGGTCATTCCCTGACTGAGTGCTGCTGACTGCAATAACAGACATGCACTGACAGCAGCAGACAACATTTTCATGGGCATATTCATATCTGTTACTCCGGTTTAATTGCGCCAGATGGCCTTGCTTGTATGGGGGTATAATAAACAAAATGGACCTGTGAATGTTTGTACCTTGTTCAGCAAATGTGGATCACTTGTTAAAATTAGGCTGTTCATCCTAATTTTATTGTCTGACTTGGTCATCACATACTAATTAAATCCTGTCCGGCCAGCTAAAAAGCAACACCTTGTGGAGTATCCTCTACTAGTATAGTCAGCAATATCAACAGCAGAACCGGACGCTTAGGGTTACCGGTTTACGAACAGTAAAGGCAAAATATGAAAGACAGAAATCATCTTTCTAACGTCGGTCTTGTTCACGAGGTCAGTATCATTGAAAACGGCCTTATCGACATTCCCATGTTGCAGATTTTACAGCCAGATGGCACCCCCCATAAGAAGGCCAAAGTGCCGGAGTTGGATCAGCAACTGGCACTGAAAATCTATCGTACTATGCGTTTTATCCGTGTGCTCGACGAGCGTATGGTGGCAGCGCAGCGCCAGGGCCGGATCAGCTTTTATCTGGCCAGCACCGGCGAAGAGGCCGCCAGTGTCGCCAGTGCAGCGGCCCTTAAGCCGCAGGATATGATTATGTCTCAGTATCGTGAACAAGGCGCTCTGGCATTTCGCGGTTATAGTACCGAAGCCTTTATGAATCAGATGTTCAGCAATGAAAAAGAAGCCAATAAAGGGCGGCAGATGCCGATTCACTACGGTGACAAGGCGCTTAACTTTATGACCATCTCTTCGCCGCTGGGCACTCAGATCCCACAGGCATCGGGTTATGCCTATGGTCAGAAGATGGCCGGGGAAGAAGCCATCACCATCTGTTACTTTGGTGAAGGGGCAGCTTCGGAAGGGGACTTTCATGCAGGTCTGAATATGGCTGCGGTGCTGAACTGCCCGGTCATCTTCTTCTGTCGTAACAACGGTTACGCCATTTCTACGCCGGCGGAAGAGCAGTTTGCCGGTGATGGTATCGCCTCACGTGGCTTAGGTTATGGGGTGAAAACTATCCGCGTAGATGGCAATGATACCTTTGCCGTGTATGCGGCCACCCAGCAGGCTCGGGCCATAGCGCTTAAAGACAACTGTCCGGTACTGATCGAAGCCATGACCTATCGTCTGGCGGCCCATTCCACGTCTGATGATCCCACTGGCTATCGCTCCAAAGACGAAGAGGCCCGGTGGCAGCAAAAAGATCCTATTGCCCGACTCGGCGCCTGGCTGAAAAATAAAGGCTGGCTGGACGAAGAGCAGGAAAACAAGGATCTCGAAAAAATACGTCAGGAAGTGTTACAGGAGCTCAAAAGGGTAGAGAAAGTGCCGATCTGTAAAATTGATGAAATTATCGAAGATGTGTACGACACGCCGCCCTGGCATTTAAAAGAGCAACTGAGCGAGCTTAAGAAACATATGGCCAAATACCCCGAGGCCTATCCGAAAACATCAGGGAGGCTGTAACCATGGCGAAAATGAATTTATTGCAAGCAATCAATAACGCCCTGATCACCGCCATGGAAGAAAATGAAAAGGTCATGGTATTTGGCGAAGACGTGGGCCATTTTGGTGGTGTGTTCAGAGCCACCAGTAACCTGCAACAAAAATTTGGCCGTGATCGTTGTTTCAATACACCTTTGACAGAGCAGGGCATCATTGGCTTTGCCAACGGTCTGGCGTCACAGGGTTCAGTGCCCGTGGCAGAGATCCAGTTCGGCGATTATATTTTCCCGGCTTTTGACCAGATCGTTAATGAAACGGCCAAGTGGCGCTATCGCTCCGGTGGTCAGTTCAGTTGCGGCACGCTGACCATCCGTACCCCTTATGGCGGTGGTATTGCCGGAGGGCACTACCATTCACAGTCTCCTGAGGCCTATTTTGCCCATACGCCAGGTTTGAAGATCGTGATTCCCCGCAATCCTTATCAGGCAAAAGGCTTGTTGCTGGCCTCGATTCGTGACGATAATCCGGTACTGTTTATGGAGCCAAAACGGCTGTATCGTGCATCAACAGGTGAGGTGCCGGAAGAGGATTACACCCTGCCGCTGGGTAAGGCCGAGATCACCAAATCCGGCACCGATATTACCCTGCTCGCCTGGGGCGCACAGATGGAAGTGATCGATAAAGCGACCGAGCTGGCGCAAAAAGAAGGCATTGACGCCGAAGTGATCGACCTGCGTAGTATTTTGCCCTGGGATGCCGAAACCGTCTGTGAGTCGGTGGTCAAGACCGGGCGCTTACTGATTTCCCATGAAGCGCCTCTGACCGGTGGTTTTGCCAGTGAGATCGCGGCCACGGTGCAGGATAAGTGCTTTTTAAATCTGGAATCGCCTATTGCCCGGGTCTGTGGCCTGGATACACCCTATCCGCTGGCCCATGAGAAAGAATATATGCCGGATCACCTCAAGGTATTTGAGGCCATCAAACGCACAGTTCATTACTAGGAGCCGAGTTTATGAAAGATTTTATATTACCGGATATCGGCGAAGGCATAGTGGAATGCGAACTGGTGGAATGGCTGGTCGAGGAAGGCGATAAAATTGTTGAGGATCAGCCCGTCGCCGATGTGATGACCGACAAAGCCCTGGTACAGATCCCCGCCATGGATACCGGCGTGGTGAAGAAGCTGTATTACAAGAAGGGTGAAATCGCGAAGGTCCATGAACCCTTATTTGCTATGGAGGTAGAGGGTGAAGGCGGGACTCAGGCCAGTGAAAAAGCCAGCGGTGATGAGCAAGCCCAAAGCAGCGATGACAGCCCTTCAGCCAGTGCTGATGGGAAATATCAAAGTGGCGGCAAACAGGTCGAGGATTTTATCCTGCCGGATATCGGTGAGGGTATCGTCGAGTGTGAACTGGTAGAGTGGCTGGTCGAAGAAGGTGATGAAATTACCGAAGATCAGCCCGTTGCCGATGTGATGACCGACAAAGCCCTGGTGCAGATCCCCTCTAAGTTTAATGGCAAAGTGATCAAGCGTTACTACCAGAAAGGCGAGATTGCCAAAGTTCATGAGCCCTTGTTTGCCATAGAAATAGATGCAGAACCGGGCTCAGCGCCGCCTGCAACAAAGAGTGCCGGTAAATCTGCGGCATCAGAACCTGACAACCAAAAGCAAAGCGCCAAAAGTGATGCAACTGCAGCTTCCAAACAGGAAAAATTTCCCGGCGGGGAGTTTGACCCTGAACCGGCACCGCCGGGTAAAGCCCTGGCCAGCCCCGCTGTCAGGCGTTTAGCCAGAGAGCTGGAAGTGGATCTGAGCAAAGTACAGGGTAGCGGTAAAAAAGGCCGGGTCATGAAGCAGGACCTGCGGGCACTTAAGCAGCAGGATTCTGAGTCATCGCAGCAACCCGAACAAACTGCGACTAAAGGGCAGGTGCAAAGCTCTGGTGGCACCAGAGTTGAGCCGATTCGCGGTGTGCGCGCGGCGATGGCGAAACAGATGTCGGCGTCGGTATTCAGCATCCCTCATTTCAGCGTCAGCGATGAAATTGAAATGGATGCACTGATGGCGGCCCGGGCGCAGCTCAAACCTGAATTTGAAAAACAGGGCGTTAAGCTCAGCTTTATGCCCTTTATTATCAAAGCCATGTCACTGGCGCTGAAACAGTTTCCCATCGTCAATGCCCAGGTCAATGAGGATTGCACCGAACTGACCTATTTTGATGATCACAACATTGGTATGGCGGTGGACTCGAAAATTGGCTTGCTGGTGCCCAATATCAAAGGGTTCAGCATTTAAGCCTGTTTGAAATTGCCAAAGAGGCCAACCGCCTGATCGAACAGGCCAGGGAAGGGCGCCTGCCGGGCGGGGATCTTAAAAGCGGCACCATCAGTATCTCTAATGTGGGTGTGATTGGTGGCACGGTGGCGACACCGGTTATCAATAAACCGGAATCGGCGATTGTGGCGCTGGGCAAGATCCAGCGTCTGCCACGCTTTGACGAGCAGGATAATGTCAGACCCGTGAATATTATGCATATCAGCTGGTCAGGGGATCACCGGATTATCGACGGAGCCACGATGGTCAGGTTCAGCAACCTGTGGAAATCCTATCTGGAAAATCCGCTGGCGATGCTGGCCGATATGAAGTAATTCAGAAATAACGAAAAAGCCCGCATAATGCGGGCTTTTGTTTGGCACAGAAAAGATCTGCCTTAGTTAAGACTGCTGAGTATCTGCGTGCCGCTGTCTGCTGCTGAAAGTCGTGCCAGATTGCGCTCCGCCAGACTATTTGCGGGGTTGAGTTCTGTGGCCCTTTGCATATCCTGCAGGCTCAGTTCGGTTTTACTCTGAACATAGTGCAGCACAGCACGGTTGTTATAGGCAATACTTTGATCGCGCTTGTTATTGTGCTGTTCAATAGCCTGATCGCAATAGGTTGAAGCGTTACTGAGCTGGCCAAGGGCGATATAAGCCACGCACAGATTGGTGTGAGCAGGGGCCGTCAGTTCGCGCATGCGGGTGTTACCCAGCAACGTCTGAAGTTTATGGATGCCGGCCTGGTATTGCCCGGCTTCAATGTTTCTTACGCCCGGTATATCCTGATAACTGGTTTTCAGCTCCAGGTTGCCATGAGCCTGAGCATGGCTTATGGCGACAAAAGACAAGGCGAGGGTGGTGGTTTTGAATATTGATTTGAACATGGCAAAGCCCCTTATAAATAACACTTGTTGTGAACCTGACTGGTTTATATTGTCGGTACCAGATCGGTTATAAGTGACAACCAGAGCTTGCGCCTGACGGACAAAGAATGAAAAGCTAATGTTTTGCTAATGGAGAACTTGATGGTGGATAACAGGATGCAGGCCTGATGCAGGAAGGGAAATCCCCGGACGGGCAATTTAGCATAGAAAATTTTCGAATCGATGCCGGTAATAACAGTATCTACCACGAGCATCAGGTTCTTCATGTTGAGCCACGGGCTATGCATGTACTCTGGGTACTGGCCGAACATGCCGGACAGACCGTAGAGCGGGAGGTGTTGTTTAGTCGCGTCTGGGGGCAGCAGGTTGTAGTAGAAGAAGCACTGACCCGCACTATTTCCCAGCTCAGAAAAGCCCTCAATGACAGCCATTCCAGACAACTTATCCAGACCATACCGAAAAAAGGCTATCGCCTTGCCTGTGAGGTTAACTGGCAGAATCCGCAATCTGCAGAGGCTGCGGATAACACCGAAAGTGTGGAACAACATAGCCAATCAGCACGGAATACTTCGGCTGCTAAAAGCGCTCTGACTTCGAAGCCATTTTGGCTGGCAGGACTATTTGTCATACTGATATTGCTGGCATTTACCCTTAACCGATTCACTCAGCCCACTGTGGAATACAATAGCTCTGTGCCGGATAAACCGCGGATCAGCGTTCTTCCTCTGAAAAATCTGTCAGGTAATCCTCAACATGATTATCTGGCCAATGGCATTGCCGAGGAAGTACTGACATCACTGGCACAAACACCGGGTTTGGCGGTGGCATCCCGTTATTCAGCCTTCTCATTTGGCAACACTGACCTTACTCCCCGGCAGATTGCCGAACAGCTTAAGGTAAGATATCTGCTGGTGGGTAAACTGCAGGGCATTGATGAGCGGGGATATCAGATTCAGGTGGAACTGGTGGATACCAGAAGTGAGGTGGATGTGTGGCGCCGCAGTTATGCCGGGCCGCAGAAGCAGCTCAGCAAGGTCAGCCACCAGATTAGCTCCGATGTGCGGGATTATTTAGTGCCACAGGCATCAGTGACAGGAAATAATCAATGGTCTGCCGCCCGCATTGATGTAGAGGCCTATCAGCACTACCTGCAAGGTCAGTACTGGTGGATGAATGGTTCAACCAGCGAGTGGTTTTACCGGGCAGAGAAAGCCTTTCTGGATGCGATTAAGATAGCGCCGGATTTTGCCGCGGCCCATGGCAGCCTGGCATATATCTATGCCAGATATCAGTTTCATGATATTTATATGAACAAAGAGGATGCCATCGACAAGTCCCGCCAGGCCATCGATACGGCCATGGCACTGGATCCTGAGCAGGTGGACGCTTTGCATGCTCAGGCGATTCTGGCGACTCTGGACCACCACTTCGAGGATGCCGAAAAAGCACTGCAACAGGCTCTGGCGGTGCGCTCTCCCAATGCTCAGGCATGGTATCTGTATTCTGAGCTGGCACTGGTACAAAATCAGCCAGACCAGGCGCTGGATTACGCGCTACGAGCCAGAGAGGCAGATCCTCTCTCGCCCTGGGTCAATATTAATCTGGCCATGGTTTACTATTATCTTGGCCAGTATGAGCAGGCTCTGCAGGCCATCTCGGTGGCTCAGAATGTGGATCCGGAATATAGCTGGAGCTATGTCTGGCAGGCCAGAATACTGCATAAAACCGGACGGTTGGCGGAGGCAATTCTGGCCATGCAAAAATGCCTTAGTCTGGATCCCGGCTCTGCTGCAAACAGTGCCTATCTGGGATTGTTATATCTGGAGCTTGATAAGCAACCCGAGGCGGCCAACTGGTTTGAGCGCACCGCCTCCTTATATGGTGACTCCGTTGACGCCCGCTTCTGGAAAAACTTTATTCGTCTGGGATATCAGAACCTGGAACCGCAGATAAGCCTGAGCATGCTGCAATCCATGCAGTCGACCCGCACTGGCACCTATAATCTGTTGCCCTTAATGCGTCATCTTTATCTGGCACTTGATCGCCAAAAGCAGGGATTTACCTCACTGGCACAGATGCAGCCTTCCCCCCTTGAGCCTGATACCACAGTAAATATCCGCAATAGTGAATTAGCACTGGCACTGCAGGTCCTGAGTGAGGATAGAAAGATTAAAAAAGCGCTGAATCAACAATTCAGGGAACTCCTGTCCCAATTTCCACAGTGGGCGCTGTACTCTGGGTTCAGGGCTAATCACCTGCTGATACAAGGCCAGACAGAGCGGGCGCTGGCGGTGTTATTGCAGGCATATCAAAAGGGTTGGATCCCTCTGTGGTGGCTTTTTATCCAAGCCGATCAGAGTGATAATGCCAGGGCATTAAAGGCCTTACCTGCATTTAACAAGCTGAGCGCCTTAATCGGGGCTAAACAACAACAGCAGCGGCAACAGCTGAACCAGAGGGACTAAATCAGGATATGTGCTGAGTTAATCTTCTTTAAGCACGCCAATCTGATAACCGGCCATCATGTCCCAGGCAGTCTGACTGTGGTTGTTGCCATAACCTTTGGTCTTCATGCCTTCTGTTGCCTCCTTTCCGCACCAGTTTGCCATAACAATGGCAGGGGCAGGATGTTTGGGTATATATTTGCTGAAATCATACACCCGGCTTTCAATCACCATCCAGCAATCTTCAGTGGTATTATGCAGGGCTACTTCTGCCAGAGTATAGCCAGTTTTCTCCTCTGCGGCATCAGAAGGGGTTACAGGCACAAGCCAAAATAGCATCAGCAATGTTCCTACACATGACCAGAAGGCAATAAAGGCGGCGAATCCAACTTGCTTCATTTCATTTCTCCTTATAAAAGTACAAATTCTTCAGTGGTGATGCGGTTTAATGGCACACCGGCATCCGTTAATATTCTGCGGCTGCTGTCAATAAGCGGTACCGGACCGCAAATATAAGCTTCTCTGTGGCTAAAATCCGGGCAATGCTGTTTAATAAAACAGCTGGTCAGAGGTCCTTGCTGGTAAAAAAAGTGGGGGGTAAAACTTAGGCCGGAAATACTATCAGACAATTTTTGTAGTTCATCGCCGAATACCAGTCTTGCTTCATCCTGCACACAATAAATGAGATGAATATTCACGTCCTGACTGAGTCTGGCATGGTGTCTGAGCCGTGCCAGAAAAGGGGTGATGCCGATGCCACCGGCAATCCATAACTCCGACTGATCCGGGCTGGCCTTAGGGTCAAAAAAGCGACCATAGGGGCCCTCTACACTGACTTCTGTGTTAATTGCAAGGTTTTGCAATGCCCGGCTGCCATCACCCAGTGCTTTGATGGCCATACGCAGGGTCGGCTCACAAGGCGACGAAGACAGCGTATATGGGTGTTCTTCGTTGTTGCCAGACTCCAGCTCGCGGCAAAAGGGGGTAAAATAAACAAACTGACCCGGCTGGTATTTCAGATGAGCCCGCTGAGGCTGTAGCGTCAGTTCCACCACATTATTCGCAGGGTGTGTAATTTCAGTTACCTTATAGGGCAGGCGACCACGCCAGCGCGAGAATATCCAGCGGTAGCCGATAGCACCAAGGGCCATCAATGCCAGCAAACCCCAGACAATATCTCCCCAATGACCGGGCAGGGTGCGACTGAGCATCAGCGTGTGCACCAAAGCAAATACCACAGTGACACCACTTAAGTTGTGCATCCATTTCCAGCGCTGGTAATCAGGCTTACCGAAAAAGGCAAAAGTCGGGGCCATAAAAATCATTAAGGCGATAAGTGCCACCCAGCCCCAAAGCACGGGTCTTTGTGAAGAGAACAATGTATTCACTGCAGCGTTCAGGGAGATTTCCGCGGCGGCAAAAGCGAGTAATAAGGGATGGGTGAGGATCATCAAAAAGCCAATGGCACCCAGCAGATGATGCAGTTTCCATAATTTAGTCAGTCCGCCAAAGGGTTGATCAAAACCCGGTACCCTGCAACAGAGTATGGCGGCCACCAGCAATAACGCCATCCCCCAGATGCCGGTCAGACGTCCCAGCAGATTCAACAGCGCCCCGGCAGATGAAAAATCTGAGGCAGTGATAAACAACAGGGCTAAAAGGCCGGGCAGAATGGCCAGTGTGAAGGTGATGATTTTACTTTGTGAGAGTACCACTGGTGCTGCCTTAATATTCATATCGATAACTTAAGCCCAACCAGGTCGCCTGATACCGGGGGCTCCGCTGCCCGGGTAACAGAACATTGCTAAGGGTATTCATTGCGACATTATCCAGGGCAAAATCATCGCTGTCGTAGGTCTCCCTGATAAGAGTCAGTGCTGCAGATGATGATGCAGATAAATGATAGCGTGCAGTCAGATTCGCTGTATTTAATTGTGTTTTAAGATCCGGCAGCGGTGCGCTTTGCAAGACGCTGCCATGATGATTGATCATCTCACCGACAGAACGACTGTGGTTAAATGACATTGACAGATCCAGGGTTCCTTGTGCCTGCCAGTCAGAAAAGGCCGGTCTGAGGCCCTGACGTTCCAGGCTAAATCCCAGTGTCTGAAAATCATCGCTGGCACTGACTTGCCAGTTGCGCTGTGGATCGAAAGCTTCAGCCGGAGCAAATCCGCGAAAGGAGCGGCCGGATTGCTGATATTGATAGTTGTCATAGCTATAAAATCCGGAAAGTTGCCAGTCCTTATCGCTGATATAACTGATATTGCCGTTAACCGAGTACATCTTTGAGCTGTTGAGTCCGAAGTGGCCGTCAGGATAGGTATCCTGGTTCCAGCTTAGTTGTGCCCCCAGACTCAGCGAAGTCTGAGGGTACCAGTCCGCTTGTAACGACACGCTATCCCGGTCCCGTTCACTCAGGTAGTACTTGCGCAGTAAGGGATGGTTCTCAAACTCTTCGGCCTCTGTAGTGCCGGGAACATGAGTCTGAATCAGTGGCCGGTTGCCAATATAGTCATCGGTGCGTCGCTGCTGGTGAGAATAACTGACTGCCATCGCCAGTGTCTCAAAGTAATGGCTGCGAAAGCCCAGGCGGATATCATTTTCCCTGGCCCGGGTAATTTCTGAATAATCCCGACGGGTGTCCGTGTAGTGATAACCCGCCTGTAACTGTGTTGCTGTCATTAGCCGCCAGTTCGCCTCGAGGTTTGCCTTACGTTTACTCAGGCTGTAAGGACGATTTAACCTGGCATCGGCAAAGCCCTGCTGATAAGCGGCATCGCCGGCAACCCGCTGGTAGGCTGCCACAGGCGTCTGATTGTCTCTGTCACGGTACGCTAACCTGGCGATCAGATTCAGGCCCGATAAGGGTCGTGAACTCAGGCGCAGATTGAGGTTAGTGGTGTCCACCCTGCCATCCAGCGACTGCATGGGCAGGGAAGCATTAACAATCAGCCGGGAGTTCGCAGTATAGGATAAAAAGCTCTGATTCTGAGATTGGCGTCCCAGTGCGGCATCAAGATAAAGCCGTGTGTAAGGTGTGAAGCGATAACTCCCGTTGACGCGAAACTGATGCGCCTGGTTATCCGGCTCTGTGGCCATCTGATTGATGCCATCAGGGAAACCCACCCCCGCAGCCCACTGAGGATGTTGTCCGAAGGCCGTGGGCCAGATTACTGAGGTCAGGGTATTGTCAAAAAATGAGCCGTGATAGCCCAGTGTCCAGCTTAACCTGCTGCCCAGATATGCCAGAGAAATACTGGCCTGATGGGTCTGATGATCCACTGGTGCCGCCAGTAAAACCGCGCGCACATTGCCACCGCTGGAACCCGTGGCACCGCCAAGGGCCTTGGTCCCTGTGACGCTGTCCCGGCGAAAATCAACATTCAAGGCCCAGTTTTCACCCAGGTTCCGCTGATAATCCAGTTCCAGCCAGTGGCGCTTGTGCCTGAGGCTGACAGGGTTCAGATGATCAGAAACAGAGGTCATGCCCGCAGTGGTGTTATCGTTAACCTGCCAGTTGCCTGGCAAGCTGAATTTTGCCAATCCGGTACTGTAAAAAGGGGTATGGGCATCATCATAGTCATATCCTGATATCTGGCGCCAGTTCAGATCCACTGACTGGTTATCATCAAACTGTCCTTTGAGCATAAAACGTGCAGACGACAGACCGAGTTGATTAGCTCCAATCTGCCATTTATCGGTGTCTGTGAATCCGGGCAAGAGCAGGTCAATATTAACAAATGGCGTGAACCCCAGGTCATTGACACCATGGGAACTGCCAAACTGCCAGGCATCCTGGTCAAGGTATCCGAGACTGGCTTCAATATTCCCCTGCAAAGATTCAGTGGCTTGCACGCACAAACCACTGCTCAGGCATAGCAGGAGCAGGCTTACGCAGTTTGCAGGGAGTGTTCTGTGGGTGAATAGGGTCATCGGCATGCCTTAGCGGGTCAGGCCCGAGCCTGACGGATGATTGCTGCCGTGTACCTGAGAATGACAATTCATACAGTCTTTACCCAGTAAATTAGAGGATGCGCCCCTTGGTGGAATACCGGTACCGCTTTCCTGATTACTCGGATGAAAGGCGGCCTGATGACATTGCTGACACAGAAAAGGCGTTCGGGCGTTGAGTAACGCATTGTGGTTGGAGCCATGGGGTGTATGGCAACTACTGCAATCTTCGGTTACCGGCGCGTGTTCCCATAAAAAGGGACCGCGTTTCTCTGCATGGCAGTCAAGACACTGTTCATTCAGAGTGAAGGCTTTCAGTTCCGCCGGTCCCGGTCCGCCATGGGGTGAATGACAGTCGATGCAGTTCATATGGCCTGAACGCAGCGGGTGGCTGGAGGGGCGCATTATCTGAGCACGCTGGCGCTGATGGCAGTCCATACACTGATTGTTAAGTTGCACAAACTTTTTCATCGCGTCATCCTCCTGATGGATGGTGTGACAGCTGGTGCAGCCCTGTTGACTGAACTCATGGGCACTGCCGGCCCAATAATGCCCGGCCGTATCCTGGTGACAGTCTAAACATACCTCATCGCGCTGCTGAGCAGGCTGATCTGAATTAAAAACCATAGCAGGCGGCGGACGCACCCCATTCACCAGCTTTAAATGACTGGCACTTGGACCATGACAGCTCTGGCAACCCTGCTGGTTGGTCGAAAAAGGGGTGTTTTCAGATGAGGATTGTCCATGCACACTGTGCATCACACTCTCGGCTGGATGGTCACTGTCAGCACCATGGCACATCAGGCACAGCTTTGGATCATTGGGCATATATTCCCGCTCAATATCCGTTGTTTCGCTGCTAATTGAATTGCCGGACAGTATGGTGAAAGCCATAAGCCAACCCGCCAGCCACAATTTTGATGCGCCCTTGCTGAGTATTTTCATTGATTTCCTGTCAAATGATATTCCCCCAAGCATACTAGTACAGAAATTCCTTATCTGTCGGCACAGACGTATTGTTTTTTGAGCTATATCAATAAGAAATGTCTTTGGATAGTGGCTATCTATCTGTTGCTATGTAGATTATGTTATGCAGCTGTTACCTTACCTGGCATTCAGGATTTCAAAGATAAGGGGATTGCTGTGCAACAGCTAAAATATCTGATTTTTACTCTTACGCTGATATGTGTTTTAAACAGTGCAGCATTGGCGGCCACACCGCTGGTCGTCAAAGCCAGTCGTTATCTTGATGTGCAAAGCGGCGAAGTGATTTCTCCCGCTGTCTTTGTTGTTGAAGGAGGACTGATCGCCGGCATAAATCCGCAAAGTCTGCCTGATGATGCCAGAATTCTTGAACTGGGAGACTTAACCCTGTTGCCCGGTTTTATGGATATGCACAGCCACGTCACGCTGGATTATTTTAATGATGATCACTGGACCACTGCGCCGGTAATGGAAACCTCCGCAGACTGGGCGTTACATGGTGTTAAATTTGGTCTTGAAATGCTTGAAGCAGGATTCACCACGGTTCGTGATGCCGGTGGTTTTCCGGGCTTTCCCGATGTTGCCCTGATGCGGGCCATCGATAAGGGGCATGTTGTTGGCCCACGTATGTTCCCGGCTGGTCACTATATTTCCATTACCGGCGGCCATTGCGACATTACCGGGTTCGCGCCTGGGATCCAGGAGCTTGGTCCCAAACAGGGTATAGCTGATGGCAAGGCAGAACTGCTCAAGGCCATTCGTTATCAGGCCAAACATGGTGTCAAAGTGATCAAGGTCTGTGCCACCGCCGGTGTATTTTCAAAAGGTGATAGCCCGGGAGCGCAGCAATATTCTGACGAAGAGTTGAACATTATTGTTGAGGAAAGCTCACGGCATGGTCTTAAGGTAATGGCTCACGCACATGGCAGTGAGGGCATTATGGCGGCGGTAAAAGCCGGCGTTGCCTCCATAGAGCACGGCTCTATGCTGACACCGGAGATTGTTGAGGAAATGAAAGCGCGGGGCACATACTATGTCCCGACAATACATTTAAATGACCTGCCGCTGCCCCCTGAAACACCGAGCTGGACAGTTAAAAAGAATGAATTTCTTAAACCTCATGTGGAAAACAGTTTCAGGCTCGCTCTGAAGCACAACATCAAGATTGCGCTGGGCAGTGATGCAGGGGTGATGCAGCATAAAGATGCTCGTCTGGAATTTTATGCCATGGTTAAACGGGGAATGAGCCCGTTGCACGCTATTCAAAGTGCCACCGTCAATGCTGCAGACTTACTTGGGGTATCTGACCGTGGGCAGTTAAAAACCGGAATGCTGGCCGATATGGTTGCAGTCAGCGGCCACCCCTTAGAGGATATACAAACCCTTGAAGACGTTAAGGTAGTAATCAAAGGGGGCAAGGTTATTAAGGGGGACTGACGGGCTTTGTCAGAAAGCAAAGACCGGCGTGCCAGCAGAGCGGAAATCCCTTAAACTGTCGTCAGTCAGTTAAAACTTAATTGGGATCATTCATTGTTCAGTTACCGTCATGCCTTTCATGCTGGCAATCATGCCGATGTACTGAAACATCTGTGTCAGATGTTATTGCTGGAAAAACTCTGCAGCAAAGATAAGGCTTTTGTTTATATTGACACCCATGCCGGTGCCGGAATCTATGATTTAACCTCTGAACAGGCACAGAAAACCTCAGAGTATCAGGCCGGAATTGATGCCTTATCCGATGCTTCCTGCCAGAACCCTCATATTCGCGCTTATTTAAAACTGGTTGAGCAGTACCGAAAGCAAAATCGCTATCCGGGCTCTCCTGAAATCGCCAGAAGGTTGTGCCGTGCACAGGACAGCCTGCAATTAATGGAGTGGCATAATAACGAAGTACAGCAACTTGCAACAAACTTTAAGCAGCAGAGACGGGTAAAGGTGCATCACCGTGATGGCTTTGAAGGCCTGGTGGCCATCACCCCCCCCAAACCGGCCCGCGGCATGGTGTTGATCGATCCCTCCTATGAACTGGAAACAGACTATCAGGTGCTGCCCGACACCCTGAATAAGGCCTATAAGCGCTGGCAGACCGGCATCTATGCAATCTGGTATCCACTTTTAGCTAGAAAGCGGGATCGCAGTCACAGCATGCTCGAGACGATTCGCCGAGGCCCATATACCTCGGTGCTGGATATTCAGCTCAGTGTGGCGCCACAGGATGAGCAGTTAGGGATGCACGGCTCGGGGATGCTGATTATTAATCCCCCCTGGCAGTTTGACCAGCATATAGAGGCAATGCTGCCTGAGCTGGTAAAGGCGCTGGGGCAGGGCGGTGAAGGAACATATCAGGTTCGCTGGCTGGCACAGCGGGATTAGCATTCATGTCAGTACCGGATTCCCGACTCAAGCATTTTTATATTCCCGATGAACAGTCCATCTATCTGCTCTCTCATCAGGACGCCCAAAAGCTAAAGGACTGGATTAATCTGTGTATAGAGCAACTGGAACTATTGGGCTATAAGAACATCGAGCTGATTGGGAAAGGGGCCTTTGGTTTTGCTTTTGCCGGTGTTAATGAACGCAATCAGCAATTGGTGTTTAAATTTTCCCGTATTAACCTGCCTCAGCATGTTCAGGACAGGCTCGAAGAGGAAGCCTATATGCTCAGTCAGGTGGATCACCCCAGGGTGCCACAACTGGAAGAGTTCCAGCGGATTAAGAAACAGGCGATTATGGTGATGGAGCGGGCCAGGGGCCAGGATCTGGAGCAGGTTTCTCTGCAAAAGGGGCCGCTGCCAGCGCGCTTAGTGGTAAAAATTGCCGTGCAACTGGCCGAATTGCTCTGGAGTTTGCGTCAGCATAAGCACAAAGGCCACATTAAACCTATTGTGCATGGGGATATTAAGCCCTCAAACCTGGTGTTTGATGAAGAGAATGAACAAGTGGCCCTGATAGACTGGGGCTCCTGTGTCTATGCCCAGCTTGATGCCGGGGGGCATTACGTGGGTAATAATGTGATGGATCTGATGTCCAGCGATCTGCAGCAGACCAATGCCAGGCTGGGCGATGTGTATTTTATCGGCGAAGAGCAGCTAAATGGCGCACTTTCCAGTCCCCGCTTCGATGAGCAGGGGGTGGCCAGCACCCTGTATGCACTGGCGTCCGGGCAATCCTGTCGCTTTGGCACCCAGGTGATTACGCCCAATGCACTGGGGTTGCCACAGGAGCTGGCTCAGACGCTGACCGCCATGCTCAGCGACGATGCTGATACACGGCGCAAGGGCGGCGATTATTTTATGCACAACGCCGGTTATTTGCGCAATCTGGTGTTTGCAGATAGCGAAAGTCCTGAGCATCAACCGGTGATCCCCTGCTGGACACACCATGGTGATAAACCTATCGATACCGTGGTCTACAGCTCCAGAAAGTCCTTTTTACGGGCCGAGTCTATCGAAGATGAACTGCGCTACCTGAATGATGAACAGTTTGAACGTTATTATAAAAATTATATGCAAGGCATGGGGCAGACCGAAAAGGCCTTTATTTCTGCGGTGAGTCGTCTCGGCCGTTACCCGGTAGTGGGCGGCCTGGCGGTGCGCTGGCATCCAGAGGGGATTTATATCGATTCGAGCCTGAACCTGCACGATCCTTCAATGAAGTATTCCTTTGAGGTGTCGGTGAACAATGTGGTGACACTGGCACGGGCCATTCACAGGGTCGGAGTATTTAAAAGCTGTATGTTTAATGCCCGGGATACATTGCATCTGGAGCGCACGGATGTGCAGCAACCCTTTATTCCTGAGCCCGGTATGGCGATCCCCTATGAGGTCAGTCGTATCTCTGTGGAAGAGGCACAAAGTCGTATGCATTCCTACTTTGAAGATGGCGATGACCCGGACGAATTACTTAAACTTCCTCCGGAGATACTGGCTATTCTCAGTGAGTTAAATGATATTCACCACACAGGTTGTATTATCTTTGAAGCACTGGAAACCCATCTCAAGGTACACAGTTACTACACTTTGCTGGATCACAGTAAAGAGAAGCGGTTCCGCAACCTGTTAAAACAACTTATCGGCCATATACCCCAAATAGAAGGGGTAGGCATATCCGGTTTTATGAAGCTGCCCTATAAAGATACCCGCTTTTTTGAGCACATGGCGTCTCTGCCCGATAAGTTTTATCCTCGTAACCCCTTAGAAATGAGATCCTAAAAGCATGATGAATTCTGTACAACTGAGTGAATTACTGACCCTGGAACGACTGGAAAAGGGCCTGTATCGTGGCCTGAGCTGGGATCTGGGATTTCGTGCCCTGTTTGGCGGCCAGGTGATGGGCCAGGCTCTGGCTGCCGCACAGCAAACTGTTGAGGCAGATCGCGTCGCCCATTCCATGCATTGCTATTTCTTGCTGCCCGGTGATGCCAATCAGTCCGTGGTCTACGACGTTGAATTTATTCGCGATGGACGCAGTTTCTGTACCCGGCGGGTCAAAGCTATTCAGAACGGCAGAACGATTTTTTATATGACCGCTTCATTTCAGATCAAAGAACAAGGCCTGACCCATCAGCACGGGGATATGCCGCAAGTACCGGAGCCGGAGAGTCTGGAGCCGGATATTCGCTTTTATGAAAATGTGCTGGACAAGCTGCCTGCCAATATGGTGGAAAAGCTGGCTTATCATCGCCCCATAGACATGCGTACGGTGCAGGCCATAAATCCTATGAAGCCAAAGGTTGCGCCACCTACCCGCAACGTGTGGATGAAAAGTGTCGAATCATTGGGTGATGAACTGAATACCCATCAAACCACCTTAACCTACGCCTCTGATTACTATTTTCTGGTCACGGCTTTGCAGCCTCACGGTATGTCCATCATGCATCCGAATATCCGTATGGCGACCATTGATCATGCCATGTGGTTCCACCGCCCGTTTCGGTTCGATGACTGGTTGTTGTATTGCATGGAGAGTCCATTTTCTGGTGGCTCAAGGGGATTTGCCCGGGGCCAGATTTTTAATCGTCAGGGCGAACTGGTGGCGTCAACTATGCAGGAAGGCCTGATGCGCAAGGTGGAAAAATAATGTTATATGCTCTGGATACAAAACAGCCCACCCTGGCAAAAAATGTGTATATCGCCCCGGGCGCTCATCTCATCGGTGATGTAAGACTGGGGGAGAATGCCTCAGTCTGGTTTAATGCGGTGATCCGTGCCGATAATCATGAAATCATCATTGGCGCCAGAACCAATATTCAGGACGGCGCCATCCTGCATACCGATGAAGACGTACCCTTAACCCTGGCCACCGGTGTTACCGTCGGTCACAAAGCCATGTTACATGGCTGCGTGATAGATGATTACAGTCTTATCGGCATTAATGCGGTGATACTCAATGGCGCCAGTATCGGTAAACACTGCCTGATAGGGGCCAATGCCCTGATCACCGAAAACATGCAGATCCCTGATCGCAGTCTGGTGGTGGGCAGCCCTGCTAAAGTGATTCGTCAGCTTAATGATCAGCAGTGCAGGATGCTGGAGGCCTCAGCGGCACATTATGTAGAGAATGCCAGGCGCTTTGATCTTAATCTGAAGCGAACCAGCTAAAAAAAGGCCCAGAGAACCGGGGAGGTTCCTGGGCTTAGGGGAATGGCTCGTATTTGAGCCGTGCGCTAACTTTTAAGGCCTGGAAAAACGGAAAATTTTGTCACCATTGCTCAAGCCGGACTGTAATTGTAGAACAAGCCTGAATGTTTTTTAAACAATTTTCTTATTTAAATAAATTATGTATTAAAAACATGATTTTATAATATCAGTATAAGACATCCTGCAAGCTTGTAATCACAACTTCTGCAGAGTTTATCCACAGCATTATGCCCAGCTTATTCCATAGGTTCAGGGTATAAGTTGTGGGGCTGGCCATCAGCGGACCAGTCAGGCAGGTTATCTCTGACCAGCTCACGGGGCAGGGTGTTTTTTATCTTCAACCCTAAACCTTTTGCCAGACCCACCGGGGTATTTTGCCAGGTTAAAAGTAACTCTCCTTGCGGTGGCTTAGTGTCTGCCGTGAGGTCCCGGCCCTGGTAGTACTGGCGCAGTTGATCTGTGCTGAGGGCCAGACACTGACGGGTAAAGTTCATGCCCAGCGCCATGGCGGCATCATGGCTTAACCGAAAACCGGATTTATGCCGACTGGCGATTTTCAGACCGACACGCTGGAAACGGAACTGGCCGAGCAGGTTTTCTGTCTGTTGGGGAAACAACCAATAATCCTGCTCTTTGATAAAAAGCCTGGACTCTTCAGGAAGTCTGCAACCGAACTGCCCGGTCAGATAGTCATTAAGTTGCTGTTGTTGCTTTTTACTCGCCGGGGAAAAGGGCAGTTGTGCCTTTCTGGGAGCAGGAAGTTGAAGACCAAGATCACGGGTTTTGCGAAATCGGGCAACAAAAAAGCCTTCGCTGTTAAACAGCTGCGGCCAGATATGCAGATATCCTTGTTCGGTGACGGCCTTCTCTGCACCAGGGAAAAGCTTATCCAGGGCTTCCACCTCTACCGAATCGGCATATCTGTCCAGAAGATACTGGCAAACAGACTGGTTCTCCTGCTGATTCAGGGTACAGGTGGAATAGACCAGGCAGCCGCCTGGCTTTAGTGCTCTGAAGGCACTGTCAATTAATTGCTCTTGCAGTGCGCTGATGGAGTCAATGGATGCCTGAGACCAGTTTTTTAGTGCGTCGGGATCTTTTCTGATGGTACCTTCGCCGCCGCAGGGCGCATCCAGTAATACTGCATCAAAGGTTTGCGGTAACCAGTCGCCAAACACCTTACCATCAAAATGACTGATAGCCGTATTACGTACACCCAGCCGCTGCAGCACTGCTGCCAGAGATTTAATCCGGCTTGCCGCCAGCTCATTAGCAACCAGCAAACCATTGTTATGCATCAGGGCGCTTAGTTGTGTGGTTTTTGAGCCTGGTGCGGCCGCCATATCAAGGACTCTTTCAGGTAACGCGTTACCGATAAGCGCCTGCGGTGGCAGCATAGAACTGGCTTCCTGAATATAAAAAAGCCCGGCCAGATGCTCTGGTGTGCTCCCCAGGGGGGCCATGTGTTCCTGCTGTTGTGGGCGCTCCAGCCAGAATCCCTCTGAGCACCATGGAACAGGGGTAAGGCGCCAGTTTTGTTGTTTCATTCGCTGACAAAAATCCTGCACGCTGATCTTCAGCGTATTGACCCTGATACTCTTGCGCAACGGGGCTTTGCAGGCCTGAATAAATCCGTCCATGGACAAAGAGTCAGGCATAATCTCAGCCATGTGATTTAAGAAGGTATCCGGAAGATAGGGTAAAGACATAAATAACAAGCCTTAAGAAGCAAGGGGCTATTATACCTAAAATTAAACATGGTTGGTTGCAGGGCCTGGTCTGGGGTAAACTCTTGTAAAATATCAGCCTGGAATCAGCACAATGAAAAAGTTACTCGTCGGCTCCTTGTTAGTGTTATTGGCAGCCTGCTCCAAAGTTAACATGGAGTCTTATGACCAGATTAAGACCGGCATGTCCTATACCGAGGTTAAAAAGGTGTTGGGTGAAGCAGATAAATGTGAAGATAAATTAGCCAATACCCAGTGTATCTGGGGAGATGAAGACAAGCATATTAAAGTAAACTTTGTCGCCGATGCGGCGGTTTACTTCGACCATAAAGGGCTGATACCGGGCCAATGAGTAGTTGTGACCAGCGTGACTGATATGCTCACAAGTAATTCATCATAGGTTCAGTTGCCATGGAGACAATGCAAGACTGAATCAATGATTGATGAATCGCTCAATGGAGAAGCTTATGAAAACAATCCTTATTGCACTATCCCTGCTTGTAATAGGTATCCCGGCACAGGCACAACAACCGCAGCCACAGCAAATCAGGGTGGTAGGTCAGTCCAGCGTCAGCAAAGTACCGGATTTATTCCATTTCAGTCTGTATATCGAAGAAAAGGGGCCTGTGATCAATAAACTGAATGACAGTCTCACGGATAAAACCGGCCGTATTATCAAAAGTTTGCTGGATCAAGGCGTCGAGGAAAAAGATATCGCGTCAATGCAGGTACAATTGCAGCCCTGGTATGAACACAGAAACGGCATGACAGAACAAAAGGGGTTTGTGTTGTCCCGCACCGTGCATATCAGTCTCAGAGCGTTGAAGTTATACGATAAGGTACTGGATTCAGTGTTTAAAATCGGTGCTACGCGTATGGACGGTTTTGAATATGGCTTTGACGATCCGCAGAGCCTGTACCTTCGAGCGCTGGAGCTGGCTGTTGAGGATGCCCGCGTTCGCGCCGAGAAGCTCGCCGCTGCGGCCGGTGTGAAGGTTGGCAAGGTCACCTCAATCAACGAAGTGTCGCAGTATCGTCCTGTAGCGAAAATGGCCGAATCACGCATGCGTATGCAAAGTGATGTCAGCATGCCAGGGCAACAGACCATTGATGCCAGAATCGAAGTGCAATTTGAGCTGGTTCAATGATTCTTGTGGAACCGGTAATTTTTTTATGTCCCCTGACCGGGGCGTGTTAAACCATTTAAATAGGCAGTAGAAGTATTTATGCCAATAGCTAAACCGCAGTTGTACGCCGAGATCACTCAGCAAGCCGGGGCCCTGATCGAAGGAGAGCAAGACTTAATTGCTAACCTGGCGAATCTCAGTGCTTTACTATGGATGCGTTTACCTGAAATTAACTGGGCAGGGTTTTATCTTTATAAAGATGAGCAACTGGTACTGGGACCGTTTCAGGGCAAACCGGCCTGTGTGCGTATTCCCATGGGGCGTGGCGTTTGTGGCACCGCGGCCAAGCTGGGAGAGGCTCAGTTGGTTGAAGATGTTCACCAGTTTGAAGGCCACATCGCCTGTGACAGCGCCTCTAATTCGGAAGTGGTAATCCCTTTCTACCGGGGCGGTGAACTCCTGGGAGTGCTGGATATCGACAGCCCTGTTACCGGGCGTTTTGACCAGCAGGATTTACAGGGTTTGCAACAGCTTGTGGATACGCTGCAGGAGAACCTGATTTGAAACAGATGGTGGATATACATGTGGTTCTGGCAACACCTGCAGATATGGAGTTCTGGGAAGAGCAGGCGGAAGAAGCCAGTGACAGATTGAACGAGTTTCTGCACTACCTGTATGCCAGTGTTGAAGAGGACATCGAGACCCATCAGCTTGAATTAATGCTCCAACATATCTGGGAAAATTGGTACGAAGATCAATATTTACTGGATATTGAAGAGCATGAGCTGCATGACTGGGTTGACCAACTAGTGGCAACTTGGGATGATGAGCACCCTGAAGCACACACAGACCATTAGAACAATTGAATGGATAACCCACAACAGAAGTTTTCAAACAGCAAAGAAGTCATCGCTTTTTTAGCTGAAACCTTTCCTGCCTGTTTTAGTACTCAGGGTGAGGCCAAGCCTCTGAAAATAGGAATTTTCCAGGACCTGGCTGAGCGTTTAGCCGGGGATGAGCGTATCAGTAAGACCATGCTGCGCACGTCCTTGCGACACTACACCAACAGTTGGCGTTATCTGCACGCAGTGACTGAGGGAGCCCATCGGGTTGATCTCGACGGCAAACAAGATGCTGTGGTTGATAAAGAGCATGCTGAACATGCCAAAACGCAACTGGCTGAGAGTAAAGAAAAAGCCGCACTGAGGCGCAAGGAAAATAAAGATAAAGCAGCCCGGCCATCGACTGGCCAGAAGAAAACACCCAGAGCGAAAGTTACCGATGGCACAAAAGCCAACCGGTCAGCAAATAATGGTGCCAACGGAACTAAAAGCAGTTCTGCTAAACCAATAAAAAGAACACCCCCTGCTAAACTAAGTGATAAAGATCTGGTTGCGGGCACACAAGTCACGGTTAAACTCGGTAAAGTGCCTGTTGAGGGTACTATCAGTGAAATAGCTAAGGAAGGGGTTCATGTTCAGCTCAGTACCGGCATGGTGGTTAAAGTGCCAGCCGATACATTGAGGTTGTTGACCCCGCCTAAGAGGTAAATATATGAATCATGCAATTCGGGTTTCTGTCGCCACCGCACTTCTTGCGCTCAGTGGTAATGCAATAGCGGTATCGGTTACGGCCAGTATCGAAGATTTGCCTGAGCTGGAGCAGGAATCTCAACATGCTGTCGCATCAAAGCGGATAGCATCCTTATTCACAAGGGCGCACTATAAGAATGTTGAGCTTGATGATGAGATGTCATCGAAAATCTTTGACCGTTATCTGCAAGGTCTTGACTCGAATCGCAACATATTTCTTGCCTCCGACATTGCCAGCCTGGAACAGCACCGTAAGAGTTTTGATGATGCCCTGCAAAGAGGGAATCTGAGCCCGGCGTATGATATGTATACGCTGAATATAAAGCGTCGTGCCGAACGTTATCAATATGCCCTTTCATTACTTGAGCAACCTTTCGATTTTGAAAAAAAAGGGGATGCTTTTCACTATGATCGGGAAGAGGCAGAGTGGCCGGCAGATAAAGCTGAACTCGATGAATTATGGCGTCAGCGGGTCAAATACGATGCCTTAAATCTCAAACTTGCCGGTAAGGACTGGGACGACGCTAAAGAAATACTGGAAAAACGCTATCAAAGAGCGATCAAGCGTCTGACACAAACCCAGAGCGAAGATGTGTTTCAGGCAGTGATGAATTCATTTGCCCGCAGTGTTGAGGCCCATACCAGTTACCTTTCTCCCCGAAATGCCGAGCGTTTCCAGATGGAGATGGATTTGTCTTTTGAAGGTATTGGTGCGGTATTGCAGTCAGAGGATGATCATACTGTGATCCGCTCTATTGTGCCTGGCGGCCCGGCTGATCAGTCAAAGCAAATCAAGCCTGAAGATAAGATTGTCGGTGTGGCCCAGGACGAGGATGAGTTTGTCGATGTGGTAGGCTGGCGTCTGGATGAAGTGGTCGAACTGATTAAAGGACCCAAAGGCAGCGTGGTCAGGCTCCAGGTACTCAAAGGCTCGGTAGACAGCGGGGCGCCCTCAGTTGTCAGTCTGACCCGGGATAAAATAAAACTGGAAGATCGGGCTGCAAAATCTGAAGTCTATGTTCCGGAAGAGGGCCCGAACAAAGGAGAGAAGCTGGGTGTGATTACCATTCCCTCTTTTTACAATAAACTGCACCAGGACGTAAAAACGGAGATAGATAGTCTTAAAGAACAGGGTGTTCAGGGGATGATCATAGATCTGCGCGGTAATGGTGGCGGATCACTGAGTGAAGCAACTCAATTGTCAGGTTTGTTTATTGATAAAGGGCCTGTAGTGCAAATCCGTGACGGAGCCGGGCGTATACGCGAAGAGCGTGACACCGATGGGATGGTTTTTTATGAAGGGCCGCTGACCGTGCTGGTCGACAGGTACAGTGCCTCGGCTTCAGAGATCTTTGCTGCCGCGATGCAGGATTATGGTCGAGCCCTGATTGTCGGCGAGCAAACTTTTGGTAAAGGTACGGTTCAGCAGCACCGTGGCTTAGGGCGCATTTATGATCTTTACGACAACCCTCTTGGCAGTGTGCAGTTTACTATCGCTAAATTTTATCGGATAGATGGCGGCAGTACTCAGCACAAGGGCGTCATCCCGGATATTCTTTTGCCTTCACCTGTAGATCCTGAAGATTGGGGCGAGAGTAAAGAAGAGAACGCGCTGCCCTGGGATAGCATAGTGCGGGCCAATTACACCACTTTTGGTGATACCAGTGATGCGGTGCAAAAGGTTGAAGAAAGCCATGAGCAGCGGATTCAGAAAGATCCTGAATTTTCGTATATCTTCGAAGATATTGAAGAGTATCGTCGCAAGAAAGAAGAGAAGTTTATTTCTCTGGTTGAATCTGAGCGCAAACTGGAAAAAGAAGAGCAGGAGAAAAAGGCATTACAACGGGCGAATGAACGCCTTGCCCGTCTCGGTAAAGAGCCCGTGGAGAATCTTGATGATTTACCAGAGGATTTGGAAGAAATCGATCCGTTTCTTGACGAGGCAGCATCTATCACTTTTGATGTGGTGAGTACCGGCAAGTATGCCATTAAGACACTTTAGTTGTTTTAGTTGATTGAGGCAGGGCCATGTATTGTTACATGGCCTTGTTTTTATGTGCTGCAGATCCCTATGGCTGGCATCTGGGATATCATATAGATCAGAAGAAAAAATTTAAAACAAGTAATAAGTCAGGGGCAATCCCGACATAAAAATAACAAAAATATAGGGCAAAAAAAATGAGTGCAAGAGGTGAGTTTTCTTCCAGGCTGGGGTTTGTGCTGGCAGCGGCAGGTTCTGCAGTAGGGCTGGGGAATATCTGGGGCTTCCCTACTCAGGTGGCCAGTAATGGCGGAGCCGCCTTTGTATTGATGTATATTCTTCTGGCATTTGTGCTCGCCTATCCCGTATTAATGGCCGAGCTGTTAATCGGTCGTGCAACCCAGTCGAACATGGTTGATGCACTGGGTAAAATCTCCGGCAGTATTGTCGGCAAGGCAACCGGGATTTGGGGTTGTGTGACGGTATCGCTGATCCTGGCTTTTTACGCTATTGTCGCTGGCTGGATGATTGCTTTTGGACTGCAGGCGCTGACAAATATTTTCCAGTGGCAGTCAATGTCGCTGTGGCTTACCAGTTTTTCTGACAGCCGCAATCTGATTTTCTGTGCGCTCTTTGTACTGCTTACTGCGTTGATTGTTATCGGTGGGGTCAGTAAAGGCATCGAGAGGTGGTCGGTCAGGCTGATGCCGACCTTATTTCTGATCGTATTGCTGTTAATTGGCTATGTTATGACCCTTGATGGTGCTGTGCAGGGACTGAAGATCTATCTTCTGCCAGACTTTTCCAAGGTGCTGAATCCTGATTTGCTGATCAGTGCCATGGGGCAGGCGTTTTTCTCTATGTCGCTGGGTGTAGGTACCATGCTGGTTTATGGCTCTTATGTCAGTCGCAAAGAAAAACTACCCAGTCTTGGCGCCTCTGTTGCTCTGGTTGATATCGCTGTCGCTATTCTTGCCGGCCTGCTGATTATTCCTGCTATGTACGTCGCCCTTCACAATGGGGTTGAGATTTTCTCAGAATCCGGAGAACTGATTGCGGGAGATACCCTTATTTTTACCGTGTTACCTGCGTTGTTCGATACGATGGGCTCGGTAGGTAATCTGGTGGCACTGGCGTTCTTTATTCTGATGACCATTGCTGCGGTAACATCATCCATCTCCATGCTTGAGGTGCCGGTGGCGTATGTGGTGGAAAGTCATGGCGTGAAACGTAAAATCGCGGTGTGGCTGATTGCAACAGTAATCTTCCTGTGCAGCGCCATCATTGCACTGAACTTTGAGTCACTTTTCGGTTTGGTTATTGCTGTAACTACTCAATACAGTCAGCCTTTGCTTGGGCTGATGCTGTGTATTTTTGCGGGCTGGGTTTGGAAGCGCAATGAAATCCTGCAGGAGCTCCGTCATAGCGATGAGCATGCGGCAGAGGGACTATTCTGGAAGATTTGGCCCTGGTATGTCCGTTTTGTGTGCCCGGTCATTATCGTACTGATGTTCTACCGGTCTTTCTGATTTGTTTTAAGGCCGTCGACCATCAGGATGGACGGCCGGTTTATCGATCCTAAAATAACAATAATCCAAGGAGTCACTGATGTCTGACCGAAGACAACCCTCAATGCTGGATGCACTGATCCCCATTGCGGTGCTGGTTGTGCTGTTAAGCTCGTCGGTAATACTTTTTGCCGACGACTCTTCTTATGGTCCCAACCAGATAGCCTTGTTGCTGGCCATGGGGGTGGCTGCCATTATCGGGCTGAAGAATGGTTACAAATGGAAGGAGATCGAGGAGGGGATAGTACACGGAATTTCTCTGTCACTGGGGGCGGTACTGATACTTTTGTCTGTGGGCGCATTGATTGGTACCTGGTTGCTTTCAGGCACCGTGCCCATGCTGATTTACTACGGACTCAAACTGCTCGATCCGTCTTTCTTTTATGCGGCCACCTGTATCATTTGCGCCATTGTTGCCATGAGCATTGGCAGCTCCTGGACCACCGCTGCGACGGTAGGGGTGGCATTGATTGGCGTGGCTAATGGTATGGGCATGTCTGAAGCGGTCACCGCCGGTGCCATTGTTTCCGGCGCCTATTTCGGTGACAAGATATCACCCCTTTCAGAAACCACTAACCTTGCACCAGCAGTGGCCGGTACTGAACTGTTTGAACATATTCGCTATATGCTCTGGACCACTATCCCGAGCTTTGTTCTGGCGATACTGCTGTTTGTGATTGTGGGGCTTAACGCCTCTGGTCAGGCATCGCTGGAAAAGATTGAGAGAATGCAGCAACTGCTGGAAGCTAACTTTGAACTCAGCCCGGTATTACTGGTACCCCTGATTGTGCTGCTGGTGCTGGCGGTCAGAAAAGTCCCTGCATTCCCGACGGTTTCAATCGGCGCACTGTTGGGGGGCTTATGGGCCGCATGGTTTCAACCTGATGTGGTTCAGAGTCTGGCAGAGCAGGGTCGTGAAGGGTGGCTGGCTTCGGTAACTGTGGTCTGGACCAGTTTGTTTAACGGCGTCAGTCTGGATACTGGCAATGCCGATCTGGACGATTTGCTCAGTGGCGGCGGTATGTCCAGCATGCTGAATACTATCTGGCTGATTATCTGCGCCATGTCTTTTGGTGCGGTAGTGGAAAAAACCGGTCTGCTGAAAAGGGTGGTTACCGTGTTTCTCAAAGGCGCAAAAACTGCCGGAGGCATGGTCACCCGCACCATGTTCACCTGCCTGGGTACCAATCTGATTACTGCCGATCAGTATATGTCTATTGTGATGCCGGGCAGAATGTACAAAGAAGAATTTGCCAAACGGGGGCTGCACCAGCTGAACCTGTCCCGTAGCCTGGAAGATGGAGGAACTCTTACATCACCGTTAATCCCCTGGAATACCTGTGGTGCTTACATGCATAGTGTGCTGATGGTCAGCCCGCTGGAATACATTTTCTTTGCGTTTTTCAATCTGATTAATCCGGTGCTAGCGATTATCTATGCCTACCTCGGCATTAAAATACTGCGTATCCCTGTACCATCGCCAGAGCCCGGCAAAGCCTGATAAAATAACAGGTATCTTCTCGTTGTTACTCGCTGTGGCCTGTTCAGGTCACAGCCACCTGATTCAGGAGTTCTAATGTCATCAAACCAGTCCCGCGCGATGAAACTTGCCGATTATCAAGCCCCCGGTTTCAGTGTCTCCGATATCTATCTGGAGTTTGATTTACAGGACGAACAAACCAGGGTGACGGCCATCAGTCAGGTGCAACGGGTCGACAGTGCCATCCGGGATCTGGAACTGGATGGAAAAAAACTGATTCTGGAAGGGCTGTGGATAAACGGTACGCAGACTGAGGTTAGCCTTACAGAACAGGGTATCCGGCTGACTGAGGTGCCGGATCAGTTTGAACTGAGAATCGAAACCCTTATCGACCCGGTCAATAACCATGCTCTTGAAGGTCTGTACAAGTCAGGAGGGGCGTTTTGTACTCAATGTGAAGCGCAGGGCTTTCGTCGTATAACCTATTTTCTGGATCGGCCGGATGTGATGGCCCGATACCGGGTTAAGGTTATTGCTGATAAGCAGGACTGTCCTTATTTGCTGGCCAACGGCAATCTGATTGATAGCGGTGATGCAGAACAGGGGCGTCATTGGGCACTGTGGGAGGACCCCTTTCCGAAACCCTGTTACCTGTTTGCTCTGGTGGCCGGTGATTTCGATAAGCTGGAAGATCAGTTTACCACTCACTCCGGTCGTCAGGTGGAATTGCAGCTGTTTGTTGATAAAGGCAATGTCAGTCGTGGTCAGCACGCCCTCGATTCCCTGAAAAAAGCCATGGCCTGGGACGAGCAGAAATACGGTCTGGAATATGATCTGGATATTTACATGATCGTCGCGGTGGATTTTTTCAATATGGGGGCGATGGAAAACAAAGGTCTGAATATCTTTAACAGCAAATATGTGCTTGCCGATGCCGCTTCTGCCACAGATCAGGATTACTTTAATATTGAGTCTGTGATTGCCCATGAGTATTTTCATAACTGGACAGGTAACCGGGTGACCTGCCGTGATTGGTTTCAGCTGAGCCTGAAAGAGGGGCTAACGGTTTTCCGGGATCAACAATTCAGCGCGGATATGGCCTCTGCTGCCATTGTCAGGATTAATCAGGTCCGGGTAATGCGTGAGCACCAGTTTGCAGAAGACAGTGGCCCCATGGCCCACCCTATTCGTCCGGCTGAAGTCATGGAGATGAATAACTTCTACTCGGTCACGGTTTATGACAAGGGCGCTGAAGTGATCAGAATGCTGCATACCTTATTAGGTGAGCAGGGCTTCAGAAAGGGCATGGATTGTTACATCAGTCGCCATGACGGTCAGGCGGTGACCTGTGATGATTTTGTGCAGGCAATGGAAGATGCCAATCAACGGGATCTCAGTTTGTTCCGCGGATGGTATAGCCAATCTGGTACACCGGTGATCAGCGTGGATTGTGAGTGGGATGAATCCACTCAGCAACTGAGATTGGATCTGACTCAGAAAACGCCGCCAACGGCAGACCAGGCTGAAAAGCAGCCCTTGCATATTCCTGTCGCCATTGAGGTTGTGCCTGTGTCGGGGCAGGGAGAGGGGCGAAGTGAAGTGCTTTCGCTGACCGGGCAACAACAACGCTTTACCTTCGAGAATATCTCAGCCGAGCCGGCCGTGGCCTTACTGACCGGGTTCTCGGCACCGGTTAAGGTGGATTATCAGTCAACACCGGGCCATCAACTGGCGGTTATTCTGTACGCCAGCGACCCTGTTGCCCGCTGGGATGCCTGTCAGCAACTGGTCAGTGACGCGATTTTTACTATTGCGCAGAATGATGCCCGTACTGTGCCTGATTTCCCGATAGAGCTTTTTGCCGGCCTGCTGGAACAGGCGCAGACGGAGCCCGCGTTAATCGCAGAAATGCTGGAACTGCCAAGTTTTGAAACGCTGGCCCAGCAAAGGGATAGAATCGATGTGGATGCCTTGCTCGGCGCCAGGAAACAACTCAAGACGCTGCTGGCAGAGAAATTTTCAGCTCAGTGGCAGAGATTGTTTATACAGTTATCCAATCCTCAGTACGACTATCAACAGCAACAAGTGGAAAGGCGACGACTGTCCGGTGTCTGTTTGTCTTACCTTGCATGCACTGAAGCCAGCCTGGATATTCTGCGTCAGGCGTATAAGCATAGTGACAATATGACCGACACTCTGGCCGTGCTTAAGGCTTGTCAGGCTGAGAACCTGCCCCTGTTTGACGAGCTGATGCAGGACTTTGAACAGAGGTGGCATGATGATCCGCTTGTTATGGACAAGTGGTTTGCGCTGCACGCCGGGCGTCAGCATCCGGGGTGTCTGAGTACACTGCAATTACTGATGTCTCATGGCAGATACAGTATCAATAACCCAAACAGAGTGAGGTCGGTAATGGGCACCTTTGCTTTTTATAATACCGAAGGCTTCCATCGTCGCGACGGCAGTGGCTATAGGTTTCTGACTGATTACCTGCTCGAACTGGATGCGGTCAATCCTCAGGTAGCGGCACGGCTGATCACGCCAATGATCCAGTATGCGAAACTTGATGAAAACAGACAGCAGAAAATACGTCTGCAACTGTTGCGACTGTTTGAGCATAAATCACTCAGTCGTGATTTATATGAAAAAGTACAAAAAGCGCTATAAATGTAGACATCTGAACGCAGAGTATGGGTTTTAAATGGTGAACACCTATTTTTTCCGTATTCATTTAAGCTACGACCAGTGCCAGTATCTATATACTGGCAGTACCAGCCATGCTGTTGTGACTGCCGAGTCAGGGCAACGTATTCGCATTCCGGCAAGTAACCTGAGGCCTTTTATCGGTCAATATGGGATCCGCGGCCGTTTCCGCTTAATAACTAATCAAAACAATAAAATTCTGTCTTTTGAACCTGTCTCCTAATCGCAACTTGCTAAATTTAAGACAGCAACCTATTGAAAATAATAAGAAAAGCAACTAGGCTCAACTGGTACGATTTGTTCTTGCTAATGGGCTAAAATGATGTAATCATTTTGTTAATTGTCCAGCATTGGCGCCGGATACCGAGGCAAAAGCATCTGCAGTGGGACATAAAACACATTGCTGCAGGTTCAGGGGAGAATAAAAAATGAATAACAGGCCGCGCATATTTAACAAGACACCTTTGGCAATTGGCATTGCCGCACTGCTTGGGGGGGCAATGGCTCCTGCAATGGCTGCCAGTTGGGATGTCGGTGATGTGTCTATTACTTTAGATTCCAATTTTTCTTTCGGTGCTAGCTACCGGATTGAAGAACGGGACTTCAGTCTGATAGGTAACAGTAATCATCCGAAGTTCGACTGGACAGGCTATAACGGCACGACTAATGTGGTGTATTCCTCAGCCGATATCTGGGCCCAGGCCGATGGGGCCTATTCAACTAACGGCGATAACGGCAACCTCAATTTTGATCCATGGGAACCCTTCTCGACTCAGTTTAAGGGCAGTCACGATCTGAATATCACCTACAAAGACATGGGGTTCTTTGCCCGGGCGATGTATTTCTACGATTTCGAACTGATGGACGGCGATCGCGCCTGGAAAAATCCGGTCTCCGCTCAGGCTGGTTTTAACGAGCCTTATGACCCTTGTAGCGACCCTGAAGCCAAAGATGAATTGTGCCGCGACTTCCGTCTGTTGGATGCATTCTTCTATTACGATTTCTATATGGGCGATGTACCGGTTTCCCTGCGTGTCGGGAATCAGGTCGTAAGCTGGGGTGAGAGTACCTTTATTCAGCACGGTATCAACACGATCAATCCTGTGGATGTCACCAGGGCTCAGGCGCCCGGTGCAGAACTGAAAGAAGTCTTTATACCGGTTGGTATGGTGTTTGCGCAGTTTGGCCTGACCAATAATATGGGCCTGTCCATGTACTATCAGTATGAGTGGGAAAAAAGTCGTCTGCCTCAGGCCGGCAGCTATTTTGCCACCAACGATTTTGCCGGGGAGGGCGGTCAGTCAGCCAACGTGCAGTTAGGCTTTACCGGTAACCCTGATATCGACCTGAATTTCCTGCTGATGAGCCTTAATGGGCTCGGCGACGGCCTGCGTGCAGGCGCGGACGCCAGCCAGATTTCACAGGCATACCTGGCATTTCCGACTAAAGTAGCAGTGCGCGGATACAGTGATGAGGCGCACAATGATGCCGATGATCAGGGCCAGTACGGCATCAAGTTGTCTTACTATTCAGAAGCGCTGAATGATACTGAGTTTGGTTTCTACCATATTAACTATCATAGCCAGCGGCCATTGATCTCCGGTATCGCGTCTGACTTCACTCAGGCTGGTATTGGGGCTGACCTGGCTTATCTGGCAGCCAATCAGATTACTAAAGATAATATCACCGATTTGCGTGCTTTCACTAAGGCCGAGTTCGAGTATCCGGAAGACATTAAACTTTATGGTATCAGTTTCAACACGCAGGTGGGTGAAACAGCTCTGGCCGGTGAAATCGCTTACCGTCAGGACGAGCCTCTGCAGATCGATGATGTTGAACTCCTGTACGCTGGTATGCCACAGCAGCTTGCCAATGCAGGTCTGCGACCTGACCTGGCAGGTATATCTCAGTTAAATGATTACCTTGGTTATACGGTAGGCCCGGGCGAGACAGCACCTGGCGCTGTTTTTTCTGATACTACCCAGATACAGTTCACTGCCACGCACTTATTCGGCCCTACATTAGGCACAGATAATCTGGTGGTGTTGGGTGAAGTCGGTTATGTCAACGTACACGATATGCCGGATCCGGCGTTGCTCAGACTGAACGGCCCGGGAACCTCCAGAAGTGGTCCGATTCCCGGTAAGGAAGGTCTGCATATAGGCTTGTCGAATGGCCCGGAAACCAATCCTTTCCCGACGGACGACGCCTGGGGTTACAGATTGCTGGCTAAGGCCGATTACAATAACGTGTTTTCCGGTGTCAACATGTCAGTGAGGGCGACATTTGCCCATGACGTTGACGGCATTACTCCGGATCCACTGTTCCTGTTTATTGAAGACAGAAAGTCTTCCAGTATATCTCTGGATTTTGACTACCTGAGTAAGTGGTCTGCCAGTTTCTCACTGAATTCCTTCTGGGGTGGCGTAGGTACAACTAACTCGCTGTCTGACCGGGACTTCGTATCCTTCAACATCAAATATTCAATCTAGGGAGTCGTAGCAAATGAAAAAGTTAACCCTAGTCGCAACGGCATTGAGTCTGGTTATCAGTAGCTCATTGGCCCAGGCTAAAGTCTCAGAAGCAGAAGCGGCAAAGTTAGGTACAGAGCTGATGCCACTTGGTGGCGAAAAGTCAGCGAATGCGGATGGCAGCATCCCTGCGTGGAATGGCGGTATCACCGAACCCCCGGCAGGATATTCTGTTGGCGATCACCACCCCGATCCGTACCCCGGTGATAAGGTGTTGTTTGAGATCACTGCATCCAATATGGCAGAACACGCTGAGTTGTTGTCTGAAGGTCAGAAAAAATTGTTCGAAACCTATCCGGATACCTTTAAAATTCCGGTTTATGAGACCCGTCGCAGTGCATCAGCACCAGAGTTTGTCTATGAAGCTACCAAAGAAAATGCGACCCGCGCAGAGCTGGTAGAAGGTGGTAACGGCGTAAAGAATGCGGCAATGGGCATTCCTTTCCCGATTCCGCAAAACGGCCTGGAAGCTATCTGGAACCATATTCTGCGCTATCGTGGCGAAGCCATTCAGCGCTATGGCGGTCAGGCCGCCCCCACTGCCGCCGGTGATTATAATCTTATCGGTTTTGATGATGTTCTGATGATTAAGTACTCGGAGCAGGGGGTTACCCCGGAAAAACTGGTAGAAGAAAATGTACTGATGAAGTTCAAGCAGAGTATTACCGAGCCGGCCAGACTGGCGGGTACTGCGTTGCTGGTACATGAGACCATGGATCAGGTGCGCGAACCGCGCCAGGCCTGGACCTATAACACCGGTCAGCGCCGCGTGCGTAAAGCACCGAATATCGCTTACGATGCACCGGGCACAGCGGCTGATGGTCTGAGAACTACCGATGATTTCGATATGTTTAACGGCGCTCCTGATCGCTATAACTGGACGCTCAAAGGCAAACAGGAGTTATATGTTCCGTATAACAACTACGAGCTTCACAGTGATGACGTTACTTATAGCGACATTCTCAAGCCCGGACATATCAATCCTGATCTGACCCGTTTTGAAAAGCACCGGGTGTGGGTAGTCGAAGCGAACCTCAAAGATGAGTACCGTCATATATATCAGAAGCGGGTGTTCTATATTGATGAGGACAGCTGGCAGATTCTGGTAGCCGATATGTATGATAACCGTAACGAGTTATATCGGGTGGCAATGGCATACGCAGTAAACTATTACGAAGTGCCTGCCCTATGGTCTACACTGGATGTGTATCATGATCTGAACTCTCGTCGTTATCTGGCGCTGGGTCTGGATAATGAAACTCAGATGTATGATTTTACTATTAAACCAAGTGACAGGGATTTTACGCCACAGGCATTGCGCCGCTCAGGTATAAGATAACTGTCGTTACCAACTCCTGAGTGGAAATGGTATAAAACGGTTGGCAATGCCAACCGTTTTTGTTGGTCTCATCCAGTGAGACTCACCCGCTTTGCGGGCTAGCTGAAGCTGCGCTAGAACTCTTCCGGAGTTTTAGTGATGAGTTTCTCAACCGTGCGAAATTCTATGAAAAAAAACATATTGCCTCTCTTCGCCGCCGTTTTAATCTTCAGTACTACGGCAACCTCAGATGTCACCCCACAAGCCTCATTTCAGGCCCCTCTGGCAAATAAGTCCCTGTTACTGGATATCAGCCAGATAGGACAAACACAGCGGCTTATCGCTGTCGGTGAGCGGGGGCATATTCTGATTTCTGAGGATGGCCAGAGCTGGCAGCAAAAGCAGGTACCGGTAACTGCTACGCTGACTGCAGTGTTTGCCCGCGATAATCATATCTGGGTGGTGGGGCATGATGCCGTGATTCTGTACAGCGACGATGGTGGAGAAAGCTGGCAGATTCAGAATTTTGAACCGGAACTACAAAAACCTTTAATGGATGTTCTGTTTTTCGATGATCGCCATGGTATTGCTATTGGTGCCTACGGTCTGTTCTACCGGACAGAGGATGGTGGACAAAGCTGGAATAAGGAAGCCCATATCTCTTTGCTGAATGAGATGGATGTGGAATACCTTGAATCCCTTAAGGAGGAGGACATAAATCTCTATGAAAGCGAAATGGAAGCGATTTTACCCCATCTGAACCGCGTTTCTGTTGCCGGTGACAAACTGTTACTTGCAGGAGAAGCCGGAACGCTGGCTGTCAGTGAGGATAAGGGACAAAGCTGGCAACGCATGGATGTGGATTACTACGGTTCCTTTTTTGATATCCAGCAAATGACAGATGGCCGGATCTTCGCTGCGGGCCTGCGCGGGAATCTGTTTGAATATGTTGATGAGCAGTGGCAGGAGATTGAAACCGGTATCAGTTCAACCCTGAACTCAATTGTCCGTATCGAAGGTAAAGCGCCGCTGATTGTTGCTAACAAGGGCTATTATTTGTGGCTGGAAGAGCCACTCAGAGCCGAGCAGACCGACGACGAAGAAGCGCTGGTCAATGCTGTGCTGTTTAACGATAAACTCCTGGTGGTTACAGAAGCCGGGATCCAGGAACTGCAGAAGTAGAGTGCAATTATGACAAAGCTGATAGATTTTTTAGAGTTGGTTATCTTCAGGCACAGAGGCTGGGTCATTGCACTGTTTGCATTGTTTACCGGATATCTATTGTTGCAGGCTACTAACCTGCGCCTGGATGCCGCGTTTACCAAGAATATTCCGTTGAACCACAGTTATATGAAGACCTACATGGAGCACCAGAAAAATTTTGGTGGGGCCAATAGCATTCTGGTGTCGGTGTGTGACAGAGATTCGGATATTTTTAATGAAACCTTTTTCAATCGCCTGAAAGAAGTTCATGATCAGTTATTTTTTATTCCGGGAGTCGATCGTTCTCAGGTTAAGTCACTTTACAGTGCCTCGACCCGTTTTACTGAGGTTGTTGAGGAGGGCTTTTCCGGGGGGCCGGTGATCCCGGCTGATTTTTCAGCTTCCGATCCCAGGGGGCTTGATCTGGTATCCCAGAATATCAGTAAGGCGGGTATTGTCGGACGAATGGTGTCCGATGATTTCCAGTGCGCTATGGTCAATGCCCAGCTGCTGGAATTGGATCCGCAAACCGGTGAACAACTGGATACCCTTGCGTTTGCTGCGGATCTCGAAGAGCAACTAAGAGGTCAATACGAAGACGACGAAATAAGCATCCATATTATTGGCTTTGCCAAGATGGTGGGTGATGTGGCAGATGGCGCAAAGGATGTATTGCTGTTTTTTGCCGTTGCTATCGCTATTACGGCCGTGATGGTGTACTTCTTCTGTAAATCTCTGTTGCTGACCGTGTTGCCGTTAGCCTGCTCGATTATTGCGGTGATCTGGCAAATGGGTCTGGTTACCTTACTGGGCTTTGGTCTGGATCCTATGTCGATTCTGGTGCCATTCCTGGTTTTTGCTATTGGTGTCAGCCATGGCGTGCAGATGATTAATTCGGTCGGTAAGCAGGTGGTGATGGGGCACAGTGCCAAATCCGGTGCACAGATGGCATTCCGCACTCTGCTGATCCCCGGTGGCGTTGCACTGCTGTCAGATACTGTTGGCTTTATGACTTTACTGGTCATTGATATTGGCATCATCAGAGAGCTGGCCATCACGGCCAGTTTAGGTGTGGCAGTGATTATTCTCACTAACCTCATCTTACTGCCGGTGTTAATGTCTTATGTGAAGCTTGGCGATAAATACAAAGCTAAGTTTGCCAATAAGGAAAAGCGTTCAGACCACTTCTGGGAAACCATTTCGAAATGTTCAAGCCCAAATGTGGCTAAGGTCATTCTGGTATTGGTGGCTTTGTTGTTCGCTTATGGCTGGTATCAGTCGAGCCAGATGAAGATCGGCGATTTGCATGCCGGCGCTCCGGCTTTGCATGAAGATTCCAGATATAATCAGGATACCTTCCTGATCACCGATAAGTATGCCATCAGCGTGGATTATTTGTCAGTGCTGGTAGAAACCACCGCATCAGCCTGTACTTCACATCAGATTATGAGTGATATTGATGAGTTCCAGTGGAAGATGGAAAATGTTCCCGGGGTACAATCTACCGTGAGTCTGGCCTCTGTGGCTAAACTGATCAATGCCGGTTATAACGAGGGTAATCCCAAGTGGCGGGTGTTGCCGAGAAACCAGCAAACCATGGTTCAGGCTATTTCCCGTGTTGACACCTCGTCCGGTCTGCTCAATGGTGATTGCTCGGTGATGCCGGTGATTCTGTTTATGGATGACCATAAAGCGGAAACCATCAACCGGGTCGTTGATGCGGTGAAAGAATACCGTCAGCAGTATGAGCGTGAGGATTTACAGTTCAAACTGGCATCCGGGCCAGTGGGCGTGATGGCGGCCACTAACGAAGCCGTTAAAGCAGCTCAGAACCCAATGATGGCTTACGTATTTGGTGCGGTGATTCTGTTGTGTCTGCTCAGTTTCCGATCATTACGCGCAACCTTGTCAGTGGTCATTCCTCTTTATGTGGTATCCGTGCTGGCACAGGCATTGATGACCAAACTACAAATTGGTTTAACGGTTTCCACTTTGCCGGTGATTGCCCTTGGGGTTGGTATTGGTGTCGACTATGGTATCTACATTCTGTCAACTATGAGTCAGAAGCTTAAAAGTGGTATGCCGGTTCGTCAGGCGTATTTTGATGCGCTTAAAGAAAGGGGCAGTGCGGTGCTGTTTACCGGCATCACCCTGGCCATTGGTGTCAGTACCTGGGTGTTCTCCAGCCTCAAATTTCAGATGGATATGGGGATATTGCTGACCTTTATGTTTGTGGTAAATATGCTTGGAGCCATCGTGGTATTGCCCGCTTTGGCTTCTGTATTCTGGTATAAACAGAACAGCGATAAAAAAGTGCGAAAATAATTCACATTTTTTTTATGCAACAAAGTCCGGCCCGGAAAGATTCTGCGGTCGGGCTTTTGTTTTCAGGCGGTAGTCTGAATGACGCACAATTAAGGCTTTTAGCGACGGATAGCTATCAGTTCTGAACAGATTGGTGAAAATTTACCGAACCCCATACAGCCTGCATAGCGTTATTTTTATCCTGGCTCCCTGCATATCTATTTTTGTTGTCTTTGTTAACCCCTGTCAGGGCCTTTCAAAGCCCGCAGTAATCAGCGAGAATACGCCTAAAATCTAAAGAACTCAGTTCTTTAGCCCTACAAAGTCTGCATAACAAGGTAGAAAAATGACGGTTGATAACCAGCACTCTGTACTTTTGGATAATGTTTACACACTGATTCGTAAGAAAGTGGATAAAACGCAGGCGCAACTGGTGGAGCAGTTTGCCAGAATTCTATTTAATAACATCTCCCGTGATGACCTGGAAAATCGTGTCGACAGCGATCTTTATGGGGCCAGTCTGAGCTTGTGGAATGAGTTCTCTGATTATCATGACAGCGAGCCATTCATCCGCGTATTCAATCCTGAAATATCCAAGCATGGCTGGCAGTCTTCACACACTATCATTGAGATCATCACTGAAGACATGCCGTTTCTGGTGGACTCAGTCAGAATGGCCATCAACCGTCTGAGTATTACTGCCCATTTGTTGCTGCACAGTCCCATCGCCGTTAAGCGGGATAAAAAGCATATGGTTGAAAGCCTTCTTGATACAAAAAAAGAAGGTCATGGCAAGCAAACGATTTTCCTTATCGAGGTAGACCGGCAAACCAGTAAGAAAGCGCTGCAGGATATTGAGAAAGAGCTGCACTCGGTGCTGGATGAGGTTCAACTGGCGGTGTCTGACTGGATGCCGATGAAGAATCAGCTCAAGGAAATTATCGCCGGGTATGACAAACAGCCTTGTCCGGCGGGGCAGGAAGCGCAAAAACAAACCCATGCTTTTTTACGCTGGATCAGCAATGAAAACTTTACCCTGATGGGCTATCGCCATTATCAGGCCAAAGCCATCGAAGGGGATCATCGCTGGATCGCGGACAATGATTCGAGTCTGGGATTAATGAAGAACTCTGTCAGCAACAGGGAACGATTGCTTTCCAAACTGCCGGTTTCTGCACAGCAGGAAACCTTAAGTGAGAATCCCCTGATTCTGACCAAAACCAATTCCAAATCCAGGGTGCATCGCCCGGCGTATATGGATTACATCGGTATCAAGGAGTTTGATAAGCAGGGTAATGTAGTAGGGGAGCATCGCTTTATCGGCTTGTATTCTTCCGCCTTTTACAATGCCGGAGCCTATGAAGTTCCCGTTCTCAAAGACAAAATTGCCCGCATGTGTGATAACTCAGGTTTCGACAAGACCTCACATGCTTACAAGGCCTTTCTGAATATTCTGGAGACTTACCCCCGTGACGAACTGATTCAGGCTAATGAGTCAGAACTGGGTAAGATTGCCCTGGGCATTTTTCAGATGCAGGAGCGCGGCATCTCACGCTTGTTTATGCGCCGGGATGTGTTCGGACGTTTTTATTCCTGCATGGTGTTTGTGCCCAGAGAGCGCTACAACACCCAGTTACGTAAAGAAACCCAGGCGCTGCTGCAAAAGTCCTTTAATAGTGATCAGGACGTGGAGTTCACCACCTATTTCTCTGAGTCTGTGTATGCCCGCACCCATTACATCGTCAGGGTGAAAAATAACAATGTGGAAATTAATGTGAAGGAAATTGAAAAGAATATCATCGAGCTCAGCAAGCGTTGGGAAGACAAACTCAGCAGTGCACTGAGAAGTACATATGGTGAAGCCCGCGGCAAGCAGCTGGATGAAAAATATCTCAATGCGTTCACCCGCAGCTATAAAGAGCATAATCTGCCCACCACTACAGTAGTGGATATTGAGAAAATCGAGAGCCTGACCGATACCCACACCCTGGATATGTTGTTCTACAGGCCGCAGGAAGAATCAGCTGACAGTGAAGCGGTTAAACTGAAGTTGTTCCACCGTAATCAGCCCATTCATTTGTCTGCGGTACTGCCGATGCTGGAGCATTTTGGTCTGCGGGTCATCGATGAAAGTCCCTACCAGGTGAAGGCCAGTGACGGCAGCGTCAACTGGATTATGGATTTCTCCATGTTGCACACGGCCAGCAACAAGATGAGCCTGGAGCAGGCGCAGGAATTGTTCCAGGACGCCTTCTCAAAAGTCTGGTACCAACAACTGGAAGATGATGCCTTTAACCGTTTGGTGCTGGGCGCTGGCTTACCCGGTCGCAAGGTCACCATTTTGCGCGCCTATGCCAAATATATGCGCCAGACAGGCAGTTCCTTCAGTAAAAACTATATTGCTCGCACTTTGGATGCATACCCTGGTATTGCAATATTGCTGGTAAACCTGTTCGAGCAGCGTTTTGACCCTAAAATCAAACGTTCAGAGAAAAAAGAAGAGGCCTTGCTGACAAAAGTCAAAGAGAGCCTGGACAACGTCTCTAATCTTGATGATGACCGTATTATCCGTCGTTATCTGGATATGATTATGGCCACCCTGAGAACCAACTTTTATCAGGCCGACGAGCAGGGCAATGACAAATCCTATATTTCCTTCAAGCTGCTGCCGGAACTGATCCCGGAAATGCCACTGCCACTGCCGAAATTCGAGATTTTCGTCTATTCGCCCAGGGTAGAAGGGGTGCATTTGCGCGGGGGTAAAGTCGCCCGTGGTGGTTTGCGCTGGTCCGATCGCCAGGAAGACTTCCGCACCGAGGTACTGGGACTGGTCAAGGCCCAGCAGGTTAAAAACACCGTCATCGTGCCAGTGGGCGCCAAGGGCGGCTTTGTATGTAAGAACCTGCCTGTGGGTGAAGGGCGCCAGGCGATTTTCGAAGAAGGTAAAGCCTGCTACAAGATATTTATCCGCTCATTACTGGATATCACTGACAATATTGTTCAGGGTGAAGTGGTGCATCCTGAGAATGTGGTCAGACTGGATGAAGATGACCCATACCTGGTAGTTGCAGCCGATAAGGGCACCGCGACCTTTTCCGATATCGCCAATGGTATTGCTGAAGAGTATAACTTCTGGCTGGGTGATGCCTTTGCATCGGGAGGCAGTGTTGGCTATGACCACAAGGGCATGGGTATTACCGCACGGGGTGCATGGGAGTCAGTTAAACGCCACTTCCTGGAAATGGGTGTGAACTGTCAGACCACTGACTTTACCTGTGTCGGCATCGGCGATATGGCCGGTGATGTGTTTGGTAACGGCATGTTGTTATCCAGGCACATTCGCCTGGTGGCGGCCTTTAACCATATGCATATTTTCTTTGACCCCGATCCCGATGCAGCCAGCAGCTACAAAGAACGGGAACGCCTGTTTAAGGACACGTCACTGAATTGGGCAGACTATGACAAATCGTTAATCTCCAAAGGAGGTGGCGTATTTTCAAGGGCTGACAAGTCGATCAAGCTTTCCCCGGAAATGAAAAAGTGGCTGGGTACTAAACAGCAGACCATGACACCTAGCGAACTGATCAAAAACATCCTGCAAATGCAGGTGGATCTGATCTGGAACGGCGGTATCGGCACCTACATGAAAGGCAGCAAGGAAACGCATGCCGATGTGGGTGATCGTGCCAATGATGATCTGAGGGTAAATGGTAATCAGGTCAAAGCAAAAATAATAGGAGAGGGCGGTAACCTCGGTTTTACGCAACTGGGCAGAATTGAGTACTGCGCAAATGGCGGACGCATGAATACCGACTTTATCGATAATGTCGGTGGTGTGGACTGCTCAGATAACGAAGTTAACATCAAGATATTGCTGAATACCCTCGTGCAGGACGGTGAACTGACGCTCAAACAGCGTAATAAGCTGCTCTATGACATGACCGATGATGTGGCGCAAATCGTATTGCAGGATTGTAAGCGTCAGACTCAGTCTATCTCTATTGACGAGTTGGGCGGTGCAGATCGACTCAAAGAGCAACTGCGCTTTATCCATGGGCTGGAGCGAGAGGGGAACCTGAACCGCGAACTGGAGTTTATTCCTTCCGATGATGAACTGTCTGAACGTCAGGCCTCCGATAAAGGGCTGACCCGGCCGGAAATGTCGGTATTGCTGGCTTACGGCAAGATGGTACTGAAAGAAAGACTGAACATTCCGGAGGTTACGGATAACCCTTATCATGCAAAATTGCTGATCAGCGCCTTCCCTAAACCTCTGCAGGACAGGTTCTCGGAGCAAATGACTCAGCATCCGCTGCGCGGCGAAATCATTGCCACTAAGCTGACCAATAATATGCTCAATGATATGGGCCTAAACTTCGCCTTCAGGCTGCAGGAAGAGACCGGCGCCACTATTTCCGAGGTAGTTAATGCCTATTCTGTGGTCAAGGGTATTTTCGGCATGGAAACCCTGTGGCGGGATATTGAAAAGCTTGAAGACAAAATCACCAGCGATGTGTTGCTGAGTATGCTTGATGATATGCGCCGCACGCTGCGTCGCGCCTCACGCTGGTACCTGCGTCATGGTAATAAAGCCATGGCGATTGATGAGTCGGTGGAGTTTTACCGCAGTACCTTTGATGACCTGAGTAAGAATCTGCAGAATTATCTGGTAGAAGAGGAATACAAGGAACTGGAAAACAAAGCGCTTAAACTGACTAAAGGTGGCGTACCTGACAATATTGCCTATAAAGTCGGTAGCCTGAGCAATCTGTTTTCCTGCCTGGATCTGGCCCAGATTGCTGCCAATGAGGGTAAGCCGGTGGCGCTGGTCGCGAGTCTCTATTACAGATTGGGTAACAAGCTGCAATTGCACTGGTTCCTGGATCAAATTAACCGTCAGTCCGTGAGCAATCATTGGCAGGCACTGGCCAGAGCCTCTTACCGCGAAGAACTGGACTGGCAGCAACGGGCCATTACCTCAGTACTGTTGAAGTTTGAGCCGGATAATAAAGACGCCCAGGCGATTCTGGATAACTGGATGGAAGCCCATAAGGTATTGCTGGAACGCTGGTATCACATGATGTCTGAGTTTAAGACCAGCAGCACCCATGAGTTCGCCAAATTCTCTGTGGCATTGCGTGAGTTGATGCTGCTCAGTCTCAACTGCTCTTAGGTTTTAACAGGATTTTTTGTATATAATGCCCCGGTTTTACCGGGGCTTTTTTATGTCCAGGGGCTGGGAATGCCAGAAAAATGCGAAGCATTTTTAATGACCAGCGCGCAGGCATGGATGCCGCAGCTGGACTTTTGATAAAGGCAGGATGCCTGATTCAAAAGGACGGTATGCCGGGGTTGTAGGGAACATTCCCCGGCGATGTCCAGGGAAGGACGGTATGCCGGAAATGTCAGGAACGGATTTCCGGTGATCTCGTTCCTGTAACTGCAATCCAAATTAATCAATAACAGGTGGATACAGCGCCCATGTATACGTTTCTCAGAGAGTTATTGTTCAGTCTTGATGCCGAGAGATCCCACGATGTCAGTATGGGCTTTTTAAAACACAGCCAGCATAATTTGTTAAACAGATTGTATGCACAAAAGTTGCCGCCAAAACCGGTTCAGGTACTGGGTATGAACTTCCCCAATCCGCTGGGACTGGCCGCCGGATTGGATAAAAATGGCGAATGTATTGACGCTTTTGCTGCCATGGGGTTTGGCTTTATCGAAATCGGCACTGTTACGCCCAGACCTCAGCCTGGTAATGATAAACCCAGATTATTCCGCTTACCCCAGTCTCAGGCCATCATCAATCGTATGGGCTTTAACAACAAAGGGGTTGACTATCTGGTAGAGCAGGTCAGGCAGGCGGAATATCAGGGCATTCTGGGCATTAACATCGGTAAGAACAAAAGCACAGCCGAAGAGCGCGCACTGGATGATTATATTCTGTGTCTGGACAAGGTCTACAACCATGCCAGCTATGTCACCATCAATATTTCATCACCGAATACACCCGGCCTGCGAAATCTGCAATACGGCGAAGCCCTGGACTCATTGTTGCGTGGTCTGAAACTACAGCAGGATAAATTGGCCCAGCGCCATGGTAAGTATGTTCCGATACTGGTAAAGATTGCCCCGGATCTCAGCGATGAAGAATTACAGGATATTGCCCGCTCACTGATGCAAAGTGGCATGGATGGTGTGATTGCCACCAATACCACCCTCAGCCGCGAAAAGGTTAAGGGGCAGCAATATGCACAGGAGAGTGGGGGACTCAGTGGATCGCCACTGACAGACCAGAGTCAGATGATCGTCAGCAAACTCAGTAAGGCGCTGCAGGGTAATATGCCAATTATTGGTGTCGGCGGTATCGATTCACCCGAGACAGCAAAAGCCCGCATGAACGCAGGATCGGATCTGATCCAGATCTACTCCTCTTTGATCTATCAGGGGCCTGAACTGATCGCCAGGATCCTTAAATCCTTATAAGGATCCCGCCGCGATCCTTTCCCACTATTATAAAAAAATATTAATAAAAATAGATGGTTAGGTGTATGTTCAGGGAAGACAATAATAAGCGATGGAGGGCCCGGTATGCTGCAACCTGATACAAACTGGTATTGGTTTTATGATTCACAACATGGCTGCTTGTCGCTGTCTATGGGCGAAATGCAGTTTACAACACCTTATGCATACAAGGTGCTCAATCGCTCTCCCGTCAAGGCGGCAGATTTCGACCTGCAGGACCTTGAGCATTATTCTCTAGTTGCCCGTGAGCTTGAATTGACATGCACGACCTTTTCGGCTGCGCTAAAGACTCAGTTGGCGCTGAATATTTGTGCAGCCCTGAGATTCCATAAGCCGCTGATGCCAAAAAGCTGGTTCTTTAATCGTCACAACAATCCGGGCCATTATCATCACCTTGCATACCTGACCACCGCAACCTCAGAAGCCAGAGTCTGGGTTGTCGAAGAAAAGCCCAGCAGTTGCCTGTGCATGCTATTGAGCCCTGAACTTGAGCTTCGTCAGGGTAAAACAATGAAACAGTTTGAGCTTATCCGGGTTACACCGGATTGTTTGCTACCTTGCCTGGAACAATACCCACAGTTAAAACGAGCCTGAGTATCACAGCTCGGAGTTGTTGTGCCAATCTGCTCTGACAGAGCAATTATCTGTGTGGATTGGTATTCTCCTCAGTGATAAAAATTGATCCATACAAAAGACATCATTTCCCTTATAATCCCTGCCTTTGATTTTTAACGGGCACGGCATGTACGCTTTTTTGATAACAACTTCCAAGGGTCTGGATGAACTGCTGATGCAGGAAATTGCAGAACTCTGTCCGGATTTGAGTCTGAAATCCAAGCCTGGTCAGGTGTTGTTTGAAGGAGAGCTCGAGCAGGCTTATCGTATCTGTCTGTGGTCGAGGCTGGCCAACCGGGTATTGCTGACGCTGGCTGAAGGCGAGATCAATGACGCAGAGCAGCTCTACAAGTTAGCCAGCAGTATCAACTGGTCATTGCAAATGGATGTGACACAAAGCTTTGTGGTCGATTTTATCGGTACCAACAGGGCGATAAACAACAGTCAGTTTGGTGCGGTAAAAGTTAAAGATGCCATAGTGGATCAGTTTCAGGAACTCTATGAGCGCCGTCCCAATGTCAGCAAAGAGCATCCGGATTTGCGCATTCAGTGTCGCTTGTGGCGACAGAACCTGGGTATCTATCTGGATCTGAGTGGTCACAGTCTGCATCAGCGTCATTATCGCCTGAAGGCCGGCAGTGCTCCGGTAAAAGAACATATTGCGGCGGCCATGTTATACCGTAGTGGCTGGATTAAGAACCAGAGCCAGGTGATTGCTGACCCCATGTGCGGCGCAGGAACGGTGGTCATAGAAGCGGCCCTGATAGCCTGTAATATTGCTCCGGGATTATCCCGGAGGGACTGGGGTTTCAGTCGCTGGAAAAAGCACCAGGATGCAATCTGGCAGGATCTTGTCAGCCAGGCCGAAGTGCAGCAACGTGCCTGCAGTACCCCCATTTTTGCCAATGATATCGATGCCGCTATGGTTGCGCTGGCAAAACAGAATGCCGGTGCCGCCGGTGTTGCCCAGGACATTGTATTTTCAAATCAGGATGCGCTGCAGTGGCGTTGTGATGAGACCGAACCTGGCTATCTGGTGTCTAATCCTCCTTATGGTGAGCGCCTGGGTGAGCTGACCCAATTGCTCGGTTTGTTCGCCAACTGGGGGCTGCATATCAAGCAGCATTTTAAAGGCTGGAAACTGTCACTGCTGACCTCTAACCGTGACCTGCTGCGTCAGATGAAGCTCCTTGCCAATAAGACTTATCAGCTTTATAACGGCAAGCTCGAATGCCAGCTGGTTAATTACAACCTGGATGAGAAAAACTGCGAAATACGTGAGCAGGCGCCTGCCGGTAGTGACTTTGCTAACAGGTTACGAAAGAACCTGAGTCGTCTCAAAGGCTGGCTTAAGCAGCTCGACAGTAACTGTTACCGCATTTATGACGCTGATTTACCAGAGTATAATCTGGCCATTGATATCTACGCTGACTGGGTGGTAGTGCAGGAGTATGCGGCACCCAAAGATATTCCCGAAAGCAAAACCCGTAAGCGTCTGATGGATGCGCTGATGCAGCTGCCATCGGTATTGAATATCGACAGTGACAAGATTGTGCTGAAGGTGCGTCAACAGCAAAAGGGAAAAGAGCAATACCAGAAAATCGCCACAGAAAAAGAGTATCTGCAAGTGTGGGAGAATGGCGCGCGTTTTTGGGTCAATCTTAAAGATTATCTGGATACCGGGCTGTTTCTGGATCACCGCACTACCCGCGAAATGGTCAAACAGCGCAGCAAAGGCAAGGATGTGCTGAATTTGTTTGCCTACACCGGTGCGGTGTCGGTGCAGGCGGCGCTGGGCGGGGCCAAATCCGTCACCACAGTGGATATGTCAAAGACCTATCTGGAGTGGGCTAAGCGTAACTTTGAGCTGAATAAACTGAGTAACGTGTATCAGTATCGCTTTTTGCAGGAGGATTGCCTGCAATGGTTGCGCGAGCACAATGGTAAATACGATTTGATTTTTATCGATCCGCCGTCATTTTCCAATTCTAAACGCATGCAGGATACCTGGGACGTACAGCGGGACCATCTGGCTTTACTTGGCGATGCACAGGCCTGCCTCAGGCCCGGTGGGGAAATCGTGTTTTCCAATAATCTGCGCTCCTTCAGGCTTGATGAAGACGGGCTCCGGGCCATGGGGTTGCAGGCTGAGAATATCAGTGCACGGACCTTGCCGGAGGATTTTAAACGAAATCCCAAGATTCACCATTGTTGGGTTATTCGTCATGCAAACTAGCGTGCTTTTATACAGTACCGAGGGCTGTCACTTGTGTGAGCAGGCCGAGGAGCTGGTGCTGGCCATGGCACCAGAGATGCACATTAAAAAGATAGATATTGCCTATGATGATGCCTTGTATGAGCAATATCGTTACCGTATTCCGGTATTGAAAAACGCCGCTGATGCTGAGCTTAACTGGCCTTTTGATACCGCTACACTAAAAGAGTTTCTATCTTGAGTTTACTGCAGTTAAAAAACGCGCAACTGGCCTTTGGCCACCAGGCATTGCTGGATCATGTTGAAATGGTCATCCAGCCACAGGAACGGGTGTGTCTGGTGGGGCGTAATGGTTGTGGAAAATCTACCTTATTAAAAATTATTGAAGGCAGTATGCACCTGGATGATGGCCAGCGCATTGTTGCAGCAGAGACCATCATTGCGCGTCTTGAACAGGATCCGCCGCAGTCAGTGCAGATGAGTATATTTGATTATGTGGCTGAGGGGCTGGCGGAGTCCGGCGAATTACTCAAAGCCTGGTTTCATATCACCGCACAGGTGGCCAGCGATCCTAGTGAACGAAATCTTAACCGCATGCAACAGTTGCAGTCTGAGCTGGATCATCTCAACGCCTGGCAGTTTGAGCAGCGTATTACTCAGGTGCTGACTCAACTGGAGCTCGACGGCGAACAAGCCCTGTCATCCCTCTCAGGTGGCTGGCGGCGCAAGGCGGCCCTGGCCCGGGCGCTTGTGACAGCACCGGATATCCTGCTACTGGATGAGCCTACTAACCATCTGGATGTGCAGAGTATTCAGTGGCTGGAAAAAGTGCTGATGGATTTCAACGGCACCGTGGTGTTTGTCAGCCATGACCGTGCCTTTATTCGTAATATTGCTACCCGCATATTGGATCTGGACCGGGGACAGCTCACCAGTTATCCGGGTAACTATCAGCAGTATCTGGATAAGAAAGCTGAAGATCTGGCGATTGAGCAAAGCCACAATGCCCTGTTTGATAAAAAGCTCTCAGAAGAAGAACGCTGGATCCGGCAGGGAATTAAGGCCCGTCGGACCCGTAATGAGGGCCGGGTCAGGGCGCTCAAAGCCCTGCGTAAAGAGCACGCTCAGCGCCGACAGGTTCAGGGTACAGCCAAAGTCAGCCTGGCTGACAGTCAATCATCGGGCAAACTGGTTTTTGAAGCCAAAGCGCTCAGTTATGCTATTGAGGGCAAGCCGATTGTCCGTGATCTGGATTTCAGCCTGTTGCGGGGTGACAAACTGGCACTGGTGGGTCCCAATGGTTGTGGTAAAAGTACCCTGATCCGCTTATTGCTTGGTAAACTGCAGCCGGACTCCGGTAGCGTACGTCAGGGCACTAACCTTGATCTGGCCTATTTTGATCAACATCGGGTGGCACTGGATCAGAATGTCAGCGTTGTGGATGCGGTGGCCGATGGCAAGAAAGAGCTGACCATCAATGGCCGTACCCGTCACGTGATCAGTTATCTGCAGGATTATCTGTTTGCCCCGGACCGTGCACAGGCGCCGGTGCATTCGTTGTCCGGGGGCGAGCGTAACCGGTTGTTGTTGGCAAAGCTACTGGCTAAACCCAGTAATCTGCTGATTCTTGATGAGCCAACCAATGACCTGGATGTAGAAACTCTGGAGTTACTGGAAGAAACCCTCAGTCAGTACCCCGGTACATTGATTCTGGTCAGCCACGATCGGGAGTTTGTGGATAATGTGGTCACGTCCAGTCTCTATTTTGAAGGGCAGGGCAAGATCCAGGAATTTGTTGGCGGCTATGCCGAGATTAATCAGTGGTACAGCCAACAAAATAGACCAGCAGCGGAAACTAATAGCAAAGCGCAAAGTCCAACGGCCAGACCTTCTGCCAGCAAAGGGCAGAAATTATCCTATAAGTTTCAGCTTGAGCTTGAGAAGTTACCGCTGAAGATAGAACAGCTTGAACAACAGGTTGCTGAACTGGAGCAGCGTGTGAACAGCCCGGATTTCTTTAAACAGGAACCGGAACAAACCGCCAGCCTGCTTGAGAAGCTTGCCAATACTCAGAGTGAGTTGGAACAAGCCTATGACAGGTGGGAAGAATTAGATAGCATGTCCTAGACGGAAATGTGCTTGCAGTAAAACAGGATCACAGATGACAAAAACAAGACTATACCCTTTTTCCACATTAGCCCTGACATGTCTCAGCCTTGGAGTCTCTGCGGCCAGTTATGAGGTTGTTGAACTGGACGCCACGGATAAAGGTGTTTCCAGCTTTGCCGCTGCAATTAATGAACAGGGGCAGACCGGTATACTGGTACAAACGCCATTTAACCCGCCCATTGATATCAGCCTGTTAAACCTTGAAGAGAACGATGCCCTGCGGGATCAGTTGAATGACCCTGATGCAGTAGAGAACGGTCAGATCAGTGAAGAAGATTTGGTGATTATTTACCGTTTTCTGGTTGGCAGCGTGCCTGCTAATCTGCTGTACCAAAAACTGGGCTCAATACAGAGTTACCTCGCCAATGGAACCGGCAGCACAGAAGAAACTGGTTTCGATATCGTCGATGCCGATATGGAGGAACTCAGTCGCAGCGTTGATACTTTTGTGACCGATATCAACAGCCAGGGTGATGTAGCCGGATATGGCAGTGCGCCATACACTAAGTTTCCATGGGTTAATGAGGACGATGAAGCCCTGACCTATGTAGCACGGGAATTCAGCAGTCGCGGTTTTGTCAGAATTAACGGTCAGCTGGTTGAGCTTTCTCCGGAAGAGACATCACTGGGTGGTTTCAGCCAGGCCAGGGCCATTACTGACAATTATCTCGTAGCCGGCACTGTGTCCACAGAAGCGAATGATATTTTGCTGGATACGCTGGAGGATTGTAATGATGAAGAGACCCGGGGCGATTTTCCGGCCGAAGTCTGTTACAACGATGCCGTGAGAAGTCTTGAATCGAATTACAATCGTGCTCTGAACAGGTTTTTTCAGACCCGTGCCAATGTCTGGCAACTGGACGCTGAGGGCAATATCAATGGGCAAACCCGCTACGGTATCAGCTATCAGCCAGATGAAGAAGACACCGGGGTTTATGTCAGCCGAGCTGTAGATGTCAACGAGCAGGGTATAGCCGTTGGTGAAACCAGCCACCTGAATCCTTTCCGGGATAATGTTGTACGTAATTATGCGGCAATATTCAAAGAGGGCGAAGTCATGGCGTTTGCGGATCAGGAAGATTACTCCCTGAGCTCTTTAAACCGCAATAACACCCTAAGTACTGCCACTGCAATCAACAATCAGAATCAGGTTGTAGGTTATGCGATTAAAACGATAAATGGTTTTGACCGGACCAAGTTTTTTGTCTATGACCTTGATTCAGAAGAGCTGGTGTTTCCGGATGATTTCTTCCCTGGCTCAGCCAGTATCGCAAGGGACATTAATGATCAGGGACAGGTTGTGGGCGAGGGGGAAGTTGACTCGGTGATAGGCAGTTCTACCCGCAGACGTCACGCATTTTTGTATGATATTGATGAGCAGCGTTTTGAAAATCTCAATGATTTAATCGGCTGTGACGCGCCTTATACTCTGGTTCAGGCCCATAGCATTAATAACAACGGTGAAATTGCAGCATTGGCTACCGTTACCGGTGTCAGAAAAGACATTACCGGGGAACCGCAATTGGACGACGACGGCAATCAGATCGCTGAAGAAACAGTAATGACGGTAAAACTTGTACCTGTTCCGGGAGGCAGCCCTGATGACTGTGAAGAGACGGACGACAAACAAGAACGCCAGGGCGCCGGCATAGGCTGGTTACTGCTGGCGTTAATGACCATGGTGGGACTGAGACGCCGTTACCAGTCATAATCACGCAGAAAGACTTGCAATGGATGTCACCTAAACAAGTTGCAGGATTACCTGATAAAAAAGCCTCTGAAAAACAGAGGCTTTTTTGTTTTTGCATCCTATCTTTTTGATTTAACAATATATTCCATACACATCGATTTATGACAGAACTATTACAAAATAATGTAAGGAAAATGTCATAACAATTCAGTCAGTTAAATAATGTCAATAAGTACTGCAAGGAAGTTATATTGAACCATTGGTACAGATCCTCTATCACATAAGTGTGGTCGCAATGATCACAACTTCAAACTCTACGGATGAGGTATCTAAATGAAAAGACAGAAAAGAGATAAACTTTCCCGTGCTCATGCTAAAGGCTATCAGGCAGGCATATCAGGTCGTTCCAAAGAAATTTGCCCTTATCAGACAATGGATAGCCGCTCTCAATGGTTAGGAGGGTGGCGAGCCGCTCAGGAAGACCGAAGTATAGGGTTAGTTAATCGCTAGTCCGTCATCTCGTAAAAAAAGCCCCGTAGGGGCTTTTAACGTTTTAAGGGTAACAGAAACGGTCAGAAATTGCTGGTGTCCTGGAATAAGCCGACTTTGAGATCTTTTGCTTCGTAGATTTTCCTGCCATCCACTTCAACAATGCCATCAGCCATACCCATGAAGAGCTTGCGCTTAATAACACGCTTCATATGAATTTTATAAGTCACTTTTTTCGCAGTTGGAAGAATCTGACCTGTGAATTTCACCTCACCTACGCCCAGTGCGCGGCCTTTACCCGGGCCCTCACACCAACCCAGAAAAAAACCAACCAGCTGCCACATGGCATCCAGACCAAGGCAGCCAGGCATCACAGGATCGCCGGGGAAATGACAATCGAAAAACCACAGGTCCGGTGAAATATCTAACTCGGCAATGATATGTCCTTTATCGTAGTCTCCGCCCTGCTCAGAAATGCTGGTGATTCTGTCCATCATCAGCATGTTAGGAGCGGGCAATTGGCTGTTACCTGGGCCGAACAATTCGCCCCGGCTACAGGCGAGCAAATCTTCTCGGGAAAAGCTGGATTGTTTGAGTGTCATATTTCACTTATGGTTAGGGGTAATTGAGCGCCTTAATTTAGCGAACACTCGTGCGCCAAACAACTCTGAACAGTGATATTTTTGTTTATCCAATCAATACTGTACAGGTATCGGTTGTGGCAGAGTGGTAATATCTACCAATCTGATAGCTAAAGAATCCCGATTTAAGATGAAAAACACCAATGCGAACGCAGAAAAGCAGCGGCGATTCCGCGAACGTCAGAAAGAAAAAGGCCGCAAAGAAGTCAGAGGCTATGTTAATCCTAAAGCCATGCAGTGTTACCAGGAACTGGCCGAGAAAAGTGGCTGGACAGACAGTGAGCTACTCAGTAACGCGTTACGCGTAACCTATGCAGCCTATCGTTGTGGGCAAATCAAGCTGCTAAACGAGTGGCTTAAGAAACATGATTACTAGGTGGGCATAAGAAAGCTATTGCTCTTTAGCCCATGACTCTTCCTGCTCGTCATGAAGCTGAAGTTGCTCTTTGACTTCGTTTAAACGCCGCACAAAACGTAAAATACTGCTCAGTCCGTTCAGGCTGCGCTCTAATCGGTTCAGATCCAATTTCTGGGCGACACAAGTGCGCATCATAAACAGGCGTAATTGCTGGTAATCCTGATTCAGTTGTTGCCAGTGTTCAGCGTTGTTTTGTTCTGTGTCCGAAACATATTGCTGCAGCTTGCCAAGCCAAACGCCAATTTCGGGAAGAAAAGAGAACAGGGTGTCGTCAGTACTGGATTGTACAGCGAAATCCCGATAAGACTGAATGGCGGTAGATAAACCATGCAGGGTGGCTAGTGCAATTTCAAACTCAGCACTTTGTGCTTCGGTCAGGGTATTACGACTGGCTTTGGCAACAAACTCTTTTGCCTGACTAATCTTTTCCGAAAGTTCACTAAGCTTTGGCTCTGATTCCACCAGGGTAATCTTCAGTGAGCGGGTCTGATAGTGAATATGCCCTATTTGCTTAAACAGTGCTCCAAGGGCTAATTCAGGCATAGAGGCAATATTGGCGTCCAGTTCATTGTGACGATGCTTATCTCCTCTGAAGCGTTTGAGTAACCACCTGGAAAGGTGGGGCTCAACCGGAAGCATTAGCAGTACTCCGAGAATATTGAAGCCACTATGAAAGATTGCAAGAGTCATGGGCAAGGCATTGGCCTGAGTTGTCAGATAATCACCTGCCGACCACAGCAGTACCGGCAGCACCAACAGCGCCACAGCACCGGTCAGCAAGTTAAAAAGAATATGGGCCAGTACCAGTCGCTTGGCACTGCTGGAAGCACCAAAACCGGATATGATGGCCGTCGAGGTGGTACCGATGTTTGCACCGATAACCGCCGCTGCCGACATTTCTAATTGAGCTATGCCTGTGGCTGAGGCGGTAAGAATAATAGCCAGAGCGGCACTGGATGATTGGGTCACAATGGTCAGCACAATACCCAGGGTCAGACCAATCAGTACCGGACTGTTTACAAACTGCATCATACGGTCTGGGGCGATTTGAATCCCTGAAAAGCTTTGCTGTAAAGAGGCTATCCCCATAAACAGCAAGCCAAAACCGGCCAGCGCCATACCCAGCGATTGTCCCCTGACACGGGGGGAAAACACTTTCATTAGTGCACCAATACCAATCAGGGGCAGGGTAATGGCGGTGAAATCCAGCTTGAAGCCAATTATGGTTACTAACCAGGCGGTGAAGGTGGTACCGACATTGCTGCCAAATATGACCCATACAGATTGTGAAAAGGTCATCAGTCCCGCATTGATAAAACCGATGGTGGCAACCGTTACTGCACTGGATGACTGTACCATTCCGGTGACTAATACGCCGGCAACAAAGCCTCTGCGCCGATTACAAATCCATTGACCAAGGAGCTGTTCAAGGGCCTTACCGCCGGCGACTTTCAGTCCCTCGGTCATCATCCACATGCCTATGAGGAAGAGGCCCAGGGCCCCCAGTATCTGCATCCACATATCTGTTTCTCAGAACACCAGGCTATGATTCCTGGCCGGGATCTCCACATTCATCTGCAGTTCTTTGTAGAGCCTGTCAGCCAGTGCCTGCTGAGCTTTGGGCTCGCCATGCACCAGTACAACCTGAGGAACTGGCTTAAAATGGCTAATCCACCTGACCAGCCCTGACTGGCCTGCATGTGCAGAAAAGCCGCCAAGGGTCTCAATCTGCGCCTTAACAACATATTGTTCGCCAAAGAGTTTGATATGTCTGGCACCATCAACCAGGATCCGGCCCAGCGTGCCTCGTGCCTGAAAGCCAACAAAAATAAGGGTATTGTTGGGGTTCCATATACGCTGTTTGAAATGATGGCGAATTCGCCCACCGGTGCACATACCACTGCCGGCAATGATAATGGCGCCACTTTTCATCTTATTAATGGCCATTGAATCTTCCGGTGTTACAGACAAAAACAGATTAGGTAAAAAGTCCTCCAGCGGGGCTTTATGGTCTTTATCGAGATGCTGAGTATCTTCATCTGAGAGCAGTTCCAGCCATTTTTCATAGATCCGGGTTACGTCAATGGCCATAGGGCTGTCGAGAAAAATCTGCCAGTTATCCAGTTTGTTCTGTTGGCGTAAACAGCCCAGATGAAACAACAACTCCTGGGTGCGGCCAACGGCGAAGGAGGGGATCATGACATTTCCGCCACGGTTCCAGGTGTCTTTGAGGATTTGCTCCAGTTGCGCCAGCGTGTCTTCTTCGGTGCGGTGCTCGCGATCGCCATAGGTGCTCTCCATCAGCACCAGATCGGCTTTCTTCGGCGAACTGGGATCGTTCATCAGCACTGCGTCACGCTTGCCTAAGTCACCACTGAACACCAGGGTTTTCTGCTTACCCCGTTCAGTAAAAGTCAGCTCTACAATGGAAGAACCAAGTATATGGCCGGCATCATGCAAACAAAGATTAGCATTGCCGGAGCAAATTGATCTCGTTTCGCAGTAATCCAGGCCCTCACATAAATCAAGTACCCGCTCTACATCCTGCATGGTATATTCCGGCTTGCGCTCTGGCTTGCCCTGGCGTTTACGTTTCAGATTCTCGCGCTCAAGATCCCGTTCATACAGCCCAGCGGCGTCTTTTAGCATTACTACCAGCAGATCTGCCGTTGCACTGGTGCAGTATATAGGCCCGGTGAAACCCTGATGCACCAGTTTTGGCAGCATGCCACAATGGTCAAGATGACCATGGGAAAGGATCACGGCGTCAATCCCCGCCGGGTTAAACTGAAAATGTTCTTCTTCCAGGCGGCTGATCAAATCCCCCCCCTGATGCATACCGCAATCCAGCAGTAGTTGCCCAAAACAATCAGATTCCAGCAGGTGGCAACTGCCTGTGACTTCCTGCGCGGCGCCAAGAAAGGTAACGGTAGCCATAGAAATGAGTACTCTTTTAAAATGCTTATGGACTGTTAAGTTAGCAGTATTTACCGCAATAAACCTAAGATTTGGACGTAAATTTGATACAGATCAGCGAATTAGAATTCTCAGTACTTATATCTGATAAGGATACCGGCTACACTGATGTCTGGTGATTTAATGGAAAGTAACATATTGAATAATAATGTTATTTTAAAGCGCTTGGGGCTGCTGCTATTGCTCTGTATGAATCTTGTCATGATTTCACAGGGCAGGGCAGTGAGCTATTCTCTGCCACAGGCGGGCAGTGATTTGATTGCCGAAGATCACACCATTTCTGTAACAGAGGGCCAGACTCTGGCAGATATTGCCGAGCAGTATTCACTGGGTTTTAACGAACTGGTTGCTGCAAATTCAGGTCTGGATCCCTGGATCCCCAAACCCGGTAGCCAGGTGACATTGCCGGCGCAAACTATTCTGCCAGAACATCGCTCCGGGGTTGTGATCAATCTGGCAGAGTATCGTCTGTATTACTTTCCTCCTATGACCAATAAGGTCATCACCTATCCGGTGGGAATAGGGCGCATTGGCTGGGATACACCAGTAACCAAAACACGTGTTACCGGCAAAAACAAAGACCCGTGGTGGCGTGTGCCTCAGAGTGTCAGACAGGAGCACCGTAAACAGGGCCGAGAACTACCGGAAATGGTCAGGCCGGGTAAGGATAATCCTTTAGGTGGCTACGCAATAAACCTTGGCCTGCCGGGGTATTTATTGCATGGAACCAATAAGGGCTTTGGTATCGGCACCCGTGTCAGCCACGGTTGCATAAGACTGCGTAATACAGATATTGAAGCGCTTTATCAGCAGCTTCCTGAAGGTACCGAAGTCAGCATCATGAATCAGCCAGTCAAGGTGGGCTGGCATCAGGGCAAACTGATGCTCGAAGTGCACCCGGCGCTGGAAAAGCAGGAGTTTAACAGTCTCACACCTGTTACCGCTGCTATTGTAAAACACATTCAGAACACAGAGATTGATATTGACTGGGATAAAGTGCTGTCAATTGCCAGAAAACAACAGGGGATTGTGCAGCAAATATCAAAATAACGGCTCGTAACATTGCATACTGGCGAGGGTTGACTAGTTTTATAACAGCTTAGTACCAGTTATTTTATGTGATTGGTAAAACAAGGAGGCAAAAATGAAGAAACTGTATTTTCCTGTAATCTCCGCAGTGGTGATTTTGGGACTGGGTGGTTGTGCGTCAAACAGCACTGATCCACTGCAGGCTCAGATAGATCAGCTGCAAAGCGAAGTAAAACGGCTGAACAGCCAGAGCAATGATGCGGTCTCAGCGGCCAAATCCGCAGACAGAAAGGCAGAGATGGCCATGGATGAAGCGGTAAAGGCTCAGCAAATGGCCAGAGATTCTGAAGAAAAGGCCGAGCGCATGTTTGAACGTTGCTGCGGCAAATGATCGTCACTTTTAAAACCAGGGCATTCAGCAATATCACCATGTTTGGTGATATTGCTGTGCATTTGCTGAAAATGATGGGCCAGACAGGCAACGTGCCCGGCGCCATCAAAGATGGAGATGTCAGCCAGGCTTATCAGACCCTAAAGCAAGCCCTGGAGACGCTGCCGGAAGACCTGAGTATCGATCAGAGTCAGGAGTCAGACAGTCAGACGGAGAGCCCAGGCGGTTATCAGGATAAGGATGAAGAAGAACAGCAGCGCACAGCCGTCAGCCTTGAACAAAGGGCCAAGCCGCTACTGGATTTACTCGAAGCAGCTGCTAAAGACAATACCTATGTAAGCTGGGAATAAGTATCTGCACCAATTTCAATTCGCAGCGCTACGTAAAATCTGAGCACTAGGAACCCATGACCATACACAGATTTCACGTAGCGACACCGAAACTCGCCAATAATAACCACCATAATCTGTAACTTTTATCCTGACCAACAGACTTCATAGCGTAAACACAATTAACAGTTTATCTCCACTAATGTATATTATGTTAAATATACAATTTTGACTTAAAGGGCTTTCAATGAATGTATGTAATAACTTCATGAGTCCCACCCTATCTGAAATCTGAGGAATTAGAGAAACACCGAACGCCTTTATGGGCGTCAGTCAATTCAGATATTTGCTAGTGGGATTTAAGTCGTGGCGTGTGACGCTGCCTGTGCTATGGCTGATGTTTTATCATCCTGCAATGCTGCTCTTTTCTGCTTTATAGATATAGAGGACGTGGTCGCCTGAGTCGGCGGTAAAACATTATAAAGGCAATTATAAGGAGACTGGTTCCCCGTTCAGGTTCAGCACCAGGTAATGTCGGTGTTTTTTGCCAGACTGCTTATCACCTTGATCTCATTTTGGCTGATTCTGTCCTTAATCAGGTCTGCATTGATGGGAAAACCGTCGGCCAGCGGCGTACTGGCAGACTCAATGCCAACATAGCAGTCCCGGCCACTGTTTTTAGCGGCGTACAGGCACAGATCGGCTAATTCAAGAAGCCGCTTCCAACTCTCAGGCCCACTCTGGCTGGCCGGCACCAGTGGATAGCAGGAAAAGCCAACCGAGCAGGTTACCCTGATCTGACGTTGTTCAATTTCGAAGGGGGTCTCACGTACACACTCAATTAAGCGCCGGGCCACATCACCTGCATCCTGACGGTTAACCTGGCGGGCAACACAAACAAACTCTTCCCCACCCCAGCGGATAAGATAGTCAGACTCTCTGAACACCTTTTGCAATCGCTGTTTAAATTGGATCAGAACTAAATCGCCACCATGGTGACCATGGTTGTCATTGATCTGCTTAAAGCGATCCAAATCAATCATAAAAACGATCATATCCGCATTTTGTGGAGCAGCTCGCCTGCCCTGATGCCAGTCAGTATAAGCTCTTCGGCTTAGTTCAAGATCACTCAACACATGTTGCTCAAGAAAAAACCTATTGTTCAGACCCGTTAATCTGTCTGTCAGGCTCAGGGCTTCAACCTTTTTATAGGCATCACGTAATTCCTTATTCTTCAGTCTGAGTTGTGCAGTCCGGCGCTCAACCAATACGCTTAGTTTGCTGTTTATACGTTTTCGCTGATAACCACGGTAGATTAAAAAGAGCATGACAAAACCAATCAGCAGACCTGTTACCAGCATATTTCGCTGTTGCTGCTGTGTTTCTAGCTGTGCCTGTTGCAATGCCCGCTCTTTCTCCAGTAACGCTATCTTGTATTCATTTTTAATAAATTCAGTTTGCGCCTGAGCTGCGGCAATGCCTGTGACACGTTTTTCATTTAACAACTGCTCGTCCAGTTGTTGTTTGCGTTGCAGGGATTCGAATGCTTGCTGGACTGAATGCAACTGGATATAGGCTTCAACCCGTTGCTCTTCAAACAATACCTGGTCTCTTAGTTCATTATTAAGTCGGGCCAGCTCAATTCCCTGCTCTATATATTCTAGCGCCGCCGAATAGTCTTCTTGTAGCAGTGTTACATCTGCCAACATTCCGAGAAGATCGACTTTAAGGCTCAGATACTGGTTTTTTTCTGCACGGACTAACAATTCAAGCAGTAACTCCCGTGCCTCGGTATAGTGACCGGTATTAATATCCACCTGAGCCATGGAGCTTCGCGCCCAGTCGGTATCTCTTGGTGCCTGAATTTGCTGGAAAAGGGCAATCGCCTTACTGATATGTTCGCGGGCCAGCTGATGTTGTCCTAACTCACTTAAAACGTAACCCACTTTATTATGGCTATAAGCCATATCTTTGGGGTTGTTCCGATTGATATCCATTTGCAGTGCGTCGTTAAAGTACTGCAGGGCTTTTTCATGGTCCCCCATCACCCGGTACAAATCCCCCAGATTATAAATGCCGGTGGCAATGCCCCCGCTATCATCTAGCTGATAATCTATTTCAAGGGCCTTCTGGTGAGCCTGAAGGGCTTCTTCGTATTGGCCCATTTTTTCCATAATCAGACCAATACTGTTATAGGCACTTCCAATTGCGGTCATATCCTCAAGCTGCTGATAGATCTGCATGGCAAGATAAACGTAACTCAGGGCCTGAGGATAATCGACCTGATATCGATAGGTTAAGCCCAGTTGCCGGTAGCTGTCAGCCAGCCATTTTTGCTCACCGGAATCCTGAAAAAACTGGATGGCAAGATTCAGCTGTGTCTTTGCCTGAGGGTATTGGTTACGTTCCATGTGATTCCGTGCCAGTGCAAACGCCGCTTTGCCCTGATAAAGCGCACGGCCTGAGGATTCTGATGCCTGCAGCAGCAGCCGGGCCTGTTCATCGGCTTCATCCATCAAGCCCTGCTCACGTAACTGGCTGACCTGGCTGTATAGTGCATCAATTTCTGCGTCAGTGAGCGCGAGACACATCAGACTCCACATACTCAGATTCACAATAAAGAATAACTTCGCGCTCCAATACACCCTGGCTGTACCCTACTTCGTCAGAACCTGATTTCAAGTCGCTTACTTTACCCTATTAGTTGAATGTCTCCCAGCCTGTTGTATAAACAAGTATCCGCAACAGGCACGGGTTACGCGTTACTTTAGTTGCGACTGAGAAGCCAGGCATATTTGTTAGTTAGCCTTAGCCCAGGCCGCGCACCAGCCCTTGTTAGCAACAAGCTTATTAGGAAACAGCGCGCAGGGGCGCCAATCTTTGTTCGCATCACCCTGAATATGCATACAATTAGAGCAGTCCTGACCGTCCTTCTCCGATTTATGCACATACTGCAGCGCTTTGGCGCTGGGGTTATCCAGGCTTAGTTTTTCCTGAGCACTGGCCCTGAGAGTGATACCGCCAGTGGTTAATCCAATCAGTGTAGCACCTGAGATCTTAAGAAAGCTCCGTCTGTTGATGTTTGACATAGTCACCTCTGGTCTGTTGAGAAAGAGAATAATTGTTATTTTGCTACCCCTGAAATAACTCAGGCCCGTCCAAAGACGGGCCTGTTAGGGATGCAACTTCTAATACTAGCATAGTTGTAATAGGGATCGATTTTCAGCCACCGCTTTTAACCACCACCTCGCCCAGTTTAAACAGGATACCTTCTCCGGGCTGCATTTTTTTCCACTGTTCATTGTTTGTCAGGGGTTCAGTGGCGATTACGGTCACCACATCGTCAATGGTCGTATGCTGAGTAAAATCGATATCCACATCAAGGTCTGATAAGCGAGCCACACTGAACGGGGCCCTGCGCGTTATCCAATACAGTTTTGTTGAGCAGTATGCCAGCAGGTAGTCGCCATCGCTTAGCAACATATTAAATACACCCCGCTGATGAAGCTTATTGGCCTTCTTCTGAATAAAGCGAAATGCTGCCTTGCGGCTATAGGCACGGTTGGGATAGTGATTGGCCAGCTCACTAAGCAAATAGCAAAAGGCATACTCGCTATCTGTGGTACCTACAGGAGTAAAAGGGCCGTAGGGTAGATCTTTATATTCGCTGAGCTGGCCATTGTGGGCATAGGTCCAGTAGCGTCCCCAGAGCTCGCGGGTAAATGGATGGGTGTTCTCAAGCGAGATCCTGCCCCGGTTAGCCTGACGAATGTGGGCCAATACCGCACAGCTTTTCATCGGATAATCCGAAACCAGGTTGGCGATCTCTGAATCATGGCTGGGGTTAGGGTCCTTAAAGGTATTTACCCCTTTTTTGTTGTAAAACGCAACACCCCAGCCATCTTTATGCGGGCCGGTGCGCCCTCCCCGCTCCCTTAACCCTTTAAAACTAAAACAAATATCAGTCGGCACATTGGCGGACATTCCAAGCAATTCACACATATTTAATACATATATTCTGGTTAAGGCGTTGAGGAGATGCGGGTTTATACCAATTATCTGTGCAGATTGGTATTTGCACTATACCCCAGGGGATCAATTGGCAGCAATATTGATATAAAACAAAAACTTTGAGTTCCGGCTCACTACAATATGATAATACCCAATCCCCCGGATGACCAACGGAGATTAAGCCGTGAATACCCTGATAAAACTATCTTTACTGCCATTGTTGCTGCCTGCAGTGGCCGCGGCGCAAGATAATTCAGAGCTGGAGAAACAGGCTAAAGAAAAGATAAAAGCCTTTGCAACTAACCTGAAATCGGAACTGAGCAAGGCCATTCAGCAAGGTGGCCTGGAACAAGGTATCAGGGTTTGCCATCACCGTGCACCGGAGATAGCTGCGCAGTCATCAAATGAAGGCTGGCAACTCGGGCGCACCAGTTTGAAGCTTCGTAACCCTGATAATGCGCCAGATAGTTGGGAGCAAAACATATTGCAGCAATTTCAGGGTCGTTTTGAGGATGGAGAGAGCCTACAGAACATGGCAGTCTCGGCAAAGCTGGATGGGCAGCAAACTAAGATATACCGTTATATGCAAGCCATTGCGGTCGATAGCGTTTGTCTTGCTTGTCATGGACAGGATATCGCTCCTGCAACACGGGCTATGCTGGAAAAGTACTATCCGGAGGATCAGGCTACGGGATTTCAGGCTGGCGATTTAAGAGGGGCATTCAGCCTGACAAAATATCTTGAGCAGGCTAATCAATAAGATCTTCAGAGTCTTTTTGCAACAGGATTAACAGCACAGCGGACAACTGCATTGAATACCAGAACGCCCCTTCCAGCGCAGTGCTGCCGGTTTGCGTTTGCCACATCTGAAAATAGGCGCCGCCGATGGCTGAGAACAAGCCAAACCAGATCAATACTGCCAGGCTCAGACCGAGAGCGGCAAAGTGTTTTGCCTGCTGAAATCTTTCAGAGCTGCCTTTTAGTTCTCTGAACATATCATAAGCCCCGCGCAGTATCAGAAAGCCGGCCAACAGTTCCAGCAGGATAATAATGCCCAGTACAAGCCAGATTATTACATCTGATGTGAAAGCTGGGCCGATACTGGCAGGATAGAGAGTGTGCCCCTGCATTGATAAAGTGAGCTGGACGAAGCTAAAAGCGGCATCCAGATTCATCAAATTCTGCAATCCGTACAGCAAACAAAACAGCGATGCAAAGGCAACGAGCAGGGTTTTCATTAACCTCATGCTGATATCCTTATTGTTCAGTATTCCAACTGATGTTTAATTTAGCAGCAAGATCAATCATTTGCACATATCCGCTTAAAAAATGATTTATAGAAGTTTTTTGCTTTAATACGCAGGTCTCTATTATTCTAGGGGCATTCAAAGTGCCGTAGAGAAACAGCAACATGGATTTTATCTGGATACTTTTTGCCTTTGTCTGTGGCCTGGGCGTAAAACTGCTGCATTTCCCTCCCCTGATTGGCTTTCTGGCAGCCGGCTTTGTACTTAACTTTGCGGGTATCGAGCCCGCTGACAGTCTCGATACATTGGCCAATCTTGGTATTACATTGTTGCTTTTTACCATTGGTCTGAAGCTGAATATTCGCGACTTACTCAAGCGTGAAGTATGGCTTGGTACCGGCGGGCATATGCTGCTCTGGTCTGCTCTCATGAGTCTGCTTTGCATTGGCCTGAGTAGCGCAGGCCTGGCATATCTGAATATTCTCGACTGGCAGTCGGCAGCCCTGTTGGGATTTGCACTCAGTTTCAGCAGTACCGTCTGTATTGTTAAGATGCTTGAGGAAGCCGGAGAAATGAAAACCCGCCACGGCAAAGTCGCTATTGGTGTGTTGGTTATGCAGGATATTCTGGCTGTGCTGTTTCTGGTCACTGCAACCGGCGAAATCCCTTCGATATATGCCCTGGGTTTGTTTGGCCTGTTATTGATCAAACCTTTATTAAACAGGCTGGTTAACCTGGCGGGTCATGGTGAATTACTGCCATTAACCGGTTTTTTCCTGGCGCTGGGAGGGTACGAACTATTCAGCATAGTGGGGATTAAGGGGGATTTGGGCGCCCTGCTTATGGGCATACTATTAAGCAGCCATGCTAAGTCTACTGAGCTGAACAAGGCGCTGCTGAGTTTTAAGGATCTGTTCTTAATCGGCTTTTTCCTGTCTATCGGTTTTACCGCCCTGCCTGACTTGCAGATGATAGTTATTGCGCTGGTGCTCTGCCTGATGTTGCCGATAAAATTTATGCTGTTTTTCTTTATCTTTACGGGATTGCGGTTAAGGGGACGAACGGCCTATCTTTCAGGCATGGCGTTATCAAATTTCAGCGAGTTCGGCCTGATTGTGGCAGCGTTATGTGTGGATCTGTCGCTGCTCAGTAAGGAATGGTTGGTGATTCTGGCACTGGCTGTGTCGTTTTCCTTTGTGATTACCAGCATCATCTATCGATATGCCCATGCGGGGTATTCAAAATACCAGTCTCAGATCAAAGGTTTCGAAAAAAAGCGGCGCTTGCCAGAGGATATCTACCTGCAGCCGGCCAATGCCAGGGTGCTGGTGGTGGGGATGGGCCGTGTAGGTAAAGGCGCGTTCCTGGCGCTTAGTGAGGTATTAGGCAAGCAGGTTTGGGGCATGGATGCCGACAGAGACCGTGTTGAACGACAAAAAAAGCTGGGTATGCAGGTGATGATGGGCGATGGTGAAGACGCGGATTTATGGGATAGTATGGATCTGAGTGATACCAAACTGATCTTGTTGGCCCTGCCTTCAACGGAAGACATTCGTCATATTCATGACCAGTTACGCAAAGCGGGTTATAAAGGGCAACTGGCAGCTATCGCCCGCTACGAAGATGAACGCATAGAAATGATCCAGCATGGTATTGATCACGTGTTCAATTTTTATACCGAGGCGGGTACCGGCTTTGCTGAAGAGAGTCTGCAACTGCTGAAAAAAGCGGCCTGACTCATCATGCTCAGAGGATGGTATTTCCGAGAGTAGTATTAAAGTACAACTCGCGGTAAAAGGAATTACCGTCGCGGCTGAATACCATGGACAATTTCCACTGCATACTGGGCTCACTGCAACTGCCCAAAAAACTGATGCCTGTCAGCGGCAGCTGCTGGCGATCAATAAACACTATGGTTCGTCCCATATACATATTCACCCCTTCAATATGAGCTTCCTCCAGACGGTACTCATCGGGTATATCAAAGGTAAAATGTATCTGCTCTTCTATGGGTATCGGCCGCGGCGAAAGACTGACCACAGCACTATGTTTGCCTAGTTTAAAACTGCAGTCGGATTGATCCAAAACACAATCACCGTCGTTGGCATTATCATCTCCGGAAGGGGCTTTCTGTAGCCAGACGGCAACAGAAAGTATGACCGCCAAAACCAGCAGGCTGAGCACAAGTGACAGGGTTTTTGCGGAGGGCATATTGTTGCATTCTGGTTAACAGATTTGCGCATCAGTGTGAATTATTGACCGGGATCAATCAAGAGTCAGATAGCCTATCTTTTTAGGGGTAAAAACTTTATCATTTGCGCCCGAAGTCCCGCCAGATACAGGTGATTTTTCAAGCGCTTAAAATCGTTTGAGGACTGGCGGAATCTGTTTGGTTTCCTATGGTTATCAGGTAACAAAACAATTCATCTCAGTAGCGGAAGATTCAAAAAAATGAATGAAACCAGTCGAGCACATCCGGAATATAACTATAAGGTAGTGCGACAGTTCGCCGTCATGACGGTGATATGGGGAATTGTCGGCATGAGCGTTGGTGTATTGATCGCTGCCCAGCTAATCTGGCCAGAGCTTAATTTTAATACGCCCTGGCTCACCTACTCCAGACTCAGGCCTTTGCATACTAATGCGGTGATTTTCGCATTCGGTGGCTGCGCCTTGTTTGCGACATCCTACTATGTCGTGCAGCGAACCTGTCAGACAAAGGTCTTCAGTGACAAACTGGCAGCCTTTACGTTTTGGGGATGGCAGGCGGTTATTGTTCTGGCTGCTATCACCCTGCCCCTTGGGCTGACATCATCCAAAGAGTACGCGGAGCTGGAGTGGCCTATAGACATCCTGATTACGCTGGTGTGGGTGGCTTACGCCATCAACTTCTTCGGGACTCTGGTGATCAGGAAAACCTCCCATATCTACGTAGCCAACTGGTTTTTTGGTGCCTTTATTCTGACAGTTGCAGTACTGCATATTGCCAACTCCATGGTGGTACCGGTTTCATTTACCAAGTCATACTCACTTTATGCCGGTGCCGTGGATGCCATGGTGCAGTGGTGGTACGGGCATAACGCCGTTGGCTTTTTCCTGACCGCAGGGTTTCTGGGCATGATGTATTATTTTGTGCCCAAGCAAGCCGGCCGTCCGGTTTATTCTTACCGTCTGTCTGTGGTGCACTTCTGGGCGTTGATTTCACTCTATATCTGGGCCGGCCCGCACCACCTGCATTACACCGCTCTGCCCGACTGGACGCAGTCTTTAGGAATGGTGATGTCGGTGATCCTGTTTGTCCCCTCCTGGGGCGGGATGATCAATGGCATCATGACCCTGTCAGGGGCCTGGCATAAGCTGCGTACCGATCCCATTCTGCGCTTTTTGATTGTGTCACTGTCTTTCTATGGTATGTCCACCTTTGAAGGGCCGATGATGGCGATTAAAACCGTGAATGCTTTATCTCACTATACCGACTGGACTGTGGGGCACGTGCATTCAGGGGCACTTGGCTGGGTTGCTATGATCTCTATCGGCTCCATCTATCACCTGATTCCGGTACTTTTTGCGCAGCCTCGTATGTACAGTACCCATCTCATCAATATTCACTTCTGGCTGACCACTATTGGGGTGGTGCTGTATATCGTCGCCATGTGGATTTCCGGCGTTATGCAGGGCCTGATGTGGCGTGCCGTCAATACTGATGGCACCCTCACCTACAGCTTCATCGAAAGTATCGAGGCGTCCAAGCCCTTCTACTTTGTCCGCTTTATAGGTGGCTGTTTTGTTGTCGCTGGTATGTTGCTGATGGCATATAACTGCTATCGCACCATACGGGCACCCAAAAACAGCCTGCAAGCTGAAGCGCAACCGGCATAAGGTAACAGGCAGATATGAAAAACGTACATGAGATAGTAGAGAAAAATACCGGTCTGCTGGCCATCCTGATTCTGGTGGTGATCAGCTTCGGTGCTCTGGTGGAGATTGCTCCTTTGATGTTCCAGCGCCAGGTCACAGAGCCGGTGGATGGGCTCAAACCTTACACTGCCCTGGAACTGGAAGGCAGAGATATCTATATTCGCGAAGGTTGTGTGGGTTGTCATAGTCAGATGATTCGCCCTTTTCGTTCTGAAACCGAACGCTATGGTCACTATTCGGTTGCCGGAGAGTCCGTGTGGGAGCGTCCGTTCCTGTGGGGCTCAAAGCGTACCGGTCCTGATTTGGCTCGTGTCGGTGGTCGTTACAGCGATGAATGGCACAGAGTTCACCTGATTGACCCCAGAGCCGTTGTACCTGAGTCGAATATGCCGGGTTTCCCCTGGCTGGCAGAAAATACCCTTGATGGTGAACTGACGGCCAAGAAAATGGAAGTGTTCCGCGACTTTGGTGTGCCCTATACCGATGAGGATATTGAAGGCGCGAAGGATGCGGTCAAAGGTAAAACAGAAATGCAGGCGCTGATTGCTTACCTGCAGTCACTTGGCAAGGCGTTGAACTGATATGGATGCGGTCACCATTAACGTCATCTGGACTGTAGCCATCTTTGTCATTTTTGTTGCCATTGTTATCTGGGCGTACAGCAAACGCAGTCAAAAAGGCTTTGATGAAGCCGCCAATCTGGTGTTTGACGACGACAAGTCCGCTCAGGACAAGGCACAACAAAATAAGCGGGAGTCATCTAGCAATGAGTAGCTTTTGGAGCATTTTTATCTCAGTCATCACCCTGGGGACAATCCTGGGCTGCTTTCTTCTGTTGCGCTGGTGTTTAAAAAACATGACCGGCGTCGAGGAAGGCGACGATATGCATCATGATTTTGATGGTATTGTGGAAATCAATAACCCCCTGCCCCGTTGGTGGACCATTATGTTCTATGTCACCATCGTATGGGGTGTTATTTACCTGGCCTTGTATCCTGGTCTGGGTAACTTTGCCGGTCTGCTTGGCTGGAAAAGTTCAAACCAGGACGTACGTAGTCTGGAAGAGTCCCGTGCTGCAGCGGAGCAGGCGCTGGAAAACGGCGAACTGGTGGAATATGACCGCCAGATGCAGCAGGCACAAGAACGCTTTGGACCCATTTTCGAAGCTTATGCCAAACGGGATGTCACCGATCTGGCTACGGATCCTGAGGCCCTTAAAGTAGGTCAGCGGTTGTTTTTACAAAACTGTGCCCAGTGTCATGGCTCTGATGCACGTGGCATGCGTGGTTTCCCGAACCTGACCGATGATGCCTGGTTATACGGCGGCAGTCCTGAACAAATTCGGACGTCCTTATTGCAGGGGCGTCAGGGTGTTATGCCTGGCTGGATAGATTCCTTTGGTGAGAAAGGTATTGAGGAAATCGTCGCCTACACCCTTAGCCTGAGTGGCCGTAAGGTGGATCCGGATCTTGCCCGGGCCGGTGAGTCCAGATTTGCCGCGTGCGCGGCCTGCCACGGACAGGATGGTAAAGGTAACTACGCCATGGGTGCACCAAATCTTACGGACAATATCTGGCTCTATGGTGGCAGCGAAAAAGCCGTTACTGAGACCCTTACCCACGGTCGCAACGGTGTGATGCCTGCCTGGAAGGATATACTGGGTGAAAATAAAATCCATTTGCTTACCGCTTATGTATACAGTCTGTCTCAGGAACAATAAGACAAACGTTCAGCTCATCCCAAAAGCCTCGTTCTGACGGGGCTTTTTATCATTTAAAGCGAACCGGAAGATCATGACCCCTAAGCCCCCACCCTGGTACAAGCAGTTCTGGCCCTGGTTTTTAATAGCCATTCCTGTGATTTCTATTGGTTTGAGTATCAACTTACTGAGACTGGCCACCAGTGGCCAGGACAGTATGGTCATCGAAGATTATTACAAGGAAGGTAAGGCCATTAATATGCGCCTGGATAAAGTCCGTAAGGCAGAAGAACTGGGCATAGCAACACACCTTAGCATCAGACAAAAAAAGCTGGTGCTTGAATTTACCCGGTCTGCACCTGAACAGGGTACGGCGCTTAAGCTGTTCTTTCAGCACCCGACACTTGAGGAAAATGATTTTCAGGTGATGTTGACCCGGGACAGTGTCGGACGTTACAGCGCAGAGCTACCCCGTGATATCTCCGGCAAGTGGCATCTTACTCTCGAACCTTTTGATCAGCAGTGGCGGATCTATCAGGTAGTCGGGTTGCCACAGCAAGAGCCCATTGTTTTTATCCCTTAACATCAGGTTGCCAGAGCGTGCATTGTTATCATTGTCATCAGGACGTTATTGAGCCTAACCGCTATATTGCTGAGGTGCTCGGGGAAAAAAGGCAGATGTGCTGCCCCGGTTGCCAGGCGGTGGCACAAGCTATCGTTGCCAATGGCCTGGACGATTATTATAAGTTTCGTACTGAACCGGCGAATAAAGCTGACGACAGTGCACTGGAACAGACGCTGAATAAACTCAGGCTGTATGATCAGCCGGAATTACAGGAAGAGTTCGTCACCACTGACGACAAACTCAGTGTCATCCAGCTTAGTATCGAGGGAATAAGTTGTGCGGCTTGCGCCTGGCTGATTGAAAAGAAGCTAAGTGTGTTAGCCGGAGTCGCTCAGGTGGGCGTCAATGCCAGTGCCAGACGGGCCCTTGTGCGCTGGGATCCGGCCAGGATTAACTTAAGCGATATTCTTGCTGCGATTGAGAAAATCGGGTATCACGCCCTGCCCTTTCAGCCACAGCAACATGAAGAGCAATTTAAACGTACCAGTCAGTCATTCCTCAAGCGAATGGGCCTGGCCGGGATAATGACCATGCAGGTTATGATGATTGCCTTTGCCTTGTATTTTGGGCTGTTTGGTAATCTTGATGACGATATTCGTCAGTTCCTGCACTGGGTCAGCCTGCTGCTGACCCTTCCGGTGGTGTTGATTTCCGGTGCCGGCTTCTACAGAGGCGCAATAAGAGCCCTGAAAGCCGCTACGGTAAATATGGATGTGCCCATCTCCATTGCTATCTGGGCGCTGTTTATTGCCAGTGCCAAAGCCACTGTACTGGAACAGGGGGAAGTGTTCTTTGAATCGGTGTGCATGTTTATCTTCTTGTTATTGATCAGCCGTTATCTTGAGCACCGATCCCGTCACCAGGCGGCGTTAATCTCCGCCAATATGAGCCAGTATGTTCCGGTTACCGCGCGCTTACTGAGCGAGGGAAAGACAACTGATTGTCTGGCCAAGATCCTCAAGGCCGGCCAGGTGGTGCTGGTGCGAAGTGGTGAAACCATTCCTGTGGATGGTGTTGTCACTCAGGGTAAAAGCTACGTGGATGAGTCCATGTTAACGGGAGAGTTTTCACCTGTGGTCAAACAAGCCGGGGATAAAGTCTATGGCGGCACCATTAATCAGCACAGCAGCCTGACACTGGAGGTGTCCCGGCCCCTTAAAGAAGCACTGGTGAATCAGATCCTGCGCTTGCAGGATCAGGCGCTGCTGAGTAAACCAGCCATTTCGCAGCTGGCCGACAAAGTAGCGCGCTATTTTGTGATGGCGGTGCTGTTAATAGCCGCCCTCACCTGGGGCTTCTGGACCTGGGTCGGAAATCCTGATGCATTCTGGATTACAGCCGCTGTGTTAGTGGCGACCTGTCCATGCGCTCTTGGGCTCGCTACCCCATCTGCCCTGACCTGTGCCATGGCCAGTCTGAACCGGCACGGATTATTGTTAAAGCGGGCGGATCTGCTTGAGACCATCACCAATATCAAGGTGCTGGCTTTTGATAAAACAGGCACCCTCACCCAGGGCCGTTTTAGTCTCAGTGCTGTGCACAATTTATCTGCTCACCCACAACAACATATTCTGTCTGTTGTCTGTGCAATAGAGCAACATTCTGAGCATCCTATCGCCCGGGCATTTGATGCCCCGACAACGGAACAGGTCAGTGATGTGGAAGTCAGGCCGGGATACGGCCTGTGCGCAACGGTTAACGGCACAGGCTACCGATTGGGGAGTGCCAGACTGATACGTAACAAGGTACCTGAAGATCTGCAGGGTTGTAATGTATTTCTGGAAAACGGAAACCAATTGCTGGCGGCCTTTACGGTGACAGACAGCCTCAGAGAGGATGCAACAGAGACGCTCAATCGGCTTAGTTCTTATGAGCGGGTTATTATCAGCGGTGATGCCGAAGAAAACGTACGCAGGATAGCCAATGAACTGACTATCGATGAGTATTATGCCCAGTGCTCTCCAGAGCAGAAGCTGCAGAAATTGCAGGCATTGCAGAAACAGGGTAAGTCGGTGATGATGATCGGAGACGGTATCAATGATACGCCGGTGATGGCTGCCGCCGATGTCTCCGTCGCCGTTGGTGGAGCCACAGATCTGGCTAAGAATGCAGCCGATATTATTCTGGTTACACCGAGTCTGGCCCTGCTGCCGGAGCTCTTTGCTATGGCCAGACTCACACGGCGCAAAATCATCCAGAATATGTGCTGGGCCTTAGGTTACAATATGGCGGTGTTGCCCCTGGCAGTGGCAGGCTATCTTACTCCCTGGATGGGGGTCATCGGCATGTCCCTGAGCTCGATACTGGTGGTAGCTAACTCTGTGCGATTATTAAATAAAGGGCCGCGTTCGTGAGCATTCTCTATATCCTGATCCCCATAGCTATCCTGCTGGTCACCCTGGCCGTGGTGGTATTTTTCTGGGCGGTTAAATCCGGCCAATTTGAAGATCTCGAACGTCACGGTACTAGCATTCTGTTTGATGAGGACAAACCAGAAGCCGATAAGGATAACAACCAAAATGAACGCTGAGTCGCTGTGGCTGGCGGCCTTGCTGATTGGCATGGCCGGCAGTGTTCATTGTGTGGCCATGTGTGGCGGTATCGTTGGTGCCCTGACCTTCTCCATTCCTGTACAAAAGTCTGCCCTGCCCTACATGTTGAGCTACCATGCCGGGCGAATCTTTAGTTACAGCATCGCCGGTGCAGTGACTGGCAGTTTGGGGGCGATATTCTCTCACCAGGTGAGTCATGGCCTGGTGGTACTGAATCTGTTCGGTGGCCTTTTTCTTATTGCGTTGGGACTCTATATCGGTGACTGGTGGAGGGGGCTGGCGATCCTTGAAAGGCTTGGTGGCAAAATCTGGAAACCGCTGGTGCCGCTGTCAAAAAAGTTTCTGCCTTTTAAGCATCCACTGGCAGCCCTGCCCTATGGCATTATCTGGGGCTGGCTACCCTGTGGCCTGGTGTATTCAACCTTATCCTGGAGCCTGGCCAGCGGCAGCGCATTCAACGGTGCGATGGTGATGGCCCTGTTCGGGCTGGGCACCCTGCCGGCGCTGATCAGTCTCGGCGTGGTCAGCCATAAGCTTAAGCCCTTACTGAGCCACAGGCTGACTAAAAAAATCATTGCCCTGTGCCTGCTGGGTTTTGGCCTGTATATGTTGTTGAACCAATTTGCGGGGCAAATTGAGACATACGTGCGATAAGACCTTAGTCTGCTGGTGAACAGTATCAAGTTAATGCTAAGCTGATACAGGAATAGTTTATTTATTGAGAGCTTTAGTCGCCTTATGAATCAGCATCGCGAATGTGCCATCAGTTGCCAGAATTGTAGTATCAGCCAGCTCTGTCTGCCGTTTACCCTGAACAGTAGTGAGCTGGACAAACTGGATAATATAATTCAGCGCAAACGGCCTTTTCAGAAAAATGACAAATTATTTCAGTCCGGTGATCCTCTGGGAAGTTTATTTGCGGTACGTTCAGGCTCGTTTAAGAGCTACGCCCTTGCCAGTGACGGAGAGGAACAGATAACGGCCTTCCATCTGCCCGGCGATATTATTGGTTTTGATTCAATCAACAACAAGGTTCACAAGACAGCCGCACAGGCATTGGAAACCTCAATGGTGTGTGAGATCCCGTTTCAGACTCTTGAGCAGTTGTCCGGCGATCTGCCACGACTGAGACAGCAGGTCATGCGAATGATGAGTAACGAAATTCAGTCGGATCAGGACATGTTGTTACTGCTGAACAAACGCACGGCCCATCAGCGACTGGCCTATTTCCTGACACAACTGGCAAATCGCTACCATCAGCGTGGATTCTCTGCCACTCAGTTCAGGCTCAGTATGACCCGGGCTGAGATTGGTAACTATCTGGGACTGACAGTAGAAACCATCAGTCGACTGCTTACCCGCTTTCAGAAGCTGGGTATGATCCAGGTGGATGGTAAGTTTATTACGCTGTTAAAGCCGGAATTACTTAAAGAAGCATTAGAAAGTCCGGTATTAGCTGGTAAAGATTAGCAGGCAGGGTTACTAAACCTTGATCTGAAACAAAAATGACTCCGTTTTTTACCTGATAGATTGGAAAAAAAGTTAGATTGTACATAGGCTTATAACATCTTTACTGAAAAGGGACAGAAGATGGTCAATTACAAGAAACTGTTGGTTGTTATCGATCCGACGACGGAAAAACAAAAAGCGCTGAATCGGGCCCTGTTAATCGCACAAAAGACCGGTGCCAGTATTACGGCCTTTCTGTCTATCTATGATTTTTCCTACGAAATGACCACCATGTTATCGGTTGATGAGCGTGAAACCATGCGCCAGGCCGTGGTGGATGACAGAACTGAATGGCTGACGGAACTGGTCAACGCTCAGGTAAAAGACAAGGATATCGCCATTGATGCCAAGGTGGTCTGGCATAACCGCCCTTATGAGAGCATCATCTATGAGGTGATCGACAACCATTATGATTTGGTTGTTAAGGGCACTCATGAGCATGGTGGCCTGAAATCGGTCATTTTCACGCCTACTGACTGGCATCTGATGCGTAAAGCACCTGTACCTGTATTGTTAGTTAAAGAACATGACTGGCCCGAACAAGGTAACATTCTTGCTGCGGTCAATGTGGGCACAGAGGATAAGGATCACCAGTCACTGAACCAGCAGGTGACCCATACAGCCCTGGCGTTTGCCCGAACCCTCAAGGGCCAGGTTAATCTGGTTAATTCCTACCCCGGTACGCCGGTAAATATTGCCGTAGAGATCCCTGAGTTTGATCCTTCCGATTTTAATGAATCGGTGAAAAAGCATCATATCGAGTCTATGCAGACATTTGCCAGCACCCACGGCGTGGCAGATGAACACTGTTTCGTCAAAGAAGGTCTGCCGGAAGACGTGATCCCTTCCATTGCCAAAAAGATCGATGCTGAGCTTGTGGTGCTTGGCACTGTTGGCCGTCATGGTATTTCTGCGGCGCTGATTGGCAACACTGCCGAGCATGTTATTGATGCACTGGATTGCGATGTATTGACCCTGAAACCGGAAGGCTTTATCAGTCCGATGCAAAAATAAGGGCTCTGTCATTGGCGCAGAAGGCATATCCTGCTGAGCTGAAAGCGGCGCAATACTGGGCCGAGCTGACAGACAGCAGGTTTTCAATTTTAGGTATTCGCTTCGGACTGGACTCGCTGGTTGGGCTGGTACCTTTTTTGGGTGATGCAATTATGCTATTGCCTGCACTGAGAATATTCTGGCTGGGCAGACAATTGGGCGTACCCTTTAGTATGCAGACACGTATGCTGTTCAATATTCTCCTCGATCTGCTTATAGGCTCAGTGCCTGTTATCGGTGATCTGTTCGACCTGCTGTTTAAGGCCAATCAGGCAAACTTCCGGTTGATAGAAAGCTGGTGGCAACAACAGTAGCACCAATCCGCATAGATAATTGCCCAGCAGCCGAATAGCTCCCTCAGGTTTATTTCGTTATAATCGCCGCCTGATTTTTACCGGGCAGATACTGATGGAATTATCCGGGCTGACAGCCAAACAAAAATACGGCTTTAACAAGCTGCAAAAGCGCCTGCGCAGGGGTGTGGGTAAGGCTATTGAAGATTTTAATATGATCGAAGATGGCGACCGCATTATGGTCTGCCTGTCAGGAGGCAAAGACAGTTACACGCTGCTTGATATTTTGTTGTATCTGCAACGCATTGCACCGGTCAAATTTGAGCTGATTGCGGTCAATCTGGATCAGAAACAGCCCGGTTTTCCTGCCCACGTACTGCCCGAATATCTGAGCCAGCTTGGCGTTAACTATAAGATAGTGACCGAAGATACCTACTCCATCGTCAAAGACAAGATCCCGGAAGGTAAAACCACCTGTTCGTTGTGCTCCAGACTGCGTCGCGGCATTTTATATCGTACGGCGACAGAGCTCAGGGCAACGAAGATTGCTCTTGGTCACCATCGTGACGATATGCTCGAAACCCTGCTGCTGAATATGTTTTATGGTGGCAAGCTCAAATCCATGCCGCCAAAACTGGTCAGTGATGATGGCAAACAAATGGTCATCCGGCCGTTGGCCTATTGTGCTGAAAAGGACATAGATCGTTATTCACAGCACATGCAGTTTCCTATCATCCCCTGTAATCTGTGTGGCTCACAGGAGAATCTGCAACGTAAAGTCATCAAGCAGATGTTACAGCAGTGGGATAAACAGTACCCCGGCAGGATTGAAAATATGGCCAGAGCACTGCAAAGCGTGACGCCTTCACACCTGGCAGATAACAGACTGTTTGATTTTGCGGGTCTGCAGACACAGGACAGCCCCTTTGCCGATGGCGATATTGCTTTTGATCAGCCTGAACCGATGGTGACGGATTCTTCAGCTTCTGATATGGCTCCCGCAGTGCAGGTGATTAATCTGAGTTAAGTCAGATTTCATCTGTTATTCAACCCAGGCCACAATACGCATGGGTTTGGCCGGCAACTGCAGTTCTGCCTCATTCTGTTGCTCCAACCATTGATTGCTCAGGCGCAACTGATTGTCGCTGATATCCGGCAGTGCTATCCCACCATCGATTTTAGCTTGTTGCGCCGGTTGCTGAGCAAAGTGAATGATCAGACCCCGCACCTCTGGCATCAGAAACGACATAAAGCCACCCATTTGGTCGAAGAATGCCATGTACTGACGCTGCAATGACTGCAATTCGTGCAACGGGTAATCAGATTTAAGATGTTCTGCTGTGGTTTCCAGTTGCACCGACATATCACAATCATCGGCCATATCATCCAGTTCAATATTGACTACCGCCCTGGCCAATTTCAGTGCCTGCTCAGATGGCACAGTAAAGCGGTTTTCGGGAGTTACCTTCAGGGCGATATTCTGTTTCTGGGTATGGATAAATGCCTCATTGATGTTACAGAGCCGCTTTTGTTGCCGGTGCGCAAAGCCAAAGGCGAATTGCAGCGCAGGCATAGTTTCAGCATCCAGCTTTCGCGTATGACTGTACAGGCTGCCATAATCAAGTTCGAGTGTATCTGCCTGTATCGGCATTGCACATAGCCAGCCAAGGGCGGTCAGGATGATAGCTTGCTTTATCATGCGCCAATATACTTGCGGTTAAATCTAATCATTTCCAGTAGCTCATCAATATAATCCTGGCCGCGTTCTGAGTAGCTCATGAGCCCCTGTGCCAGTGGCTCGGCAGCGATCTGCTGCTGATTATTGCGTAATGTGGCGCGAATACCCCGCAGCTCGCTATAGGCGTAATGGGTATTGATATTGCGCAGATAAGCACTGACTGCATGGGAAAGATCGCGGAATTTTGCCACTTCGTGAGCGGCATCATCGTCCCGGGCACTGGGAACAAAGCCACAACCGCGACGGAAGCACCACATGCCAAAAAAGTTATAGCCTTTGCGGGCAAATCGGGATGTTCCCCAGGCAGACTCATTGGCCGCCTGAGCCAGCACCAGCTCCAGCGGCACGATATCTACCCGGCGCAGCAAGCGACTGAAGTCCCTGCTATCACGCGGCGCCTCGTCCAGGCCGTATTTCCTGGCTATTTTAGCCAGCTTGCGCTTTTGCACTTTGCTCAGGCTTTCGTTACTGGCCACTTTCTGTTGCAGGGCCTGCAACAACGCGCGCTCCTTCAGGATAATCTGATTATGGTATTTCACCGCAGGGCGTAAATAGTCAAAAAAAGCCTGTTTCTTAGCCGGAATATTTTCAATATCCGCGAAATCCGGGATAGGATGAGACATTTCCTCCGGCACAGGCACGCCGTACTCGGGTTCCCGTTGTAAAAAAGGATAAATCAGCGCTACTAAAACGCAAACCAGAAACAGTATGCGAAGACCGATCTGAAGCGGGGTTTTACGCATAGAATATGGATTCTGCATTGTTTTCTCCCTTCTCAGGTTTAAAGCGTACGGCAATGCCGAAGATATCCCTGTATAGCACACCCTTAACATTGTAATACAGTGGGCCTACCCATATCAGGGCGATACCCAAAGTGGCAACCACCAACATAAAGAGCACCGCGAAGAGCAGATATAGCATGACAAATTGCGGCCATTTATGGCTGACAACCCGCACCGAAGTATATATGGCACGCCAGGGAGACAGCCCCTTTTCAACAATCAGTGGCAGCGTGAAACTGCAGGCTATCATCAGGTATAACCCTGGCACCACCAGCAGCATCAGCCCCAGATTGACCAACAGGCTGACCATCAGGGTTGCCAGCCCCAGCACCAGAGTCCGGGGAACGAAGTGAAACAGATGAGAGGGTCTGGATACACCGCCAATACTGTGATTGACGCCCATCATCAACAAGCCCGTAATCAATGGTGCAGTTATCAGGGTAATCAGCAGCTCCACATAAAACTGAATATTTGGATCCAGTATGTCGCCGCCCTGATTTTGGATCAGATTAAAACTGATCAGCACCACCAGCAATACCAACGCAAAAACCATCATCAGGGCCTGAACCAGTGACCATTTGGTGACCTGGGTGATGTTCCAGCCTTCTTTCAGTACTGCCTGCAAATCCACTATGAATTCCCCGTTAAGGGCCTTGCTCATGGTACCGCCTAACTCAAGTTTTTTGTTTTCCTGCACGCAACCTGTCCAATACTTTAAAGTGAATCATCTGACATTTTATCAGCTTTATCATGTGTGAAGACAGTAAAGATGTCAGCCTTCACCGGGGAAAATCAATCTCAGGGCCAGTGCAATCAACAGCACTCCCATCAGACGGTCAAACCAGTAGCCTTGTTGAGTGAGAAACTGTCTGATTCTGGGGGTACTGAGCAAAAAAGACAGGCTGACAAACCACAAAGCAGTGGCCAGTGCCAGATAGGCGCCATAGAAAAGCTTGATCTGTATCGGTGTCTGCGCCGAGATGGCTACGGCAAATAACGACAGAAAAAACAGCGTCGCCTTGGGGTTCAGTCCATTGGTTACAAAACCTACCACAAAGGCTTTCTTGTCCGACAATGCTGTCCCTTCTGCGCCCTTTTGATTTACGCCTGGTTCGGCCTGTTGAAGGCGACTTCTCAGCGCCATAATGCCGAGGTAACCCAGATAGATGGCGGCCAGATAGCTCAGCGCAGTAAATAACCAGGGCGTGGTTTGGATCAGCAGGCCAATCCCCAGCATGGAATAGGCAACATGCAGCAGGATTGCCGTACCAACACCAAGGCTGGTGACAATAGCCGCCCGACGACCAAAGCGAATACTGTGGCGAACCACAATGGCAAAGTCTGGTCCCGGACTGGCCACCGCGAGCAGATGGACACTGGCTATGGTGATAAATTCCAGCCAGTATGGATGAAAGTCAGCCAACATCAGCGCCTCCCAATAACCTGTTGATAAAATCTGGCACGACTTCGGTTGCTTTTCCGTAAAAACCCTGCTCAAAGGTGCCACCGGTTTTCTCAAGATTCAGTTCAACGGTGTGAGCACCACATTCAGCGGCAAGTGCCGCAAAACCGGCCGCAGGGTAAACCTGTCCGGATGTCCCTATGGCGATAAACAGATCTGCCTGGCAAAGAGCCTGTTGGATTCTGTCCATCTGCAGAGGGATCTCACCGAACCAGACAATATTCGGGCGCATTGGCGCAGGTGGCTGACAGCAGTCACACCGATTACTGGCATCCAGATCAGTGACGATCTCTGTTACTTCTCCTGAACGCAGACATCTGGCTTGCCTGAGCTGGCCATGCATGGGAATAATATTACGGGTGCCTGCACGCTGATGCAGATCATCGACATTCTGTGTCACCAGTAAAAACTCCCCCGAACAGGCTTTTTCCAGTTCGGCCAGTGCCAGGTGGGCGGGATTGGGCTGAATTGCCGGTTCGGCTAGTTGCGCACGCCGGTCATTGTAAAACCGGTAAACCCGTTCAGGATTAGATTCAAAAGCCTCCGGCGTGGCCACTTCCTCCACCCGATGCTGCTCCCACAGGCCATTATTGTCTCTGAAGGTTCTCAGCCCGGACTCTGCTGAAATACCGGCCCCGGTTAATACCACAATACTATCCGAAAGCATTTTCACTGCTGTATTCTCTGGGTCGATTCTCTGACCACCAAATCCGGTTCAAAATGCTGGTGTTGAATGGTCTTACCCTTACCGGTGCGTTGCGCAACGATCTGACTGATTAATAATTCAGCAGCTTTTCTGGCGATGATATTAGTTGGCTGCGCTGCGGTTGTGAGCTTGGGCCATGTCTGGCGCGAAAAGGGACTGTCCTCAAATCCGGCAATGGACAACTGCTCTGGCACAGCAACATTCATCAATCTCGATGCGAACAAGGCTCCGGCGGCGATTTCATCGTTACAGGCAAAGATAGCACTGGGAGGTGAATCCAGGCTCAGTAACTGTTTGGCGCCTTTGACCCCGGTTTCAAAGGAGTATTGGCCTTCATAGAGATAATCGGCGTCGATCTTAAGACCCGCATTCTTTAAAGCTTCACAGTAACCATTGTACCGTTCGCCGGTTGATCTGTGGCCTTTATCACCACTGATAAAGGCAATGTTCTTATGGCCCAGATCGATTAAATGTTCAGTGATGTGTAAGGCGGCTTCATGGTCATGCACAAATATACAGGGTGTGGATTCGGGCTTTTTTCCTGAGCCGGAAATGATACGTACAAACTGAAGATCCATCTCTGCCAATGCTTCGAGTACTTCCGGCATTTCAGATAATGGTGGTGAAATCACCAGACCCGCTAACTGAGATTTGGTTACCATGTTCTTTAGCTCATCGCAGATATTCGGGGAGCTCGATTTGCAGGGATGGATCACCAGCTCGTATCCCCTCTCTTTGCACTCGCCCAGAATGCCGTTTTGCATGTCAATAACATAGTAGGCATTGGGGTTATCATAGACATAGCCAATGGTATAGGAACGTGTGCCAGCCAGATTTCTGGCCGCCAGATTGGGCTCATAATTGAGTTCACGTATGGCCTGATTGACTTTCTCAATGGTATCAGCCCTTACGGAAGCTTCTTTATTGATCACTCTGGAAACGGTTTTTATCGACACGCCGGCCAGTTGTGCAACATCCTTAATGGTTGATTTCATTTAATTTCCCGGCAGATGTATATTTTTGGTAGTAAACATGATGAGCGGCCCAAATACCAGCCCTTTGTCTTGTAGCAATGGGTTAGGAGTCTTTTACCGCTGAGCATGTAAGTTTTTTGTAACACATAGGTTGCAGCCATGAAAATTATGTTGTAAGTTTATCTCTAATGACAACGCTGTCATCAACAGGGGCGGTGGTTGTCATTTTAAATAAGAGCGAATGACAACGCTGTCATCGCAACAACAAACAGCTTCATGAGAGGGCATCATCATGACACCAACCAAACTCAATAAAATCACCCAGGGCATTAGCCTGGCAATGATGGTGACTGCGACTGTGAGCTCGCATAACGCCATTGCACAGGATAACGAAGAAAATAACGCTCAGGGAAAAGACGTAGAAGTTATCCAGGTAAGGGGCCTGCGAGCTTCGACTAAGGCTGACTTAAACAATAAACGCTTTGCTGACGGTATTCTCGACAGTATTACTGCCGATGATATTGGTAAATTGCCGGATATTACTATTGCCGATACCTTGCAGCGGGTGCCGGGTATACAGATTAACCGCTCAGCCGGTGAAGGTTCTGGCGTCAACATCCGCGGCGTTGGTTCAGTTGGCACCTTACTTAACGGTGAACAGTTTCTGAGCGCCGGCTCTATTACCACCTTGCAACCCAACTTCTCGGATATTCCCTCTGCGCTGGTCAGTGGAATTGATGTTCATAAATCCCCTACTTCCGATATTTTAGCGGGCGGTATTTCAGGTACATTAGACCTGAAAACCATCAGACCCTTCTCTCTGGATGAAGGTCTGACTTTTGCCAGTTCTGCGGAAGTGTCCCGTGGTAATTACACAGGGGAGACTGACCCTAAGATCACAGGCTTTGTTGGTTATAATACCGACCGCTTCGCCGTATCAACTTCTGTTTCATGGGACAGGGTCAATCTGGCTAATTATCGCCTGGGTACACCTAATATTGGTTGGTCCGGAGCCCAAACTGAAGGCAACGCCTGGGATGGCATCGGTGAAGACAGAACAGGAGATGGCGATCAGAATGATGCGCTGGTGACTTTTATCGGTTACGGAAACATGAACCGGAATACCGAACGTGAGCGTCTGGGTATTACCACTACGATGCAGGCACAATTAACTGACACCGTAGAAATGATCGCAGATGTTTTTTATACCGACATGGACGATGCCGACCGCTCTATTGGTCTGGTGGCAGACAACGCCTGGGGAGATTTTGGCTGGGAACAGCATGGTGATGATCTGACCAAGCGCGGCGTAATTGCCGATGGCATACTTGCCGGCTCAGACTTATATACCGCAAACACTGGTGTGCTGAATGCACCACGTATCGCCTCCACCTCAGAAAGTCGCACCAATGATCGCGACTCGTTAAACATGAACCTGGAGTTCAACTTTGACAATGGCGGCGCTTTTAACGGTTCTGTACGTTATATCCATGGCGAAGGTCAGCGCGAGACTACCCACAACATCGCTCAGTCTTTCCTGACCGATGGCGCTAGTCAAAGCCTGTTCCGAAACGATGGTACCGGTGAAATCCCGGTTCATCCTGAGGGGGTATCTGGCCGGGTTCCGGTTATACGCGACTTCAGTGGTAAGCATCCACAACTGACTTACCCATCAGATCTGGGTCAGAGCATGGAAGATTACGCCATAATCTCCACGTATTCAGAAGAGAACTACTACGAAGAAGCCACGTTGGATGTCTTGCGTGCCGACGGTACCTATCGTCTGGAATCCTCAGATTTAACCACCATCGAATTTGGCCTGCGTAAAGGTCGTCGTGACGTAAACCGTGAAACCTATGTATTGCTTGCCCCCATTTCACAGGACGGACTGAGTACAGACGTAATGTGGAAAGATCAGGGGGAAGTCGCCAATGACACCAATGGCGATGGCGAATTCAGTCGTGCTGGTGGCGATAAGACAATTGGTTATGACAATTATCTGAATTTTGCCAACCTCCCCTCATCCTGGGTTATACAGTCGGATGATTTCGGACCGGCCAACATAGGCAACTTCTACTTTATTGATCCTGAGATAATGGACGATCATATCGGCTTCCAGGACGCACTTTACCCGGGTAACTTTAAGCACAATGATCCCAATCAGTCGTACAATGTTCTGGAAACCAGTAAGTCAGCTTATCTGAACTTTAAACTGGATGGTGAACTGGGCAGCATGCCCTATAAAGCCAATGTTGGTGTACAGTACATCAAAACAGACCTGACCGTGACCCAGAACCTGCTCGGTGACGTCGTATGTCGGGCGTGTCCGGCCAGTGTGGTCGAGTCTGCTGGGGAAGTAGTGACTGAGAAGTCCTATACTGACACCCTTCCAGCACTGAACCTTCGCCTTAACCTGACTGATGACCTGATTGCCAGAGCCAGTTACGGTAAAACCATGAACCGTCTGGATACCCGCAATCTGGGTGGTGGTATGACGGTCAGCACGACTATTAACCAGGGTGAGGTGTCTGATGTGCCTGTTGGTGAGCGCTATGCGGTGGAAGCTAACCGGACCGGTAACCCTAACCTGGAGCCGACTCGCGCTACCAATCATGACCTGACTCTTGAGTGGTATTTCTCTGATACCGGTTTGCTCAGTGTGGCATGGTTTAAAATGGATATTGAGTCGAACCTGACCACAGACGTTACCACCGAGTTCGTGCCGGATGCAGACGGTGTTGAGCGTCGTCAGGTTCAGGTCCGCGGTCCTGTTAATGGAGATGGCGGTACGATCAAAGGCTATGAGTTTTCCTATCAGCAAGGCTTTGACTTCCTGCCAGGCTTCTGGAGTGGCTTTGGTGCTGGTCTGAACTATACCTATGCGCCGAGCACCTCTGATACGCGGGATTTTGAAGGCAACAAGCTGCCGCTGAATGACAACTCAGAGAACTCCGGCAACGCAGTGTTGTGGTATGAAAAAGGGCCTTTACAGGTGCGTCTGGCAGCCAATTATCGTTCCGAGCGCTTTGTTGAACAGAATGGTCGTAACTTTGGCGGTGGCGGACTCGCTTTGTATGCTAAGGGAACAACCTATCTGGATATGTCAGCCAGTTATGATATTAATGAAAATATCAGTGTCTACTTCTCTGGCAGTAATCTGACTGAAGAGTTCGAAGATATGTACTACCAGTGGGAAGACTTCACTATTGCTCAGGATATTTATGAACGACGCCTGACCATGGGAGTCCGCGGTCGCTGGTAATACAGTGCTGCATGTTAGCTGATGTTCGATAAAACAATCCCCGCTCTGATGAACGGGGATTTTTTATTTTCCTGTCATCACTGCCCGTGTAGCATAGAGACATATGGGGTATAACTATGCAAAGCAATAACCAATCAAGGCGTATACTGATTCTGGGCGGCGGTACAGCAGGCTGGATGACGGCCATGATCATGGCCAGACACTGGCAGAAGCAAGAGGTCAGTATCACCCTGCTGGAGTCCAGTGATATTGGTATTATCGGGGTCGGAGAAGGCTCTACGCCAGCCCTTAAACAGTTTTTTGATATGATGGACATCCGCGAGCAAGAATGGATGCCAGCATGCAATGCCACCTACAAGGTGGGGATCACCTTCAGTCAGTGGTCTGTCAAACCGGGTTTTGAAAGTTACTTTCATCCCTTTAAATTCAGGCTGGATGAACAATTCTCCCAGGCATTTTTTCACTCTGCGCTGATGCGAAGACAAGGCATCGAGATGCCCGCGCACCCGAATCAGTTCTTCCTCGCGCCGTTGCTGGCTGAGAAACATCTGGCCCCCCTGCCGCACTACAACTTTCCCTTTGAGCCAGCCTATGGCTATCACTTTGACTCGGCTTTACTGGGACGTTTTTTGAAAGAAAAAGCACAGGAATTGGGAGTCAGGCACAAAGAAGGCAAGGTTAATCAGGTGATTAGGTCAGATAGCGGGCATATCCTAAGCTTGCTGACCGAGCAGGGAGAGCAGATTGACGCTGAGCTTTTTGTCGACTGCTCAGGCTTTGCCGGCGTGCTGATGCAAAAATCGCTCAAGGTGCCGTTTGTAGGCTTTGAGTCCAACCTGTTTAATGACGCAGCAGTGGCTATTCCCAGCCCACCCGACTCTCACTTACCCTCACAGACCCTGTCAACTGCAATGAAACATGGCTGGCGCTGGCAGATTCCTCTTACCAACAGAAATGGTAATGGTTATGTGTACAGCAGCAAATATTGTAGTGCCGATGAGGCTGAAACTGAGCTGAGGTCTGCACTTGGGCTGCTGAATCAGGATGTGCCTGCTCGACATCTTAAGATGAAGGTGGGCAGACTGGAAAAACACTGGCATAAGAATTGTCTGGCGATAGGGCTGTCCCAGGGATTTATTGAACCCCTGGAGGCGACTGCTCTGTTTTTAGTGCAACAGGCAGCGGCGCTGTTTGTGGATGCCTATGAAAAAGGCCAGTTTACAGAACAAAACCAGGACGCCTACAACGCCAGTATTTCAGGTTATTTTGAGGGCATCCGGGATTACATTGTTGGCCACTATATCACCAGCTCCCGCACAGATTCGCCGTACTGGCTTGATTGCCAGAACAATCAGCAGAACCTGTCAGACACTCTGCGTCACATTCTGGATGTCTGGCACAGTGGCGGTAACCTGGCTGAAGAATTGCGTCGTGAACATATCAGCCGCTATTATTCACCCGTTTCCTGGCATTGTCTGCTGGCTGGTACCGGAACCTTTCCTGATCCAGACAAGCTAAGGCCTCCCTCACCCACTGACAAGCAGGTGAATATCAGGAAAATTCAGGAGTTTCTGTACCGTTGCAGCCTTAACTTTGATCCTCAGCATCAATATTTACAGCAAAGAAACGCTGAACAAATGCCTTAACCCTGCTGACAGCGCTGAAGATAAGCAGTATGCGGTGGACTGTTTTCCACGGCGCTGGCTATGCTGCGACGCATTCCGGCCAGCCCCTGCCTGATAAGATCCAGGGGGATCTTTTCAATACTCGGATCATAGCGCAGTGGGTAGCACTGGTAACCGTCAAACAGCGCCAGCCAGCTGTTAGGCTGAAATATTTCATGGCGTTGACGAGGCAGCATGCCGTTGGCCTTAAATAACTCAATTCTGTGTGCCAGGGTGTCCGGGATGCTTATCTGCCGGTATTCCTGCCAGAACGGTTCCTGCCGCTGGTTCAGGCAATAGTGCAGAATCACGAAGTCGCGCACGCTCTCATACTCTTTTTCTATTCTGTAGTTAAATTCATCTCTGAGCGCAGGCTGAAATCCTGTATCGGGGAATAACAGCTTGATCTTCTCGATAGCGGTTTCGATCAGTGCAATGTTTGTGCTTTCAATCGGCTCAAAAAAGCCTGCCGCCAGGCCAAGTGCGATACAGTTTTTGTTCCATGACTTATTCCTTCGTCCCGGCGTGAATCTCAGCACTCTGGGATCCTGCAGCAATTTTCCCTCTATATTAGCTCTCAACTCTGCCTCTGCCTGCTTGTCTGTCTGGTGTGTGTTGCTGTACACCAGTCCATTTCCCTGGCGATGCTGCAGTGGAATTTTCCATTGCCATCCCGCTGTACGTGCATTTGCCTGAGTATAAGGAGCTGGATCGCCCTGTAATTCGCTCTGTGCCACTACTGCTGAATCACAGAGCAGCCACCGACTCCAGTCCTGATAACCGGTTTTCAATGTCTGTTCAATCAGTACCCCTTTGAAGCCACTACAATCAAGAAACAGCTCCCCTTCTACCCGTTGTCCGTTATCCAGCTTCAGGGCGGTGATAAAGCCATTTTCTGCGCTGGTTTCAACTTCAGTAACGGTAGCATCGATTCGCTGAACAGCATTCTCTTCAGCATGCCTGCGTAACAATCCGGCGAATAGTCCCGCATCAAGATGCAGGGCCCAGTCAAACACTGACAGTGCAGATTGTGGCTTCGATGGCGGTAAACAGAATTTATTCTGCTTGGCGAGTTGCACCGCAACACAGTATTGTTCGAGTTGCCCGGCTGATTCCGCGCTATTGTGCTTTAGCCAGTAGTGATGAAATGGAATGCCATTCAGCGCTTCACCATAGCTGCCAAAGGGGTGAAGAAAGCTGCTTTTGGGGCTTAGCCAGCCATTGAACTGAATTCCAAGTTTACAGGTCCCCTGAGTGGCTCTGATGACCTCTTCGTCTGTCAGGCCCAGCATGGAATAAAAACGCCGTATGGTAGGAATGGTTGCCTCACCAACACCTATGGTGCCGATTTCTGATGATTCAACAACAGTGATATTCAGTTGCGGAAACGTGTCTTTAAGACTTGAAGCTGCCATCCAGCCTGCTGTGCCGCCACCAAGAATTACCAGTTTTTGAATGGGATTGTTTGACATAACCGCCTCTTGAGCCCAATAAGGTGCGTTGCACTTCGCACGCAGAACGTTTTTTACATTAATGACAGCGTTATCATTTTACAACTATTTTCACTGATCACCCTTTTATTGGTCAGCAGACCTGCGTCGTTTTACCCTCAGTGATAGCGTAAAAACACGGCGCTCGTCATTGGCCACATTCTGTGTCAAAGTATTGCGCAAATTTTTCTTGGTATTTGAAGGTAGTTTATGAGCGAAAAGATAGTTCCGGTTGATAAAGACGCCCACGCTAAACTTAAGGTGGACAACAAAGCCCTGTCTCAGCTGTTTGCCGAAGATCATGTTATTCCGGTGTTGGTGCGCGAGTTTGTCGGTGTCGCGGCCGAATTTCCTATCGTATTTGTGCGTAATGAGAGCACGCAACAGCTGCATACGGTGGCAATGATGGGACTGAAAAGAGGCTGCAACCTTTATTGTCAGAGCGAACAATGGACAGCGCCTTATATGCCTCAGTCAATGCGCAACGCCCCTTTCTCTATTGGCCAGAAAGAACAAGGCTCTGAAGAGCTGGCAGTGTGTATTGATGAAAACCACCCGCTGGTCGGAAAAGACAAAGAATATCCCTTGTTTGATGAACAGGGACAACAGACCGAGTTCCTGCAGTCCAGAGCCAAATCTATTGCCAGCTACATTAACGATACACAACAGTCGATAAAGTTTGTGGAGATGCTGGAACAAAAAGGCCTGTTGGCTCCCAGAGATATGCAAATAAAGATGAAGAATGGTGAAGAACTGACGATTAATGGCATTTTTGGTATTAATGAAGAAAAACTGAACACACTCAGCAATGAGGATTTTAATCAGTTGCGTGAACAGGGGCTGTTAGCGCCTATTTACGCGCAACTGTTTTCAATGCAACAAATTCATCGCCTGACCGCGAAGTATATGCAGCAGGTAAAAGGTTGAAAACTCAGCAGTAAGAACAGACGCTTTGTCATGTCAGCAGGGCAGCCCGGGCTCCCTGCTTATTCTTTTTTATCATTCTGTAAACTTATTCCGGCACAAACCCTTTGCAATCCTGAGAACCTTTGTTAACATAAATGACAGCGCTGTCATTTATGTTAACAATAATTCCGACTGTTAAGCTTCGTGGTCACTGTTAGTCTTTGTAGCTCATCCTCGGTTGGATAATTAGCGCATCAACCCAAGCTGCGGGATAGAGTAAGTATGAAAGATAACAATATTGTAGTAAGGAAACTGAATGACAACGCTGTCATCTCTCTGTTATTCTCTTTCCTTCTGGTTGACCTCTGTAATTCAATCCTTTCAGCTATGCATGTAAAAGGTAAAGTATGACTAGCCAGCAAAAATTTTTCCTGGGGGTAGACGGTGGCGGCAGTAAATGTCGCGTGTTGCTGACTGACGAGCAAGGCACCGCCCTTGGCGAAGGCATATCCGGGCCCGCCAACCCCAATCAGGGGCTTGATTTGGCAATCAATTCGATACTCTGTGCCACAGAGCAGGCGCTTAAAGACGCCGGGCTGTCATCAGATCATATTGATCAGCTTTATGCCGGTGTTGGTCTGGCAGGTGTCAATTTGCCTAAATATCGCCGAATGCTGGAGCAATGGGATCACCCTTTTGCACAAATGCATATCACTACAGATCTGGAAATCGCCTGTCTTGGCGCCCATGATGGTGAAGATGGTGCAGTTATTATCTCCGGTACCGGCTCTGTGGGCATGGCTCGTGTGGATGGTGAGCAGCATGCTTTTGGCGGTTATGGTTTCAGTGTTGGCGACCAGGGCAGCGGTGCCTGGATCGGACATCAGGCAGTAATCAACAGCCTGCTGGCACTGGATGGTTTGCGACCTGTTTCTGAGCTGGTGCCGCGGCTGCTCAGTCATACTCAGTGCACTGACGCCCAGCAGCTGGCTGAAAAAATGGCGAACCTGCCTCCCTCTGCCTACGCCCGGCTGGCACCACTGGTGATCGAACAGGCCGAATCTCAGCAGGATGCGATAGCGCTGGATATTCTTATGTCAGCGGCGGACTATATTAATCAGCTATCCAGAAAATTGTTAACCTATCACCCTCCCCGACTGGCAATGATTGGTGGTCTGGCAACACCTTTACATCCATGGCTGGCTGAAGATGTGAAACCGCATATTAAAGCCGCCATTCATAGCCCGGAAGTCGGGGCCATACTCTTTGTTAAACAGAAAAACGCCATAAGTGAGAACCTTTGATGTCGATCAGTCTGATGGCTCAGGAAGCCGCACAAACTCCACAACGTATTCAAACTCAGTTACAGGAAAACCAACAGGCTTGCAGCCAGCTGGGCGAACGGATCAGAAACTTTAATCCGGCTTTTGTACTGATGGTTGGCCGGGGCTCTTCCGATCATGCCGGGGTGTTTGCCAAGTATCTTATTGAAGTGGAAACCGGTACCGTCGTTACCGCCTCAGCACCCTCCGTGGCGAGCGTGTACGGTAAGTCACTGAACCTCAGTCAGGCTCTGGTGATTGTTATTTCGCAATCCGGCCGCAGCCCTGACATTCTGGCCCAGGCAGAATCAGCAAAAAAGGCCGGCGCGTTAGTGGTAGCGCTGGTCAACGATATCAGCTCGCCATTGGCAAAGATGGTAGATATGGTATTGCCCCTTAACGCCGGCGAAGAAAAAGCCGTGGCGGCAACCAAAAGTTATCTCTGTACTCTCAGTGCACTGCTGCAGATGGTGGCCTACTGGAAGCAGGATAATGATTTGATTGAGGCTCTTAAAAGCCTGCCGGATAAACTGCAACAGAGCATCGATTCTCCGGTTCAGTTAGATGTCAGTTTTGTTCGTGACCTGCGCCATTGTGTGGTGCTTGGACGCGGGTTTGGCTATGCCATCAGCCGTGAAATTGCGCTCAAACTGAAAGAAGTCTGCAGTGTGCATGCCGAAGCTTTTTCCAGCGCCGAGTTTTTACATGGTCCGGTTACCCTGGTGGAGAAAAAGCTGGCGGTGATCGATCTCACCATTGAGGATGAGTCTTTCAATAGCCACAGAGAACAGATTATTGAAGTGGGTCGCCGGGGTGCCACCCTGTGCAATATGACCCAGCCGGTCAAAGACATTCATCCAAGACTGGCGCCTTTGACATTACTGCAGCGCTTTTATCTGGATGTGGAACAGGTTGCCCAGGCAATGGGATACAATCCCGATGCCCCGGCCGGCCTGAATAAAGTCACTCAGACATTGTAGGGCATATTATGTCGATAACTTATCAGGCCAGACAGTTCTTCGACGGTGAGAAAATGCATGACAATGCCACTGTCACCGTTGAAGGGAATCAGGTGCTCTCCCTGGCGCCGCAACCCGGGGCACAGATGATCCATCTGGATGGTCTGCTTGCCCCCGGATTTGTGGATGTGCAGGTAAACGGAGGCGGTGGTGCACTGTTTAATACTGATACCAGTATTGAGGGGCTGAGCCGTATCCGTGAGGCTCATAGCCGGTTTGGTACCACTGCCATGACGCCAACACTGATCACCGATGATATCGGGCGGATTGAAACGGCCGCCGAAGCTATGGCCGGGGCTATTGAACAGCAACTGCCCGGCATTCTCGGTATCCACTTTGAAGGGCCGCACCTGAGTAAGCCAAAAAAAGGCATTCACCGGGAAAAGTTTATCCGCTGTATCACCGATGCAGAATTAGCTCAGTTTTGTCGTCAGGATCTGGGGAAGGTTATCGTCACCCTTGCTCCGGAGAATGTACCAGCCGATATTATCGCTGAACTGGTAAGCCAGGGCGTGCACGTGTGCCTTGGTCACTCTGATGCCGATGCTGAAACCGTCATGGCGGCACTTGAGGCCGGTGCTACCGGTTTTACCCATCTGTATAACGCCATGTCTGCCCTTACCAGTCGTGCGCCGGGAATGGTGGGAGCGGCAATGGCGGATGAAAGCAGTTACGCGGGTCTGATTGTGGATCTTTATCATGTTCACCCTTTAAGTGCCCGCGCCGCCATCAGGGCCAAAGGTACAGACAGGATGATGCTGGTCACTGATGCCATGGCCCATGTGGGTTCTGACAAAAGTGCTCTGCCCTTTTTCGATACAGTGATCCAGCGCGAAGGTGACAAGCTGACCATCGAAGATGGCACCCTGGCGGGCTCTGCACTGGATATGGCCAGCGCCGTCCGCAATAGTCATCTGCATCTGGGGCTGCCCCTGACGGATTGTCTGCAAATGGCGGCACTAACACCGGCCAGGTATCTGGGCCTGGAGCATAAACTGGGTAAACTGTTGCCCGGTTATCAGGCCGATATGGTGTTGTTAAATGACCAACAACAGGTAGAAAAATGCTGGATTGGCGGACAGCCCGTGTAGCGCCAACAATAACAAACGCATGTCGTTCGACGGCATCAGATAAGGTGTAAGATAATGCAAACAGCAAGTACCAAACAACTGACTCAAAGCAACTTTGTGCCCATGGCGATTGTTGCTGCGATGTTCTTTATTCTCGGCTTTGCGACCTGGCTGAATGGCTCGCTGATGCCATATCTTAAGCAGGTGCTGCTGCTGACCCCATTTGAAGCATCACTGATTCTGTTTTCGTTCTATATTGCTGTCACTTTTACCGCAATTCCCTCCGCCTGGGTGATCCGAAAAGTGGGTTATAAAAATGGTATGGCCATGGCAATCGGCTGTATGACAGTGGCTGGATTATTGTATATTCCCGCCGCCAATACGCAGTTTTTCGGCTTATTTCTGTTTGCGCAACTGGTTATGGGTATTGGTCAGACGTTGTTACAAACTGCGGTAAACCCCTATGTTGTCCGACTTGGCCCGGAAGAGTCTGCTGCGGTCAGAGTCAGCATCATGGGGATTCTTAATAAAGGCGCTGGTATTGTCGCCCCCATCGTCTTTAGCGCGCTTATCGCCAGCAGTTTCTCAGGCCTGGTAGGTAAAGAGCTGAGTAAAGAAGAAGTCGATATGATGGCCGATAGCCTTATCCTGCCCTATCTGGGCCTGGCAGGCTTTCTGGCGTTGTTTGCCATTGGTGTTAAGTTTTGCCCGCTACCAGAGATTATTGAAACCGACGAAAAAGATGCCGGAGGCACCGTCAGAGAGGCCCTTGCCCACCCCAGTCTGGTCTTCGGTGTTATCACCATCTTTTTCTACGTGGCCGCAGAGGTTATCGCTGGTGACACTATCGGTGCCTTTGCATTGTCACTTGGTGTGGCCAATTACAGTGTTATGACCTCCTACACCATGGGCTTCATGGTAACTGGCTATATTCTCGGCATTATACTTATTCCCAAAGTCATCTCTCAGCAAACGGCTCTGACCTGCTCTGCCGTACTGGGCATCGTGTTGTCACTGGCAATTGTGTTTGGTAACAGCGAGTCTCTCATATTAGCGAATACCTTCCTGGTTCCCTTTGGTGGTGTTGCCCTGCCTGACACATTATTGTTGATCGCCGTGCTGGGCCTGGCTAATGCCATTGTCTGGCCTGCCGTGTGGCCACTTGCTCTGTCCGGGCTTGGCAGGCTTACCAGCACAGCATCGGGTTTACTGGTAATGGGTATCGCCGGTGGTGCAATTGGCCCTGTCTTATGGGGGCTGGTAAGCGGTATCGGGGATGCGAAGAGTCAGCAGTTTGGCTATATCGTGTTGCTGCCTTGTTATCTGTTTATTCTGTATTTTGCTCTTATCGGGCATAAAAAGCGCAGTTGGTAATGGAGACTTCTGATGCAACGTGAAATCAGCCTGGATATTTTCCGCGGCCTGACCCTGGCCGCGATGATACTGGTCAATACACCGGGCTCATGGTCCGCAGTGTACTGGCCGCTGCTGCACGCCGAATGGCACGGCTTAACCCCTACCGATCTGGTGTTTCCGTTCTTTTTGTTTATTGTCGGGGCCGCCATGTTTCATTCTATGAGCAGACTGCCCAAAGGTCAGATACCCTGGCTTAAAATTATCAAACGCACTGCGCTGTTGTTTTTAATTGGCTTGTTTCTGAGCATCTTCCCTTTCGATGAGTCTCCCGGCGACTGGCGGATTATGGGGGTGCTGCAACGTATTGCACTGTGTTATTTCCTGGCCGCGATGCTGATCCTCACTATCAGCAGCAAAAAAGGCTTATGGATAGCGTCGGCGATTATCCTTATCGGCTATTATCTGGTCATGCTGATATCGCCTTCACCCTGGGCACTGGAATCTAATCTGGTACGGCAGGTTGATTTGTATCTGCTTGGAGCCAGTCATCTGTATCATGGCTTTGGTGTGGCGTTCGATCCGGAAGGGCTGCTGTCTACCCTGCCGGCAACGGTAACAGTAATCAGCGGCTATCTGACCAGTGCCATACTCAGCCGTTGTCAAACCAGTGGTGAAAAACTTAAACGTTTGCTCGGGTTTGGGGTACTGGCTCTGATAGGCGGTGTTATCTGGCATCAGTGGATGCCAGTTAATAAACCTCTTTGGACCTCCAGCTACGTGCTGGTCTGTACCGGTTTTGCCTGGTTGCTGCTGGCATTAATTGTGTTTTGCCATGATATGCGCAACTGGCACAAGGGATTACACTGGGCACAGGTATACGGCAGTAACCCCTTGTTTATCTATGTGCTGTCGTCGCTGTTTGCTACCACTATGGGACAGGTGTTACGTTTTGAAATTGATGGGGACACCACCAGCGCACATCGTCTGGCCTATGAGTTCCTGAATCAGTTCCTGTCGCCACACAACGCCTCTCTGGTATTTGCCTTGCTGGTTGTGGCCATGTTTTATCTGCTCAGCCTGTGGCTGTTTAAACGAAAGATCTTTATCAAGCTCTGAAACTCTGCGCATGTCGGGCGGCGGCATGCGCACCCTTCACTGTTTCACAACCACTTCACACCCCTACCCTCAAACTGGAGCTCCATTTATAAGGAGCTTACTATGAATATAATTAAAATCGCTTTACTGGCCCTTGGCCTGATGCTGAGTTGTACTCTCCAGGCGCAGCAGCGTCTATTGATGGTACTAAGCAGTTATGGTCAGAAAGACGCAGAACAAAATCTGATTAAGCCTGGGTTTGAGTTTGATGAACTGGCCAAGGCCTATCAGGTGTTTGTAAACAATGGCATTGAGGTAGATATTGCCAGCCCATCAGGTGGTCAGCCGGTTGCAGATAACTATGATGTGAAAAAGGAGTATAACCACGCCTTTATCAATGATGTCAGGGCGATGGGAAAGCTCCGGAACAGCCTTAAACTCTCTGCTGTTAACGCCAGTGACTATCAGGGCATCTTTGTGGTGGGTGGCAAGGGCCCCATGTTTGATTTATATCAGGACGAGTCTTTGCAGAAGTTGATCCGGGATATCTGGGAGAACAAGGGTATTGTGTCAGCGGTCTGTCACGGTCCGGCCGCTTTGGTTGATGTGAAACTCAGTGATGGCAGCTATCTGGTAGCGGGTAAAAAAGTTAATGGCTTCACCAATGAAGAGGAAGCCGCTTTTGGGAAAAAATGGCGATCACAGTTTGCCTTTTTGCTCGAAGATAAACTCAGAGCGCGCGGTGCAAATTTTGAGCATTCGCCGATGATGTTAAATCATGTGGCTGTAGATGGTCGCTTAATTACTGGTCAGAATCCGTTCTCAACGGTGGACACTGCCATTTCAACACTAAAGGCTATGGGAACTGAACCCACTTTTATCCCGGCATATCAGGACGATAAGACTATCAGGCTGGTGCGCAGACTTATCAATGGTGAGAGCTACACCACTGAGCAATTAGTCGCGGAACAGGTGCAGGCAGAACTCATCGGCAGTTATGGTTATTACGTGGCCCGTTTTGCCAAAACAGACCAGGATCGGAAAAAGGCCATTAAGCTGATGGAGTTGGTCAGCCCATTAATTCGCCAACCTATGCTGGAACTTAGCATTGCAGAAAACCATCAGGCGCTGGGTAATTATCAGCAGGCTAAAACCACGCTTATCACGCTGCTGGAGACTCATCCGGATCTGGAGCAGGCGCAGCAGATGCTTGATGGGCTGAATAAATAGCAATTCAATCGCGGGCAGGTACACTAAATCCGGAACAGACAAGAGAACATGTCCATTGAAAATACTAATCGTTGAGGATAATCGTGATATTACCTCCAATATCGCCGACTATCTCGAACCTGAGGGTTGGCAACTGGATTTTGCCGATAACGGCAAGCTGGGCCTGCAACTGGCGCTGGATCAGTATTATGATCTGGTGATTCTGGATCTGATGTTGCCGGGCATGGACGGCTGGCAGCTTTGTGCAGAACTGCGCTGTCGGGCTAACCGGCACATTCCGGTACTGATGTTAACCGCCAGAGACAGCCTGAATGACAAGGTAAAGGGCTTTGAGCTTGGCGCAGATGACTATCTGACCAAACCCTTTGCCCTGGAAGAATTGAAAATGCGCTGCCAGGCGCTGATACGCCGTCATGAGCTGAATCAGGAGCATAAACTGAGACTAGGACCTTTGGTTATTGACAAGCCAGGCAATCAGGTATGGCGGGAGGGGCAACGCCTTGATCTTAATCCCATCCCCTACAAGATTTTGCTGCTACTGGCTCAGGCTTATCCACGGGTCGTCAGCAGAAGCGAACTGATTGAACGCATCTGGCAGGACGAGCCTACAGACTCCGACGCTCTGCGCTCACATATTTACCAGTTGCGCCAAAAACTGGACAAACCTTTTACCAGCCCTATGCTGCATACGTTGCAACAGATCGGCTTTACCCTGAAGTTACCCCATGAGCCATCATAGTCTTAAACACCGCCTGCTGCTCAGCATCGCTCTGATTACCTGCCTGACCGCTGTGCTGTTTGGCTTTCTCAGTTTTTTATTTGCCTATCATATTGAAGACAGCTTCTTTGAGCGTCTGCTGGAAGACGAAGCGAAACGGATAAACTTCGGCAAAGATTTGTCTTATCACCCCGGGCTACCTATTTTTTCCTTGTATCAGCGGCAAAACCAGCTACCCGAAGAGCTGTTACAGATTCTGAAACAAGAGCCACAGCGAAGAGAAATTGGCACATCAGACGGTCGTCATTTTCATCTCAAACAGCTTGATGAAGAGCGTATGCTGGTTGCCGAAGTCAGCGACTATCTGGTGGTCAGAAAAATTAAACTGGCTATGCTGGAGTTCCTGCTGATTGGCCTTGCACTGGTGTTACTGCTTTCGTTGTGGGTGACGCTTGGCACTGCCAATCGTATGCTGCGCCCCTTAAGCAAACTGACCAACATGCTGGAAACATTGTCACAACATCCACCAGAACCGGGCTTTTCCAAAGGTTATCCGGACAATGAAATTGGTATGTTGGCGCGGACGCTGGATCAGCAATTGCAGCGCATTCAGGCATTTATTCAGCGCGAACAACAGTTCACCCGTGATATCAGCCATGAGCTGCGCACCCCGGTAGCCGTGTTTCAGGGCGCCCTGACATTGCTTAAACAAACCACTTCAGAGCCACGCCAACTAGAGCTGATTGAACGGCTGGATACTAACCAGCAAAGGATGCAACAGTGTCTGAACACGCTACTGGCACTTGCCAGAGAGGAAAACCTGCAACCTCAGCCCCTGCAGCTAAGAGCTTTTGGAGAACAGGCTTTACTGCCTCATCTGCTGACGCTGGAGCGACATAACAGAGAAGTCCAGTTGGACGTACCCGGTGAAACCAGGCTCTGCCTGCCAACATCTGTGCTGAGCATAATACTGGATAATCTGATTACTAATGCCGTTGCCCATGGTCAGGGCAAACTCATTGTTCGCTATGAGGATACCCAATTAACCATTGCCAATCAGGGGCCTGGCATAATACCTGAATTACAGAGCTCATTATTTGAACCTGGCAGCAAAGGAGCACACAGCCAGGGGTTGGGTATGGGTCTGTCAATCGTTAACCGGTTGTGTCAGACCTATCACATAGCCCTCGACTGCCAAAGTAACGATAATGGCACCTGTATGACACTGGACTTAACCAGGGTGCTCATGAAACATGCTGCAGTGGCTCAAGGTTAATTATGCTGATTAATGCTAATCTTGCAGAACACTTAATATATCTGTATCGAATACTGATACCGGGCGCAGCAATTCATGGACAAACAGGAATACAAACGACAGCTTAAGGTACTGCAGGTGCAGCTTATTCAGTTACAGCAATGGGTGGCGAGCACGGGCCAGAAAGTTGCAGTGATCTTTGAAGGCCGGGATGCCGCAGGCAAAGGCGGTGCCATCAGGGTTATCAGCGAAAAACTTAACCCCCGTATTGTGCGCATTGTTGCCCTGGGTAAACCCTCTGATAAGGAGCGTCAGCAATGGTACTTTCAGCGCTATGTGGAGCATCTGCCCGGTGCCGGCGAAATCGTGCTGTTCGACCGTAGCTGGTACAACCGCGCCGGTGTGGAGAAAGTGATGAATTTTTGCACTGAGGAGGAGCACAAGGAGTTTTTACGGGCCTGCCCGGAATTTGAACGTATGCTGATCCGCTCCGGCATTCGCCTGGTGAAATACTGGTTCAGCGTGTCGTCCGGGGTGCAGGAGCAGCGTTTTGTGGAGCGGCTGGAGAACCCTTTAAAACGCTGGAAGTTTTCTGATATGGATTTGGTTTCCCGCAGTCGCTGGCGTGAATACAGTCAGGCCCGAAACCAGATGTTTGAGCACACCGATACTGACGATAGTCCCTGGTACGTTGTAGACGGCGATCATGACAAAAAGGCCAGACTCAACTGTATCAGCCACCTGCTTTCTCTGGTGCCTTACAAAGATGTGAGTTTTCCCGAGGTGGAACTGCCACAGATGGACGATAAGCACAGGGATATCCCACTTCCCGAAAAGGTTCAAAGGATTCCTGAGGTTTTTTAACAACCGCGTTCTGGTTACTCATCTGACTCAGGACTTGATAACACCTTCAACATGAAAATCTGGCGGCGTTTACGCTCCTCTGCTTTACTGATTGGAGATTGTGAATCAGTTAAATTTACTCAGGAGAATCGCGATGAATGGCAATCCCGTAGGCTGGTTTGAAATTCCCGTTATTGATATGAAGCGGGCTAAGGATTTTTATGCCAGCGCCTTTGAGCTTGAATTTGAAATGCTGGAAATGGGTCCATGTCAGATGGCCATGTTTCCCTTTGACCATGCGCAGCCCGGGTGCAGCGGAGCATTGGTTAAAGGCCCCGAATATCAACCGGCTCAGGGCGGAATGCTGATCTATTTTATGTGTGAAGAAGTCAGTGCCAGGCTGAATAAAATTCAGGCTGCCGGTGGCGAACTGGTGCAGGAGAAAATGAGCATCGGTGAGCATGGTTTTATCGGCCTGTTTACCGACAGCGAAGGCAATAAACTGGGACTGCATTCAAGACAATAGCAAGCACACAACTTCTGTGTGTTGAACAAAGAGCGCCAGGGATGGCACTAAGCTCTTTTAATGCATCTGATATCTCAGAACAAAGCACAATACTTTGCCTCTGGTTTATATTTTCCTATATGCTTGATATACAAATAGCTTTTTAGCCTGATTTATCTTGTCTGAAACATTCTACAACTCTTCTTTTATGTTACTGGGCATATCCCTGGCTATTGGCCTGTTGATAGGCATTGAACGGGGCTGGAAGCAACGTGGTGCACAGGACGGTGGACGCATTGCCGGGCTCAGAACCTATGGGCTTACCGGGCTGGCAGGTGGCACTACGGCCATTATGCTGCCTTTTTTTGGTGAGATCGCGACCGGGTTGCTATTCCTCGGCTTTGCCCTCGCCACAAGTATGGCCTATTTAAACCGTAAACAGGATTCCGAAGATGCCAGTATCACCGGCCTGATTAGCCTGTTACTGACCTTTATGCTGGGGATGCTGGCTGCGTTTAAGCAGATTGAACTGGCCGCCTCTGCCGCTATTATCACCGCTTTGTTACTACGCTACAAAGAATTACTGCATAGCTGGCTGCGCCAGGTTGAGGATCAGGAACTTAAAGCGGCTTTACAACTGTTGCTTATTTCCATCGTTTTGTTACCGATCCTGCCGGACCAGGGCTATGGCCCCTGGCAGGTGCTTAATCCTTACGAAATCTGGTGGATGGTGGTACTGATCGCCGGGATTTCATTTGTAGGATACTTTGCGATGAAGTTTGCCGGTACCGACAAAGGCATTATGCTCACCGCATTAAGCGCCGGGCTGGCCTCTTCTACTGCGCTTACTCTGCATTTTTCCAGGCTCGCCAGAGAACAGCCTTCACTGCACCGCCAGCTCAGCGCCGGTATTCTGATTGCCTGCGGTACCATGTTTCCAAGGGTGGTGCTGGTGGCAACCCTGATAAACCCTGCCATCCTGTCTTTGTTATGGCTGCCCATGACAGTCATGACGCTGGTAATCTTTATCAGTGCCGCCCTGCTGTGGCGAACCCGTACACTGGAACAACCGGCTTCCCTGACCCGCCTGCTAAACCCCCTGGAGCTAAAATCTGCAGTGTTTTTTGGCGCACTGCTGGTCGTGATCTTACTGCTTGGAGAGCTGATGCGGGAGCTGTTTGGTGATACAGGAATTTACGCCCTGGCCCTGGTATCCGGTATTGCCGATGTGGATCCGATTAACCTGACGTTGTCCAGGATGAGCCTGGGCGAAACTCAAGCCTCCGTGGCGGTAACAGGTATTGTGCTGGCCGCCTGCAGCAACTCATTGGTTAAATCACTGATGGCGGTATCCGTCGCCGGAAAAACCATGCTGGTCAATGTATTAGGACCACTTGCTGTGGCAGTGATCTGTGGCGTTGCCAGCCTGTTTATTATTTAGCGGTTCTGGCTACCGATTTTCCAGCCTTCTGTTTTTTCTGCCATTTAGGCTGAGGCGGTAACCCAGTATGTTTGGTCAGCGCCCGTTCTCCGCGACCACCCTTTTTCACCTTTTGCCGTTTCTCATCCACCGTCTCAGGCGGCACCAGGTGTTGCGGACCACGGCCTATCAGATCTTCTCTGCCCATTTTTTTCAGTGCTTCGCGGATCTGGGCGAAATTCTTCGGATCATGGTATCTGAGCATGGCTTTGTGTAACCGACGATGGATCTCACCTTTTGCTGAAGGCACCGCTTCGCTGTCTTTGGTGACCTTTTTCAGCGAGTTGACCCCGGTATGGTACATGGTAGTGGCACTGGCCATGGGGGACGGATAGAAATTCTGTACCTGATCCAGTTTAAAACGATTTTCTTTAAGCCAGATGGCCAGTGACAGCATATCTTCATCGGTGGTACCCGGATGTGAGGCAATAAAATACGGGATCAGATACTGCTTCTTGCCGGCTTCGGCAGAGTACTTGTCAAACAGCTCTTTAAAGCGGTAATAGCTGCCCATGCCCGGCTTCATCATCTTCGACAATGGCCCCTCTTCGGTATGCTCTGGGGCAATTTTCAGATAGCCGCCCACGTGGTGGCGGGCCAACTCTTCCACATAACGGGGATCTTCCACCGCCAGATCGTAACGTACGCCGGAAGCGATCAGGACCTTCTTTACGCCTTTGAGCTCCCGCGCACGGCGGTACAGATTTATGGTAGGGGTATGATCCGTATCCATATGGGCACAGATTGAGGGGTAGACACAGGAAGGACGCCTGCAGGTCGCCTCGGCTTTAGGACTGCGGCATTTAAGCCGGTACATGTTCGCTGTTGGCCCGCCAAGATCGGAGATCACCCCGGTAAAACCCGGCACTTTGTCGCGAATATCTTCGATTTCGCGAATAATGGAATCTTCTGAGCGACTCTGAATAATACGCCCTTCATGCTCGGTAATGGAACAAAATGAGCAGCCGCCATAGCAACCGCGCATAATATTGACCGAGAACCGGATCATCTCATAGGCGGGAATTTTGGCATCGCCATAAACGGGGTGTGGTACCCGCTGATAAGGCAGGTCAAATACCGCATCCATCTCCGGGGTTTCCAGCGGCATGGCCGGTGGATTGATCCAGATGTGTCGATCGCCATGGCGTTGCATCAGGGCTCTGGCACAGCCAGGGTTAGTTTCCTGATGCAAAATCCTGGAGGTATGGGCATACAACGGCCTGTTTTCCGACACCGTCTCAAAGGCAGGCAGCTTCACATAGACCTTTTCCCAGGGTTTACGGCGGTTATCGGGCTGCACCACTATGGGTTTGGCGGTGGTTGGTGTGGTATTTTCTTCTGCTTCTGATTTTTTAACATCGCAGTCCGACTCCATCTGATAGGGGCTGGGAATGGGATCGATCTTCCCGGGTCTGTCCAACTGGGTAGAATCCACCCCCTGCCACTCTTCAAGGGCCTGCTTAACAATAATAGCGGTACCGCGCACATCGCGGATATCGGCAATATTCTCACCGGCGGCTAAGCGGTGGGTTATTTCAATCAGCGGGCGTTCGGCATTGCCGTACATCAGCATATCGGCCTTGGCATCGAAGAGTACCGAACGACGTACTTTCTCTGACCAGTAATCATAATGGGCGATACGTCGCAGGCTGGCTTCAATACCACCAATAATCAGCGGGACCTCTTTGTAAGCTTCCCGACAGCGCTGGGCATACACGGTAACGGCACGATCCGGTCGCTTACCGCCCACATTACCCGGTGTATAAGCATCGTCATGGCGCAGTTTTTTATCCGCAGTATAGCGGTTGATCATCGAGTCCATATTTCCGGCAGTGACGCCAAAATACAGATTCGGCTTCCCCAGTGCCATAAAGGCATCTTTGCTCTTCCAGTCAGGCTGAGCAATGATGCCTACCCGAAAGCCATGGGACTCTAGTACCCGGCCGATTACCGCCATGCCAAAGCTGGGATGATCTACATAGGCATCGCCTGTCACCAGAATAATGTCACAGCTGTCCCAGCCAAGCTCATCCATTTCCGCCCGGCTCATGGGCAGAAATGGCGCAGTACCATAGCAGTGTGCCCAGTATTTGGGATAAGAAAAGAGCGAGCGCTCAGCTTTAATCGTGGCGGTGACATTCATATAAAGGACAGAACCTGATGGAGTTGTAGGAAAAAACGCAGCGCAGTATACCTGATTTCACGGGTAATATTGTGGAATTTTTAACCAGCATAAAAAAAGCGCCCAAAGGCGCTTTTTTAGCCAAACCGATCTATTTATGCTGCTCGGCCAGATACAGCCAGGTATCAATCACCGTATCCGGATTAAGAGAGACGCTATCAATGCCCTGCTCTACCAGCCAGGCTGCCAGATCTTCATGATCCGACGGCCCCTGACCGCAGATACCCACATATTTGCCACGGGCTTTGGCCGCTTTGATCGCCATGGACAAGAGAATTTTCACCGCTTCATCGCGCTCATCAAACAGGTGGGCAATCACCCCGGAATCCCGGTCCAGACCCAGAGTTAACTGGGTCAGATCGTTAGAGCCGATGGAGAAACCATCGAAAATATCCAGAAACTGATCGGCCAGCAGCGCATTAGAGGGCAGCTCGCACATCATAATCACGCGCAGGCCGTTTTCACCCTGTTTAAGTCCCTGCTCCGCCAGCAGTTCGATAACCCTTCGGCCCTCTTCTACAGTTCTGACGAAGGGGATCATGATCTCCACATTGGTCAGCCCCATCTCGTTGCGCACCCGCTTGATGGCCTCACACTCCAGGGCAAAACAATCACGGAAATCTTCAGAGATATAGCGGCTGGCACCGCGGAAACCGAGCATGGGGTTCTCTTCATGGGGCTCGTACTGAAAGCCGCCCACCAGATTGAAATACTCATTGGATTTAAAGTCTGACATGCGCACTATGACTTTTTCCGGTGAGAAGGCGGCACCAATAGTGGCAATCCCTTCCACCAGTTTCTGGATATAAAACTCCACCGGTGACGCATACCCGGCCATCAGGTCATCAATTTCGGCTTTTACATCGTCAGGTTGTTCGGCGTAGTTCAGCAGCGCCTTGGGATGTACACCGATCATACGATTAATAATGAATTCAAGCCTGGCCAGACCCACTCCCGAATGCGGCAGGCGGGCAAAATCAAAAGCCCGATCCGGATTGCCCACATTCATCATCACCTTCAGATTCATGTCCGGCATCGCATCGATGCGTGAAGTGATCACGTCAAAGTCCAGTACATCTCCGTAGATATAGCCGGTATCACCTTCGGCGCAGGAAACCGTGACCTTGTCGCCGTTTTCGATACTGGTGGTGGCATCGCCACAGCCCACTACCGCGGGAATACCCAGTTCACGGGCTATAATGGCGGCATGGCAGGTGCGCCCACCACGATTGGTGACGATCGCAGAAGCCTTTTTCATAATAGGCTCCCAGTCAGGATCGGTCATATCGGTAACCAATACATCGCCGGGCATGATTTTATTCATTTCATCGATCGAGCCGAGCACTTTGGCTTCGCCGCTACCGATTTTATGGCCGATGGCCCGCCCTTCACAGACGACTTTCGCCTCACCTTTTAACTGGAAGCGCTCAATACTCTGTGCGTCATCACGGCTGCGCACTGTCTCAGGTCTGGCCTGCACGATATATAACTTTCCGTCTGTACCATCTTTCGCCCACTCGATGTCCATGGCGCGCTTATAGTGCTTTTCGATGATCTGTGCCTGTTTGGCCAGTTCCATCACCTCGTCATCACTGAGGGAAAACTGATGGCTGTCTGAGGGATCCACGTCGACAATATCTACCTGCTTGCCGTGGCTGGCATCGGCAGAATAGATCATCTTTTTCAGCTTACTGCCGAGATTACGGCGCACCACTGCGGGTTTACCCTTTTCCAGGGTAGGTTTGTGTACATAAAACTCATCAGGGTTAACGGCGCCCTGCACGACCATCTCGCCAAGGCCAAAAGAAGAGGTGATAAACACCACATCTTCAAAACCGGATTCGGTGTCGATGGTAAACATGACCCCGGAGGAGGCACAATCGGAGCGAACCATGCGCTGCACACCGGCAGACAGAGCAACACCCTTGTGGTCATAGCCCTGATGAACACGATAGGAAATGGCCCTGTCATTAAACAGTGAGGCATATACATGCTTGATGGCAATCAGCACGTTGTCGTAGCCATTAACATTTAAGAAGGTTTCCTGCTGCCCGGCAAAAGAGGCGTCGGGCATATCTTCTGCTGTAGCTGATGAGCGCACGGCAAAGGATGCTTCACCACCGGCTTCTTGCTGTAATTGTTCGAAAGCACTCTGGATTGCGGCTTCAAGCTCGCTCTGGAATGGTGTATCGATAATACTCTGGCGGATCTCGGCACCGGCTTTGGCCAGCGCATCCACATCGTCCACATCCAGCGCATCCAGGGTTTCATGGATACGCGCATCCAGACCGCTTTGCTCGAGAAATTCGTTAAAGGCCTCGGCTGTGGTCGCAAAACCGCCTGGTACCATCACACCGGCATTAGCCAGATTGGAAATCATTTCACCCAGGGACGCATTCTTGCCTCCCACCTTATCCACATCATGCATGCCTAACTGCTGATACCACAAGACGTATTTCTGCACCGCGAGCTCTCCTGAATAGATCCGTGAATTCAAAGTCATTGAGATAACAACTGACTTTTATCGCTGGGGATTTTAGAATGCAGGTAATAACAAAGTAAAATTTTATTTATTTTCGTAATAAATTTACAACATTGTTAAGGAATTGTTTTGCGCACCGCTTACTACATTTCAGACGGAACGGCCATTACATCAGAAGTTTTCGGACACGCACTTCTGTCCCTTTTCCCTACTGAATTCAACCATATCACTATTCCTTTTGTGGAAACATCTGAACATGCAGAGCGTGTAAATAAGCAAATTGCCAGGACTTTCAATGACAGTGGTGAGCGCCCTTTGGTGTTTTATACCATCGTTAACTCCGATGTGCGGGAAATCGTTTCCAACTCGGTTGGAATCAACTACAACTTTCTCGATCAATTTGTGGCACCGCTGGAAAAGATCCTCGGCATCCCGGCCAAGCCGGAGAAACACCGCACTCACAGCATCCATGAAAAAACCTATGACATCCGTATCGAAGCGGTGAATTACGCGCTGGCCAATGATGATGGTGCTAACACCGACAATTACCATGATGCAGACATTATTCTGGTGGGCGTATCCCGCTCTGGGAAAACACCAACCAGTCTTTATCTTGCGCTACAATATGGCATTAAAGCCGCGAACTATCCTTTTACCGAGGAAGATATGGGCGATATGCTCAAATTGCCGCCAAAGTTAAGACGTTTTAAACAAAAGTTATTTGGCCTGACCATTAACCCAGAGCGTTTGCATCAGATCCGATCAGAGCGGCGGGCTAACAGCAAGTATGCATCGATGCGACAGTGTCGGATGGAGCTGCGCGAAGTGGACAATCTGTATCGTCGGGAAAGTATTCCTTTCTTAAACAGTACCCGCTATTCCATTGAGGAAATCTCTGCCAAGATCCTGGCGGAAACCGGATTGCAACGTAAAAAATATTGATTTTCTCTTCGCCAGATGCAGGGGACGCCTATGTTGTACCGATTAAAAAACGACTTCAGACTCTCAATTATCACCTTGTTGGGCAGTTGCGCGCTTCTTGGTATTACCCCTTTTGCCATATATCGCTTTGCTCAGGGAGATATCATTGCCGCCATTGTTGATGCCCTGATTCTGCTGAGTGTCTGTTCTGTATTAGCCTACGCCTGGATTTCCGGCGACACCAGACGCAGTGGTCTGATTATGGCCATTATCGCATGTAGCGGTGGCCTGGTGGTACTGAGCCTGCAAGGTACTATTGGGCTGTTCTGGCTCTACCCCTGCTTTATTACCAGCTTTTTTCTTACCTCCTCGCGCCTGGCCTTACTTATCAATACGCTGACCGTCTTTGTGCTTAGCCTGTTTCAAATCGGCGGGATTGAATATGAACACCTGATATCTTTTATCACCACTGCTATTGTGGTCAGCGCCTGTGCCTATGTGTTTTCCCTTCGTAATGAATCTCAGCGCCGCAGACTGGAACAACTGGCTACGCTGGATCCTTTGACCGGGGTTAAAAACCGCCGTGCCATGGAGGAAGAACTGTTACGGGCAGTCGCCACCCATGAACGTAATGACCTCAGCTATGGTCTGGCGATACTGGATTTGGATCACTTTAAGCGCGTAAATGACGAACATGGGCATGCGGTTGGTGATCAGGTGTTGATTGAATGTGTGGATATTATCAGCCGGCATATCAGAAAATCAGACCGGTTGTTTCGTTTTGGTGGTGAAGAGTTCGTATTACTGTTGCCCGGTGTGGATGACAATGGCATGCGTTCTGTTATCAGGAACCTGCACAAAGTATTGCGTGAAGAACTGAAAAGCCCGTCCGGTGCTGTCACCGCTTCCTATGGCCTGGCACTGCTGCAAAGTGACGAGAATGCCGATCAATGGATGGAGCGAGCCGATAATGCCCTTTATCAGGCTAAGGAAAACGGTCGCGATCAGATTATTGTGGCGCCACAACCACAACTGAGCTAGGCGGCCAGAAGCAAGAGTGCCCCTGGCCTTCAGGTATCTTTACTTCCTCAGATGATCTGCAACAAGAAACGCCAGTTCCAATACCTGGTCTGCGTTCAGTCTTGGATCGCACTGAGTCTGGTAACATTCAGCCAGATCAGATTCGCTGATCTTATAGGCCCCGCCGGTACATTCAGTCACGTGCTGACCGGTCATTTCCAGGTGAATTCCCCCTGCGTGGGTACTTTCGCTCTGATGAGCCTGGAAAAACTGCTGAATCTCACGCAGAATCGCGTCAAAGTTACGGGTCTTGTAGCCACTGGAGGCCTTGACCGTATTGCCATGCATGGGATCGGAACTCCATACTACTTTGCGGCCTTCCTGTTTTACCCGGCGCAGCAGTTTTGGCAGCTTATCGGCAAGATTATCGGCACCCATGCGGGTGATCAGTGTCAGACGCCCGGCCTCATTATTGGGATTCAGGGCATCGATCAGGCGGATCAGTTCATCTTCCTGCATACCCGGGCCAATCTTAACACCGATGGGGTTATGAATGCCGCGGAAAAACTCTACATGGGCATGATCCAACTGACGGGTACGCTCGCCAATCCAGAGCATATGCGCAGAGCAATTATACCATTTACCTGTCAGGGTATCATTGCGGGTCAGTGCCTGTTCGTAGTTCAGTAACAGCGCCTCATGGGAGGTAAACAGGGTGGTCTCGTGCAAGGCTGAATTATTTGCCGAGTTGATCCCTACCACCTCCATAAAAGACAGGGCATCCTGGATCCGCTGAGCCACATCCTGATAGCGTTCTTTGAGAGGATTGTTCTCCACGAAGGCCATGTTCCAGCGGTTTACCTGATGCAAGTCCGCCAGGCCGCCCTGAGCAAAGGCCCGGAGCAGATTCAGGGTCGCCGCCGAGCGGTGATAAGCTTCAATCATCCGTTGTGGGTCGGGCTGGCGGGCAGCGTCGGTAAACTCGAAATTATTAATAATATCGCCGCGATAGCTGGGCAAAGATACGCCTTCCAGGGTTTCCATATCACTGGAACGGGGTTTGGCATACTGTCCGGCCATACGTGCCACCTTAGTGACGGGGCAGCGTCCGGCAAAGGTCAGCACAATGGCCATCTGCAGAATGACCTTAAAGGTATCGCGGATCTTTGGTGCATTAAACTCATCAAAGGACTCAGCACAATCCCCTCCTTGCAGCAAAAAGCCTTTACCTTCAGCTACATCGCCAAGCTGACGGTATAAGTCGCGGGCTTCAGCGGCAAATACCAGAGGCGGATATTTGGCCAGACGCTGCTCTGCGTCCTGAAGCTTGAGCTTATCTTGATAGGTAGGTTGTTGCTGGATAGGCAGCTTACGCCAGCTATCGGGTTGCCACTGAGTCACGTAAATTCCTTAAATTAATCAATTATTCCGATGGAGTCTGCGCACCGTGCGCAGCAGACTTTGAAACTTACGAGTTCTGAAAGAAAATTTCAATTAGAGATAGGTCTGAATTAGGCGATTTTGTTCTGTATCAGTCACAATTCGGACATTACAGCAAAATACCCGGCTAAGCAGAGATTCAGTCAGTACCTGTTTGGGAATATCATCGGCCACCAGTTGCCCCTGATGCATCAGCCAGATGCGGTTGGCGTAACGCTCGGCCAGATTCAGTTGATGATGGCTCATTACCAGCATATTGCCGATGCGGGCCAGCTCATTTAACAGTTCACATAACCTGTGCTGATGGGAAAAATCCAGCCCCTGCACCGGCTCATCAAGCAGGATCAATGCTCTGCCCTGCTCTATGGCGGGCCATACCTGCATTAAACAACGGGCTATCTGTACCCGTCGCTGCTCACCCCCGGAGAGCTGATTTAATGGCCGCTGCAAAAACGGGCTGATATCCAGCGCCTGTTCAAGGACATCCGGCAGCGACCGCTCGGCACAGAAAAAGCTAAGGCTTTCTTTAACGGTCAGAGCAAACACACTTTGCTGAGTCTGTTCCATCAGACAGCGCTGAATAGCCAGCTCGGCTGGCGCATACTGACTCAGTTCCCGGCCCTCAAGCCAGAGTTGCCCCTGGTGTGGTGATATCAGTCCGGCCAGCAGATTAAGCAGACTGGACTTTCCGGAGCCATTAGGTCCCAGCAGATGTACGGCGTCGGCTGAAATCAAATCAAGACTGACATTACTGAGGCGGTTCTCAAGAGAAATGGCCTGGGCTCTTAACATAATTACCTGTCCGCCAGTTTAATCACTGAATACAGAAAAACCGGCCCACCCAGCGTGGCGGTCAACATGGATACGGGCACCGCCACACCGCCGAAGAGATCCGATACCAGGATCACTAACAACAATAAAATAGCGCCGAGCAACGCCGAGGCCGGAAGAATAAAACGATTATCATAACCAAATACGTTACGCAGCAAATGAGGTACCAGTAAGCCCACGAAAGCGATGGAGCCGGCCAATGAGACCGCCACCCCGACCAGGAAAGCGCTGGCGAGTAACATTTTCGGATAGAAACGGCGAATATCCAGACCGGCAAGCTGCGCCGAACGCTGGCCCAGATACAGCCAGTTCAGCGCCCGGCCCTGAATGATCAGATAGCCCAGTGCCAGAGAAACCGGGATCAGGGCCATTAATACTAACTGCAGGCTGGCCTGATGCAGGCTGCCGAGCAGCCAGAATGTCAGGTTACGCAGAGACTGGGCATCAGTGAAAAAATACAGCCAGGCGATCACACCGCCACTTAAAGTAGATATGGCAATACCGGCAAGAATGACGCCGCTGCCCGAAACCAGACTCAGGCGCCTGGCGATAAGATAAATCAGCAAGGTAGAGAGCAAGGCCCCTATAAAGCTGAACAGCGGCAGGCCATATTGCATCAGCGCAAGGCTCAGGCTTCCCCCCATCAGCAGATAAATGGCAGCAAACAGACTGGCACCACTGGTGATACCAATGATGCCGGGATCAGCCAGAGGATTTCGGAGCATGACCTGTAACAGTGCAGAGCTTGCTGCCAGACTTGCGCCAACCAGAATGGCGCACAGTACCAGTGGCAGGCGAAGATGCAGCAAAATTCTGCGATCAACTGCCTGCTCCAGTTGCAAATCGCGAAGTAATACAAAAAATGCCAATACAATAAGTATCAGAGACAACAGACCCAGTAGTCTGGTGCGGTAAAACATCAGTCCTTACGGCTTCTGAGTTTCTGCAGCAGGCCATCACAGCCCTGTTCAACCAGATCCAACACCAGGTCAAACCCACGCCGGCCACCGTAATAGGGATCGGGCACCTCTTTCTCTTCATGGCCTGCGTACTCAAGAAACAAATGCACTTTATGCCGATGTTCCTCAGGACAGCGTTCAATCAGTTCCGCATGGTTAGACTTGTCCATTGCCAGAATCAGATCGAAACGTGCAAAATCCTCATCTGCAACGGGCCGGGAGCGTTGCCTGGCAAAACTATAGCCCCGACTCTCACCCGCCTCACAGGTACGCTTGTCGGGCAGACTGCTGACATGGAAACCCGAGGTGCCGGCAGAGTCGACATGCACTTTTAGTTTCGAGCGGTCAATGCGTTGCTGGAAAATGGCATGGGCGGTAGGTGAACGGCAAAGATTGCCGAGGCAGACGAAAAGTACCGAAAAGTCACCTTGAGACATGCAAAATTACCGCGGTAAAAAAAGGGGCCCTACTATGTCAGAATTCTTCAGTCAGTCAAGTTGCCGGCGACTACCCTTGTTGCAGAGCATGGATGCGCTTTTCAAGCGGCGGATGGCTGCGAAGCAGCTCTGCCACAGCAGATTTTCCGCGGATGCCAAAGGCCATGAGCGTACCGTCAAGGCGGGATTCCTGGCTGTATTTAAGTCTTTGCAGCGCAGCGATCATCTTATTGCGCCCCACCAATGCTGCAGAGCCAGCATCGGCGCGATATTCACGATGGCGGCTGAAGGCCATAACAATAATACTGGCCAGTATGCCAAATACCATTTCCAGAACAAATACTGTGGCCATATAGGCGAAAAATCCCCCTGATTATTATTGCCCCGTAATGCACTGGCGATAACCCGGGCAAAGAAAATGACAAAGGTATTGACCACCCCCTGAAGCAGGGTCATGGTGACCATATCGCCATTTGCGATATGGCTGATTTCATGAGCCAGTACACCCTCTACTTCGTCCTGGCGCATGTTTTCAAGCAAACCGGTAGATACTGCCACCAGGGCATTATTGCGGTTGGCACCGGTGGCAAAGGCATTCATATCCTCAGAGCGATACAGAGCCACCTCAGGCATACCGATATTGGCCTGCTTAGCCAGCCTGGCCACTGTCGAAACCAGCCATTGCTCTGTGGCATTGGCTGGCGTGTCGATCACATGAGCACCGGTGGAGCGCTTTGCGATCCATTTGGACATCAGCAAAGAGATAAACGCACCGCCAAAACCAAAGATGCTGGCAAATACCAACAGACCGGCATTGCCCCGCATATCCAGACCAAACAGCGGCATCACAATGTTAAGCACAATGCCCAGCACCAGTACCACAGCGAGGTTAGTGGCAATAAACAGCAGAATACGTTTCATCATGTTACTCCAATGATAATCTTTGCTTTATATTGGGCCGGGACCGACGGTTTTCAAATGGTAAAACTGTGAGTAAATATTTCTCTGACTCAGCCACTCTGCTCGCTCCTGACTTATGGTGATGCCGGAGGTATACTGCCAATTTATACTAATCGTGGAGCATTTATGCAGCTACTAATGCTGAGCAGTTCGAAAGAAGGTCGTAGCGGCTTTCTGGAAACCGCCAGACCAATAATCATCCGGCACCTGCAAGATATCGATAAGCTGCTGTTTATACCCTATGCAGGGGTGACCCTGGACTGGGATGAATACACCCAAAAGGTGCAACAGGCGCTACCGGAAATTAAGGTAACCGGCATCCATCAGCACAAGGATCCGGTAGCGGCAATCACACAGGCCAACGCCATCGCCACTGGTGGGGGCAATACCTTCAATCTGTTGAACGAGCTTTACAGGCATAAGTTGATCGCTCCGATTCAGCAGCAGGTTAAAAATGGCGTGCCTTATATTGGCTGGAGCGCTGGAGCAAATATCTGTGGTAACAGCATCCGCACCACTAACGATATGCCGATTGTTGCGCCGCCCTCCTTTGATGCCCTGAATCTGGTGCCTTTTCAGATAAATCCCCATTACAGTGATTATCAGCCTCCCGGCTTCAACGGTGAAACCCGGGCCCAGCGTCTGGCGGAATTTATGCGACTGGAGCCCGCTATGCCCGTTGTGGCAATCCGTGAAGGGGGAGCCCTGTTGCGTGACAAAGACATTTTAACCCTGATAGGACCCCATACCGGCGTATTGTTCAAAGGCGGCGAGCAGCAGGAAATCCAATCGGGGCAGGATCTGTCCTGGCTTTTAGAATCATAAGGAACAACCATGAAAGTTGTTGAAATCAATCATCCACTGGTAAAACACAAGGTTGGCTTGCTGCGTAAAGACGGCATCAGTACCCGTGAGTTTCGTCAACTGGCCAGTGAAATCGGCAGCTTGCTGACTTATGAGGCCACTGCCGACCTGGCACTGGAAAAAACCCCGATTCAATGTTGGAGCGGTGAAATTATGGTGGATCAGATCCAGGGTAAGAAAGTCACTATTGTACCCATTTTACGGGCAGGACTGGGTATGCTGGATGGTGTTCTGGAACTGATCCCCAATGCCCGTATCAGCGTGGTGGGTATGTACAGGGATGAACAGAGTCTGAAACCTGTGTCTTACTTTCAGAAACTCAGTGCTGATCTGGATCAGCGCCTGGCGATTATCGTAGACCCCATGCTGGCCACCGGCGGCTCCATGATTGCCACTATCGATCTGCTTAAACAACATGGCAGCACCCATATCAAGGCGCTGGTGCTGGTCGCTGCGCCGGAGGGAATTGCCGCGCTGGAAAAGGCTCATCCTGATATTGAACTTTATACCGCCGCCATCGATGAGTGTTTAAATGAACAGGGTTATATCCTGCCGGGCTTAGGTGATGCCGGTGATAAATTGTTTGGCACCAAGTAACGGCTTAACGCTGAGACATCTGGCCGCAAAGCTTTGCGGATTCAGCTTAAAGCAGAGGCGTCAGATCAAGATATTGCTGGGCATGTTCAGGATCGTTGAGACGCGGGATATATCCTAAGAAAGGTGCGGTTAATCCCTGTTTAAGACTCTCCAGATTATCCTCAATATTGGCCATATCCAGTTCGACCTGATTGGCCACCCAACCCGCCAGTCTCAGACCGTCTTTTTCAATGGCCTCAGCGGTCAGCAGAGCATGATTAAGACAGCCAAGACGTATACCCACTACCAGAATCACCTCCATCTCTTCCTGCCTGGCAAACTCCGACAGGTAAGTTCCCTCACCCAGAGGTAAACGCCAGCCCCCCGCTCCCTCGGTAAGAATAAAGTCGGGGTCGTGGCTCTTAAGCTCTGCGTAATGTTGATGTAACCTTGCCAGTTCAATTTTCTGACCCGCCTGCTCTGCAGCAATATGGGGCGCTATAGCCGGTTCAAAGGCATAAGGATTAACCTGCTGGTAGCTCAGATGAAGAGTGGAAGCTGCCTGAAGCGCCAGGGCATCGGCGTTTTGCAACCCGTGTGAGGACATTGCGCACCCGGACGCTACCGGCTTAAAGCCGATGGTCTTAAAGCGCCGGTAAGCAAGCTGGTGCAACATGCTTTCACTGACAAAGGTTTTACCCACTTCGGTATCAGTGCCGGTAACAAAATAGCCTTTCATATTGGTTTTTGTGTCCCTGTTATTTTTGTATTCTCAAAAAAACAACCTCGTAGCTGAGTGGCAAGCCCTCAGGTTGTGCAAAACTATCGCTATAGCAGGCCTGAAGCTGTTGCAGTTGTCTGCGGGACAAGGTTCGGCCGCCTGAGTTGATCAACACACTGGCCCCGATATCTTTGATCGAATGCAATACTGCAAAAATATCCTTGTGCCAGCTGATAAAGCGCTGCTGAGTGGCTGAACATCTGAATCCGGCCCTGCACGCTGCCTGATACATCGTTGCCTGTGGCTCAAAGGTATTAATATGTGCGCATTCACCCAGCCTCTGCCAGCTCAGATTAAGCTCTTTCAGGGAGCCCTGAGCCATAATGGCCAGGGTGCCGCCGGCACCGGGCTTCATTACCCGGAACAGCTCGGCCAGGACCTTGTCCAGCGGTCTGCACCATTGCAACGCCATGGAGGAAAACACACCATCAATACTGCTATCGGCAAAGGGCAGATTTTCTGCATCGGCCACCTGGAATGTTGTATTCGCCATACAATACCGCTGTCTGGCTACATCAATCATGCCACCGGCGATATCCACTCCAAGCACCTGCCTGGCTGATGCGGCCAGGAGCGCGCTGATTCTACCTGTGCCACAACCTAAATCCAGTACTATCCGTCACAATTTGTATGCAGTTCAAGGCCATATTGGGCAATCTGCCACTGCACTTTAGCCAGCTCCTCGTAGTGACAAGCCGCCTTACTGAACTGACGGGCGATTCGGGTCTTGATATCAGTTTCAGCGTACATGGCTCAGACCTTTTGCTATCACATGAACCAGTTCGATGATATCGCTCTCTTTATGGATAGCTGACAGGGTTACGCGTAACCTGGCCGCAGCTTCGGGAACAGTGGGAGCGCGCATAGCTCCTACCCAAAAGCCCTGTTGCCGGATAAATTCGGCAAGTTTCAGGGTTTTCTCAGAGGCACCAATGATCACCGGCTGAATCGCAGTATCAGAGGGACTCAGCGGCAGGCCGTCTGCCAGTGCCTGTTGGCAGAATAAACGGATATTCTGCTGCAACTTATCCCTTCTCCACTGCTGTTTTTCAATCAATCTTAAGCTGGCAAGGGTAATCTGTGCCATCAGGGGTGACATGGAGGTACTGTAAATATAGTGGCGGCCAAAATTAAGCAGATACTCATGAAGCTGTGTGCTCAGAGCCAAAAAGGCGCCGCTTGTACCTACTGCCTTACCAAAGGTGGCCATCAGCACAGGCAATACCTGCTGACTGAGTGGTTCGGCCTCTGCTGTGCCCGCTCCGGTTTGCCCCAGCACACCAAAACCATGGGCATCATCCAGCATCAGCATGGCTCCGGCGTTAGTGGCGAGCGTCGCAATGTCCTTTATGAGCGCCTTATCACCGTCCATGCTGAATACCCCTTCTGTCATCACAAGGGTGTCTTGCTTACTGGTACGCAGCAGCCTTTTCAGATGGGATACATCATTATGGGCAAAACGCTTCAGCCTGGCTTTAGTTGCCAGGGCGCCGTCCAGCATCGAAGCGTGACTGAGTTTGTCCGCCAGAATCACCCCGCCATGGCGCATCAGAGTCTGGATCACCGCCTGATTTGCGCTGAAGCCAGAGTTAAACAACAACACCCGCTCACGATTCAGGCGCTCACATAAATAATCTTCCAGTTGCCGGTGGCTGGCGGTATAGCCGGTAACCAGGGGGGAAGCACCGCTACCTGGACTGAAAACCGCTGCGGCATCACAGACGCTCTGCGTCAGGGCCTGTGACTGTGCCAGCCCCAGGTAATCATTTGAGGAAAAGTTGTGATACCAGTGGCCAGCTATTTTTACCCTGCCCGCTTCACTTTGCTCAATCAGGTGCTGCTGACGATACAGGTGCCGTGTCGCTCTGTCGGCTAAATCGGCGGCAATAAATTCAAAACTCATGATCAATCCGATAAAGCCGCGTAACAGCGGCCAGGTTACTCAGCGGTGAGATCAGCCAGTTCAGACACTGGCATCATAGAAAAGTGCGTCGGTTTTCTGGCTGTTCAGAGTATCTATCAGCACCGCTTCATGGGCTTCATCGGAATACTCCCTGCTGCGCTCGGTATTAATGCCAAGTTTGTTAAACAGCCTGACATCAGAGTCTTCTTCGGGGTTGGATGTGGTCAGCAGCTTGCAGCCGTAAAAAATCGAGTTGGCGCCGGCAAAAAAGCACAGTGCCTGCATCTGTTCATTCATGGCTTCACGACCGGCAGAAAGCCGAACATGGCTTTTGGGCATCATAATACGGGCGACGGCAATGGTGCGGATAAATTCAAAGTCATCCAGATCTTCTACCTGATCCAGCGGCGTTCCCTCAACCTTAACCAGCATATTGATCGGGACGCTTTCAGGTTGTTGTTCAAGATTGGCCAGTTGTACTAACAGGCCCGCTCTGTCATTGGCGCTTTCACCCATACCAACGATACCGCCGGAACATACATTCATGCCTGCAGAGCGCACGTTATCCAGCGTGTCCAGACGATCCTGATAAGTCCGGGTGCTGATGATTTCACCGTAAAACTCCGGTGAGGTGTCCAGATTATGATTGTAGTAATCCAGACCGGCGTCTTTTAACATCATCGCCTGCTCGCGGCTGAGCATACCCAGGGTCATACAGGTTTCCAGACCCAGCGCCTTGACCCCTTTAATCATTTCCATCACATAAGGCATATCCCGGTCTTTTGGGTTACGCCAGGCGGCCCCCATGCAAAAACGGGTAGAGCCAGCCTGTTTGGCTTCCTTGGCCCGCTCAAGCACCTTTTCCACTTCCATCAGCCGCTCTTTCTCCAGCCCGGTATCATAACGGGCACTTTGTGGGCAGTATTTACAATCCTCAGGGCAGGCACCGGTTTTAATCGACAGCAAGGTACTGACCTGCACTTCATTGGGATTAAAATGCTGACGGTGAACCATCTGTGCCTGGAATAACAGGTCATTAAAGGGCAACGCGAAAAGCTTACGTACTTCTGCCGTTGTCCAGTCGTGGCGGATTTGTGCTGATGCCTGCATGGGGATTCCTTTACTTCAAAATTTAGCTCCAGTAGTCTAAGCGCGAGCCCTGAGTTGTCAACTTGTTTCATTCTTTTAACTTTACATCTGGTTAAATAATAATCATGGATTTATCTTTCGATCAGCGCCATATCTGGCATCCTTATACCTCAGCCATTAATCCACTGCCTTGTTATCCGGTTGCCCGGGCAGAAGGTGTATATATTGAATTAGAAAGCGGTGAAAAACTGATCGACGGCATGGCCTCCTGGTGGGCGGCGATCCATGGTTACAACCACCCTCAGCTGAATCAGGCTGCACATCAGCAAATCGACAACATGGCCCATGTGATGTTTGGCGGCCTGACCCATGAACCTGCAATTTCCTTGTGTAGAAAACTTATTGAACTCACCCCGGATGGCCTGGAACGGGTATTCCTGGCAGATTCCGGCTCGGTTTCTGTGGAAGTGGCAATGAAGATGGCACTGCAATTCTGGGCCTGTCAGGGCAATCAACATAAAAACCGCTTCTTAAGTCCGCGTAATGGCTACCACGGCGATACTTTCGCTGCCATGTCGGTGTGTGATCCAATCAATGGCATGCACAGTCTGTTTTCAGAGGTGCTCAGCCATCAGATCTTTGCACCGGCTCCGCAAACCCGTTTCGATCAGCTCTGGAATGAAGATGATATCGCGCCGCTGGCACAATTGATGGAGCAGCATCATCATCAGATTGCCGCCCTGATTCTGGAACCTGTGGTTCAGGGCGCAGGCGGCATGCGTATCTATCACCCGGAATATTTGCGTCGTTGTCGTCAGCTATGTGATGAATATGATGTGCTGTTGATTTGCGATGAGATCGCTACCGGTTTTGGCCGCACCGGCAAGCTGTTTGCCTGCGAACATGCCCAGATCAGCCCGGATATTCTGTGTCTGGGTAAGGCGCTGACCGGCGGTTATATGACCCTGGCAGCTACCCTGTGCAGTGAAGATGTGGCTATGGGGGTGTGTCAGGGCAGCCCCGGCGTGTTTATGCACGGCCCCACCTATATGGGGAATCCGCTGGCTTGTGCGGTGGCCAATGCCAGTCTGGATATTATTGCCCAGGGCAGCTGGCAACAGCAGGTTACGGATATTGAAACACAGCTTAAACAGCAACTGCTGCCACTGGCAGAGCTCGATGCCGTTGCCGATACCAGAGTGCTAGGTGCAATCGGTGTAGTCGAAACCCATCATCCGGTGGATGTGGCCAGAATTCAGCAACATTTTGTGCGCCAGGGCGTATGGATCCGCCCCTTTGGTAAACTGGTGTATATCATGCCGCCTTATATTATTTCGCCGGAGCAGCTTGAACGTCTTATTGGTGCTATCCAGACCGCGTTGCAAAATCACTAGGGCCTGTTTATCTTCCATATTCGTCTCAGATAAACTCCCATATCAGCCACAGCAGGCTGGCCAGAGTACCGATAAACAGAAAAAACAGATTCAGCCACAGCCCGTCATTGCGACGGCGGGCTCGTTTTGCTCTGATGATCAGAGCCGCGACACTGAGCAGGAAACAACCTCCCAGCAGCAGCAACAATATCAGCGTCATGGGCGCATCCCAGAAGTCCCGGCTGTTGACATTTTTATAGTCGAAAAAGCCGGGGGAAATCTCCGGGCGGGCATAATGAAATACCAGCATGGCAATGACAAACAGACACCAGCCCAATATCACGCCAATACTGAGAACACGGTACAAGGTGTCTTTTTTTGCCGGAGTATGACGGCGATCGACGCCGTCCCAGTGGTTATCTTCTTTATTCATCATGGATTTTGCTTGAGTCTGCCAGCCAGCCAAGTAAGATTACAGGCCTTATCCGGCACAGGTGCGAACATCTTATATTCTACCCGTGTCTGAGATAACCTGAAATATTACCATTTGATAAAATTTTTCAGAATTTTCAAATAATTATAGAACATATTAGCAGGATCCCTGCGCGGGATCGCACGGAGAGGTTAGATGGCGCATACCCCAGTAGTTGATATTCTCAAGGGTCAGCACGCACAAGGTGCAACAGTAACGGTAAAAGGCTGGGTTCGTACCCGCCGTGATTCTAAAGCCGGACTGTCTTTTATTGCCCTGCATGATGGCAGTTGTTTCGATCCTGTTCAGGTGATTGCCCTCAATAATCTGGAGAATTATCAGCAGGTGCAAAAACTGACCACAGGATGTTCGGTTGCCGTTACCGGCACGGTGAAAGCCTCAGAAGGACAAGGTCAGGCGCTTGAGATTGAAGCGACACAGATAGAGGTGTTGGGCTGGGTAGAAAATCCTGATACTTACCCGATGGCGGCAAAACGTCACAGTGTGGAGTTTTTGCGCGAACATGCGCACCTGCGCCCCCGTACTAATGTGATAGGTGCAGTGACCCGTATTCGTAACTGTTTGTCACAGGCCATTCATCGCTTTTTCCATGAGCGCGGCTATTTCTGGATCAGCACCCCTATTGTTACCGCCAGCGACTGTGAAGGTGCAGGAGAAATGTTCAGGGTGTCGACCCTGGATATGCTTAACCTGCCTAAGGATGACAAAGGTCAGGTGGATTTTTCTCAGGATTTCTTCGGTAAAGAAGCCTTTTTGACTGTGTCCGGGCAGTTAAACGTAGAAACCTTTGCCTGTGCCATGTCTAAGGTTTACACCTTTGGGCCCACATTCAGGGCAGAAAACTCCAATACCAGCCGCCATCTTGCTGAATTCTGGATGATTGAACCTGAAGTGGCCTTTGCCGATCTCAGTGATATCGCCCACCTGGCTGAAGATATGCTCAAGTACGTGTTCAAAGCCGTACTCGAAGAGCGTGCTGATGATATGGCCTTTTTTGCTCAGCGCATTAATAAGGATGCTATCAGCCGCCTGGAAAAAGTAATTGATCAGGATTTTGTGCGCATGGACTACACCGACGCCATTAATATCCTGCAAAAATCCGGTAAGAAATTTGAATTCCCGGTGGCCTGGGGTGTGGATCTGTCCTCCGAGCACGAACGCTATCTTGCCGAGGAGCATGTGGGTGCGCCAATCATTATGCAGAACTACCCCAAAGACATTAAAGCCTTCTATATGCGTATCAACGACGATAATAAAACCGTAGCCGCCATGGACGTACTGGCGCCCGGCATTGGTGAAATTATCGGTGGTTCACAGCGTGAAGAAAGACTGGATGTGTTTGACCGGCGCTTAGAAGAAATGGGCCTGGATAAGGAAGACTACAGCTGGTACCGCGATCTGCGCCGCTATGGCACTGTACCTCACTCCGGATTCGGACTGGGCTTTGAGCGCCTGGTAGCCTATGTGACCGGCATGCAGAACGTTCGGGATGTGATCCCCTTCCCGCGCACGCCAGGCAGCGCCAGCTACTGAGCTTTAAAAAAATACATAGAAAACCCAGTTCCTATGTTTCTAAGATAGAATATAAGCCCTGTTAAGGTTTTATTACACCGATAAACAACAGGGCTATATTTTTATAGGCTAAAAGCGATAACCAACGTTTATTATTAAATCCCTTATATCTTTGCTATCACCGTTTCCAACCGCATAACCCGCACCAACATAAAAGCCAGCCTTGTCTATTCCATTAAAATAATAACTGTAGTTTGCTGCTCCTCCATATATAACTTCTCTCTCGCCCATTACTGTTTCTTGGCCTACATTTCCAGCAAACAAGCCCACGGAATGCTTACTACTATTAAAAATATAGCCAGACTGAAAACCAACGCCAATACCACAATTGTCGACCAAATCCCCTTCGCGTAGGCGCCAACAACCAATTGAAGCATACCCTAATGTATGAGTATTACCATATCCTGCACTAGCACCAAAGCCACTTGTTTGTAACCCATACCCAGCACTAAAAAGCATCTCATCCGCATCTATTGATTGAGAAGAAAATAAAAACACCAACAATAAAACTAATTTACATGTATTTTTCATTACAGAATCCTTTGCCTAGTTATCTGATTAATTATTTTGTGTCTTTAAGGGATATCTCCACAGCTAGAGCAATCCTGTCCGCCGTTATAAAAAACAGAACCTATCTGTATCGTTTTTGAGTATGTTCCATCTGATATCCTTGCAGACACATTGTATATTCCATTGTATTGAGGGTAAGGAGTTTTTTGCGTTGATGTGCTTATCACTTTTTCCTCTCTATTCCAATATGTATTCAAGTAAACATAAGTGATTTTTGGTAGGCCATTTCCCTCTATACTGTTCTTTGAAAAGCTATCTATATTAGCAGATATATTGGTTGTTATTTTATTTCCTCCTGATATAGAATTCGCAGAGCCAGTGGGTAGTGTATGAATATATATCATCAATGATGAGCACTTTGTTGTAGCTTCATTAACTGTCCAAACCCAACCTAGTCCTCTAGCTGATGATGAGAAAGACATACTATAATATGCATTGCTATCAAGATTTGTTTGATCCGAACCCACATAACCAACTTCACTATTAAAAAAGTCTACGTATTCGTCAATCGGTGGAATTGAAAATGGGTAATCTCCTTTATATTGATGAGTTACGCCTATAGCAGCGTATTTAGGTCCTTCAGTTGTTAAATCTGTTGAAGTTCCCTCAACGCAACCTGCCGGAGGTTCTCCAGCAAAGCTCATAATAGAAATTGAATAGGCGGCAATTGTTAATAACACTACTTTTATATAATCCATATATAGTACGTTCCTAATAAATAAGTATTACAAATAAAGATTTTTACTCACTAAACTCAATTTACATTAACCTCCTTATTGTTTTCCCCACAAACAATGTTTTTTTCACCTATATGATAAAGATTATTGATTAATACGTAGCTGCCGGAAATAATTGCTGTACTGGGAAGTAAGATGGGAGTGAGTATGATGCCGCTAATCGAATAATAGCTATTGCTGTCTTTAGCGACATCCACAACTTTTAAGACTTTTCGATCAGAAGATAGCTCGCATGTTACAGTATTTGACTCTTCACTCTCGTTAACTGGAAGAGCAATACAACCAGAAACAATAACTGATAGGGAGAGAAAAAAGAGCCGAGACCATTGCATAGAGCTTCTTCCATTTGCTTATACATTAAGGATAATATGCTGCAAATCTTGAACAGTTACAAGACCGTCACTCATCCCAAAACTCGAAATACTGCAAACTGTCTTTAGGGGGGTTGGGCAAAGGTTTAGTAGCCGGTGTACCGAGATATAGAAAGCCCAGGATTTCATCCTGTTCGGCTAACTCAAGAGATTTTTTCACTTCTTCGTTTTGCGCATAGCTGCCGGTACGCCAGATCCCGCTAAAGTTCTGCGCCACCGCGGCCATTTGCATGGCATGCACGGCGCAGGACGTTGAGGCAATCTGCTCGATCCAGGGTACTTTGTCGTGCTCCTGATAGCGGCAGATTGCAATGACCACCATTGGCGCCCTTAACGGTAACTGAGGCGCCCTCTCGATATCTTTCTCTGACATATCAGTATTGATCGCCGCCAGCTCAAATACTTCGCCCAGTTTACGCAGCCCCTTGCCCTGACAAACGATAAAGCGCCAGGGTTTTAAGCCCATATGATCGGGGGCTCTGAGTGCTGCCTGCATAATATTTTCCAGCTCCTGGCCTTGTGGTGCAGGAGATTGTAATCTGGGTTGAGAAGAACGATTCAGTAACAGATCTAATGCTTGCATAAAGTGGGGTCCGGTTGGTCAGGAACTTCAGGCTAATAGCAATCCGCATAGAAAATGATTCACGCTGAGTTAGCAATTATCGATGTGGATTGGTATAAACATGCCATTACAATAGCTAAGAGTAAATATCCTATCCGTTATGGACTCAGATAAAGTGAGAAAAAACGGCAATCTTCACCGTCTTTTTGCAAAATCAGGGGGCAAAACTAATGATAAGACTGCCAGACTGATTAAAACCTTTGCCGAAGACGATCACAAACGTATCGCCAGGCTGATTCAGGCCTGGCTGAAAGAGGACGAAAAAAAGACCTAGCCCTGCTGCAACGACTGATTGATCTGATCCAGCGCCATCGCAGGATCTTCAGCCTGGGTAATGGGCCTGCCGATCACCATATAATCCACGCCAGCCTGTAATGCCTGCTGTGGCGTCATCACCCGCTGCTGATCGCCCTGCGCCGCACCTTTGGGCCTGATTCCCGGGGTGACCAGTTTAAAGTCTGTACCACATTGCTGTTTAAGAGTACGGGCTTCCTGTGCCGAACAGACTACCCCGTCGAGCCCGGAATGCTTTGCCAGCCCTGCCAGGTAACTCACCTGCTCAGCCGGTGACAGCCGGATGCCGGTCTCGGTTAAATCCTCTGCCGACATACTGGTCAGCACAGTAACGGCGATCAATATTGGCCTGTCATCGCCAAATTGCTGCAGGGCTTCGAGACTCTCTCTCATCATTTTGCTGCCGCCACTGGCATGCACATTGACCATCCATACACCGAGCTCTGCCGCTGCGATGCAGGCCCTGCCTACCGTGGTGGGAATATCGTGAAATTTCAGATCCAGAAACACATCAAAATCCCGGGCTACAAGCTGTTTAACCAGGGCCGGGCCGAAATAGGTGAACATTTCTTTGCCGACTTTCAACCTGCATGATCTGGGATCGACACTGTCGGCAAAGCTCAGCGCCTTATGCTCACTATCAAAATCCAGCGCTACTACTACTTTTGCGTCGTTCATTTACTCTCCATCCAACCCTTTAATCGGCTTGACCACGCCCCACTTCTTACAGGAAGGGCACAACCAGTGAATTTTACGTCCGGAAAAACCGCAGGAAACGCAACGGTACTTGGGCCGTTGCTCAATTTGTTCGTGGATCAGTTCCTGCAGCATACTCAGGCTGAGCCCCACCTGCTCACCACCATCCTGCTGCTGATACTGGGAAATCAGCGTCTCGAAGCCTTTCATAGTAGGTTTTTCACGCAGTTGCCTGAGTAAAAATTCAGAGGCTTCCTGCAACTGTCCCTTTTTGGCCAATAATTTTGAGCGGGCCAGATAAGCAGTAGCACACTGCTGATAATAATCCTCCAGTAAAGCTTCAAATTCTGAGCTGTCGCCCAGCTTTTCAGAACACTCCTCCAATAATGGAACCGCTTCACTCAGCCAGGTAATATCCCTTATGGGTACCTCTTTAAGGTAAGTCTGAGCCTGCTGATAGTTTTGTTGAGTCATCGCCATTTTGCCTAATATCAACCAGGGACGAACAGCATGTTCATCAGACAATATGGCCTTTTGCAGGCATTTTTCAGCCTTTTCAAAATCCTGTTTCTTGAGGTAGATATCCGCCTGCTCACAGTAAAAATGGGAGACCCGTTCACACAACTCCAGGCTGTCACCATGACAATCCACCATCTTCTCCGCCAGTTCAATGGCCCGCTCCCACTCCTTAGTGCTTTGGTAGATATTAAACAGCTGCTGCTGGGCATCAAGAAAGTATTTTTCGCTGTCCAGTAACTGCAGAAACACCGACTCGGCCCGTTCCAGAAAGCCAGCCAGCAAATAATCCCGTCCCAGCTCCTTCAGGGCCTGTTGCTTCTGGGTGTCTGAAAGCAGTTCCTTGTCCACCAGGTTCTGATGCACCCGGATAGCCCTGTCCAACTCGCCACGATGACGAAAGAAGTTGCCCATGGCGATATGGGTTTCCACCGTATCGCTGTCAACATTGATCATTTTCATCAGGGTGTCGACGGCCTTATCAGGCTGATCGGAAAGCAGAAAGTTTAAACCACGGTAATAATGGCGGGAGAGGATGCTGGACTGTTTGCGCTGGGCCTGACGCACACTGTTGCGTCCCATCACCCAGCCATAGCCTGCGGCTACAGGCAAAAGCAGAAAGAGGAGTTCAAGCATAAGGCTCAGGAGCCCGGACTGGTATTAGCTACCCTGGCTCTGCGACGAACCTTGAGGCGGTACCCCATAAACCACAGCAGCCATATAGCCACGGTGACAGCGACACCACCGACAAAGCAGATAGCCATCAGTGCTGAAAGTGGCAACTGACTTTGCGCAATCAAGTAGTTGACCTGTACCAACTGGTCATTCTGTGCGCCCAATGCCAGGGCCAGCAAAAATACCAGCAAAGCAAGCAATAGAGCCAATATCAGTTTCAATGGAATCTCCTACAGGCCGCACAGCATAAGGTGTTAATGCACGGCAGGCAATACAGGTGTTTGATTATACCAATGAATTGCAAAGAAAAAAAAACGGCATTCTTAAAAAAGAATGCCGTTATTGATTCGGTAATGATTAATGGGTCATGCCGACATTCACTCTTTCCCTGAGTTCTTTACCGGGTTTGAAGTGCGGTACGTACTTCCCATCCAGTTTAACCGTTTCACCTGTCTTAGGATTACGCCCTACTCTGGGTGCCCGGTAATGCAAAGAAAAACTGCCAAAGCCGCGGATTTCAATTCGCTCCCCCTTTTGCAGGGTTTGCGCCATCTGTTCCAGCATTTCCTTTATTGCCAGCTCAACGTCCTTGGCAGGAATATGTTGAGACTGTTCGGCCAGTCTTTCGATTAATTCCGATTTGGTCATGGCAACCTCGTTGTCAAAGCCCTACAGTTACCGATGAAGTAAGGGAGACCAGAACGGCCTCCCGTCCTTTTACTCTTCGCCTTTGGCTGCTTTAAAGGCTTCTGCCATTGCACTGCCAAAGCCACCATCGTCCTGTTGGTTAACTTTTTCGATCGCTTCTTTTTCTTCCGCATGATCCTTCGCCTTCACAGACAAGCTGACCACCCGGTTCTTACGATCGACACCAACGAACTTGGCTTCAATATCTTCACCGACATTTACTACTTCAGAAGCATCGTCTACACGGTCACGCATCAAATCTGCTGCGCGGATGTAACCTTCAACTTCTTCAGCCAGTTCAACTGTTACGCCTTTGGCGTCTACAGCGGTAACCTTACCAACAACGATAGCACCTTTCTTGTTATCTGTCAGATACTTATTGAAAGGATCTTCTTCGATTTGTTTAACACCAAGAGAGATACGCTCACGCTCAGGATCAACCTGTAATACGATAGCGGAGATTTCATCGCCTTTCTTGAATTCACGCACGGCTTCTTCACCGGTCTTGTTCCAGGAAATATCGGACAGGTGAACCAGACCATCGATACCGCCATCCAGGCCGATAAAGATACCAAAGTCGGTAATAGACTTGATCTTGCCAGAGACTTTGTCGCCTTTATTGTGCGACTTGGCAAACTCTTCCCAGGGGTTAGGCTTGCACTGTTTCAGACCAAGAGAAATACGACGACGCTCTTCGTCGATTTCCAGCACCATAACTTCAACGGTATCACCCAGGTTAACAACCTTGGACGGGTGAATGTTCTTGTTAGTCCAGTCCATTTCAGATACGTGTACCAGACCTTCAACGCCATCTTCAATCTCAACGAAGCAACCGTAATCTGTCAGATTTGTAACCTGACCGCTCAGACGGGTACCTTCAGGATAACGCTCGGCGATTTCTGTCCACGGATCGCTGCCCATTTGCTTCATGCCAAGAGACACGCGGGACTTCTCACGATCAAACTTAAGCACCTTAACCTGAATTTCGTCGCCAACATTAACGATTTCACTGGGGTGCTTAACACGCTTCCAGGCCATATCTGTGATATGCAACAGGCCGTCTACACCACCTAAGTCAACAAAGGCACCGTAATCAGTCAGATTCTTAACGATACCTTTCACTTCCAGACCTTCTTCAAGGTTGGCCAGTAATTGTTCGCGTTCTGCACTGTTCTCAGCTTCAATAACAGCACGGCGGGAAACCACAACGTTGTTACGCTTGGCATCCAGCTTAATAACTTTAAATTCCAGCTCTTTGCCTTCCAGGTGAGTAGTATCACGCACAGGGCGTACATCCACCAAAGAACCTGGCAGGAAGGCACGTACGGCATTCACTTCAACCGTAAAGCCGCCTTTGACCTTACCATTGATCACACCAATGATAGTGGCTTTCTCATCATAGGCTTTTTCTAACTCAACCCAGGCTTCATGACGCTTGGCTTTCTCGCGAGACAGGATGGTTTCACCAAAGCCGTCTTCCACCGCATCCAGTGCCACATCAACAGTATCGCCAACAGCGATTTCCAGTTCGCCGTCAGCATTCTTGAACTGCTCGGCAGGAATGGCACTTTCAGACTTGAGACCCGCGTCTACCAGTACGATATCTTTATCTATAGCAACAACAGTACCTTTAACAATGGCACCGGGACGGGTTTCAAGTTGTTTTAAACTTTCTTCAAAAAGTTGAGCAAAATTTTCAGTCATAATTTGATTAATTTACATATTGACATCCACTCAGCACTCCCGCTAATGTGGGGTTGTTCGTATTGGCTCGTACCTTCCTGGCCCCGAGCAGTTTTTACCTGTTTTCAGCTGTTGTGGAGTTTCTTTTCTACAAATTCCACAACAGTATCAAGCACTTGCTCTACTGTCATTTGTGTAGAGTCAAGCACCAGCGCATCTTCAGCCGCCTTCAAAGGAGCGACAGAACGGTTCATATCCCGCTCATCCCGCGCTTTTATATCGGTCAAAAGGCGGTCAATGCTAACATCGCGCCCCTTATCTTTCAACTGCTTATAGCGCCGTCTGGCACGCTCTTCAGCACTTGCGGTAAGGAATATTTTTGCCTCCGCCGAGGGGAACACAACGGTGCCCATATCGCGCCCGTCAGCGACCAGCCCCGGATCTTCGCGAAAAGCCCGCTGGCGGCGCAACAACGCCTCCCGAACCCTTGGTAGCGAAGCCACTTGTGAGGCCAGTGCCCCCACTTCTTCGGTGCGGATGCTGTCACTGACATCTTCGCCCTCAAGAATAATGCGGGTCTGACCATCCTGTATATCAAAATTCACATCCAGTCCCGACGCCAGAGGCACAAGCCCGAGTTCGTCCTGGGCGTCAATCTGATGATGCACAGAGGCCACAGCCAATACACGATAGATAGCGCCACTGTCGAGAAAGTGCCAGCCAAGTCTGGCTGCCAGCATGGCACTGACGGTGCCCTTGCCTGCGCCACTCGGTCCGTCGATGGTAATGACAGCTGCTGATTGCATCTCTTCTCCCATATCTGTCTTGGCTAAAATCGCGCGCAATTATACGCCTTAGCCGCCGATAAGCAATTTAAGTAGAAGATAAAAGCGGAGTAAGCTGCTCTTACCCCGAATGTTTTTGCAGATTTAGTCAGAGTGCTCAATTGTGGCTGATGCTGGCCAGCTGCTGAAAATAATCCGGAAAGGTTTTCGCGGTGCAGCCCGGGTCATTAATAACCACCGCAGTATCACTCAGTGCGACCAGCGAAAAACACATGGCGATGCGATGATCGTTGTAGGTATCGATCTGTGCTTCTTTTAACTGCGCCGGCGGCGTGATTTCAATAAAATCATTACCTTCAACCACATGGGCACCCACTTTACGCAATTCAGTTGCCATCGCATGCAGCCTGTCAGTTTCCTTGACCCGCCAGTTATAGATGTTGCGGATAGCGGTGGTTCCCTGTGCAAACAACGCCGCAGTGGCTATGGTCATGGCGGCATCGGGAATGGCATTCATATCCATATCCACGGCATGTAAATTGCCCCGCTCCACTTCGATATAATCGGTTCCCCAATTAACCACCGCGCCCATGGCTTCCAGCACCGAGGCAAAATGTCTGTCACCCTGAATGCTGTCACGGCCGATACCTGTGACTCTGACTTTGCCCCCTTTAATTGCTGCGGCAGCAAGAAAATAGGACGCTGAAGAGGCATCTCCTTCCACCAGAAAAGTGCCGGGAGAGCGATAACGCTGATCTTTGGCAATAATAAAACGCTGATACTGGTGGTTTTCGACCCTCACACCAAATTTGGCCATGGTATCCAGGGTGATATCAATATAAGGTTTGGAGACCAGTTCACCGACAATCTCAATTTCCACCTCATCCTTTAACAGCGGGGCGGTCATCAGGATGGCGGTCAGAAATTGACTGGAAACGCTGCCATCCACCTGCACTTTGCCACCGGCTAATGCTTTACCGTTAATATTAAGGGGTGGAAAGCCGCTATTTTTCAGATAGCGAATGTCTGCACCGAGCTGAGTCAGTGCATCAACCAGTGCACCGATGGGACGCTCCTCCATTCTGGGTTCACCGGTCAGTTCAAACTGCCCGTCTGATAACGCCAGCGCTGCCGCCAGAGGGCGCATCGCCGTACCGGCATTGCCCAGAAACAGGCTTAAGGGCTCTGGTGCAGTAAAAGCCCCGCCCAGGCCTGTGACTTTACACTGAGTCTTATCGTCACTGAGCTGATAACTTACCCCTAACAGGGTCAAAGCCCTTAGCATATGGCGAATATCATCGCTGTCGAGCAAATTGGTCAGCAGGGTTTCACCCTCGGCCAGTGCTGCCAGCAACAAGGCTCTGTTTGACAGACTCTTGGAGCCGGGAAGATTAACTTCACCATCAATGCGATTAATGGGTTCGAGTCTGAGTTGTTCCATCAGCCCTTCCTCTTCTCAAAATCTTGCATAAAGGCAACCAGAGCCTGCACTCCGGCAACCGGCATGGCGTTATAGATACTTGCGCGCATACCTCCGACACTGCGATGCCCTGCCAGCGCGGTTAAACCGGCCTGTTCGGCCTGTTGCAGAAACAGCTTATCCAATGCGGGTTCCTGTAACTGAAAGGGCACGTTCATTCTGGAGCGGTAATCAGGGTGAATGGCGTTGATATAAAAATCAGAGTCATCGATACAGCCATATAACATTGCCGCTTTTTGCGCATTGCGCCGGTGCATCTCGGCGACACCGCCCTGCGTTTTCAGCCATTTAAATACCAGACCGGCCAGATACCAGGCAAAAGTAGGCGGGGTATTGAACATCGAGCCCTGCTCAGCCTGTAACTGGTAATCAAAAATAGAGGGCGTCTGCGCTCTGGCCTGACCCAGCAGGGCATCGTTAACGATGACCACAGATAAACCGGACGGGCCGATATTCTTTTGGGCACCGGCATAAATGAGACCAAAACGGGATACATCCAAAGGACCAGACAGGATAGTTGAAGACATATCAGCCACGATCGGCACATCACCGGTATCCGGAATCCCATCAATAGCAATGCCATCAACCGTTTCGTTCGGACAATAATGAAAATAGGCGGCATCCGCATCAAGATCCCAGCTACTGGCATCAGATACCCGCTTTAAGCCGTCCACCACCTGCACTTCAGCGACCCGATTGGGAGTCAGATATTTTTCCGCTTCAGCGAGCGCTGCAGCGGACCAGGAACCTGACACCAGATAATCGGCCCGCTGGCCTTGCCGGCTTAAATTCATGGGGACCGCTGAAAACTGCCCTCGGCCACCACCGTGGGTAAAGAGCACACGGTAATCATCAGGAATACCCAGTAGCTCCCGCAAATCCGCCTCGGCCTGCTGCGCCACATCCACAAAGGCTTTGCTGCGATGGCTCAGTTCCATCACGGAACAGCCATGGCCCTGCCAGTCGAGTAATTCTTCTTTGGCCTGCTCCATTACCGGCTCCGGTAACATGGCAGGGCCGGCACAAAAATTATACACCTTGCTCATTGATACTCTCATACACACAAACGAGCGGTCTTATAAGACCGCCCGTTTAAATACCCAAGCCACATCAAAATACGAATCTGAGGTTACCTGGGTATATACCTATTTAAGAGGATGTAACCTTCTTAGCGAGGCTTAATTCCTCCGGCTCAATCTTCTGTCGTTATTGTGCCGTCGTTGTTATCAGCATCGGTTTCGGTTTGCTCACTCTGCTGCCCCTCTGTTTGTAAGCCTTCTTCCTCAGCCAGGGCATCAGAGGCATCTACCTCTTCTATTCGTTGTAAGCCGACCACATGTTCATTTTCACCGGTACGGATCAGGCGCACGCCCTGCGTATTACGGCCTACCGTTGACACTTCAGATACCCGGGTGCGCACTAATGTGCCCTGGTCACTGATCAACATAATCTCGTCGGATTCATCAACCTGCACTGCGCCGACTACTGCGCCGTTGCGCTCGGAGACTTTAATAGAGACAACACCCTGTGTGGCACGGCTCTTGGCCGGGTAGTCCTCCAGTGGCGTACGTTTACCGAAACCATTCTCCGTCACAGTCAGCACCGCACCGTCACCCTGGGGCACGATAAGAGAAACCACTTTCTGGTTATCCTGCAGGCGGATACCCCGCACCCCGGTTGCCGTGCGTCCCATTGGCCTTAAGGCCAGGATTTCATCACCGCTTTCGGGGTCGATTTTGACCTGACCGGTTTCGGAGTCACGCACTTTTTCATTGAAGCGCACCACTTTGCCGGCATCAGAAAACAGCATGATATCGCTCTGACCGTCGGTCAGCGCCACACCGATCAGCTCATCGCCATCATTCAGGTTAACCGCAATAATACCGCTGGCACGTGGGCGGGAATACTGACTGAGCTCAGTCTTTTTCACCGTACCAAAGGCTGTGGCCATCAGTACATATCTGTCGTCCACAAACTCGCTGATAGGCAGCATGGCGGTGATACGTTCGTTTTCTTCAAGCGGCAGAATATTCACTATCGGCCGCCCTCTGGCATTACGTCCGGCCAGTGGTAAACGATAGGTTTTAATCCAGTACAAACGGCCACGGGTAGAAAAGCACAGAATATAATCGTGAGTATTGGCGACCAATAATTTATTGATGAAATCTTCATCTTTCATTTTGGTCGCAGACTTGCCTTTACCGCCACGTTTCTGGGCCTCGTAGTCGGCCAGACGCTGATACTTCACGTAGCCTTCGTGAGACAAGGTCACTACCACCTCTTCACGTTCGATCAGATCTTCGATATCGATATCATGGCTGGCGGCGGTGATCTCAGTACGGCGCTCGTCGCCGTATTCATCACGGATTTTTTCAAGCTCTTCGCGAATCACTTCCATCAGGCGTTCGGGACTGGCAAGGATATGCATCAGCTCGGCGATAAGCTCCAGCAGTTCTTTATACTCAGCCAGGATCTTGTCATGTTCAAGACCCGTCAGTTTATGCAGACGCAATTCCAGAATCGCCTGGGCCTGAGCTTCGGTGAGATAATACTGACCATCACGAATACCGAATTCCGGCTCAAGCCAGTCTGGGCGTGCCGCATCCACCCCGGCTCTTTCCAGCATATCGGCCACATCGCCCAGGGCCCAGCCCTGCGCCACCAGAGAGGCTTTGGCATCAGCGGGGCTTTGTGAGGCCTTGATCAGTGCGATAATCGGGTCGATATTGGCCAGAGCCACCGCCAGCCCTTCGAGGATATGGGCACGGTCTCTGGCTTTGCGCAGTTCAAATACGGTACGGCGGGTCACTACTTCACGGCGGTGCAATACGAAGCATTCGAGGATTTCTTTAAGATTAAAAATCTTCGGCTGGGTGTTATCCAGCGCCACCATATTGATACCAAACACTGTCTGCAACTGAGTCTGGGCGTAAAGGTGATTTAACAGGACTTCTGCCGACTCGTTGCGTTTTACCTCAACGACGATACGCATACCGTCTTTATCCGACTCATCACGCAGCGCCGAGATGCCTTCAATCTTCTTCTCTTTAACCAGCTCGGCAATCTTTTCAATCAGACGGGCCTTGTTGACCTGATAAGGGATCTCATTGACGATAATGGTTTCTTTACCATTGTCTTCAGTTTCTATCTCCGCCTTGGCCCTGAGATAGATGCGGCCACGACCGGTACGATAGGCTTCTTCTATGCCCTTGCGGCCACTGATCATGGCGGCTGTAGGGAAATCCGGCCCGGGAATATACTGCATCAGTTCTTCGATACTGATATCCGGGTTATTGATCAGCGCGATACAACCGGTAATCACTTCGGTGAGGTTATGGGGCGGAATATTGGTCGCCATACCTACGGCGATACCGGAGGAGCCATTCACCAGCAGATTCGGGACTTTGGTCGGCAGGACCTCTGGGATATGTTCGGTACCGTCATAGTTAGGTACAAAATTGACCGTTTCTTTTTCCAGATCGGCCAGTAACTCATGGGATATCTTGGCCATGCGCACTTCGGTATAACGCATTGCCGCTGCTGAGTCGCCGTCTACCGAACCGAAGTTACCCTGACCATCGACCAGCATATAACGCAGGGAAAAAGGCTGGGCCATACGCACAATAGTGTCATATACCGCAGAATCACCATGGGGGTGATATTTACCTATGACGTCCCCGACCACACGGGCTGATTTCTTATACGGCTTGTTAAAGTCGTTTTTCAGCTCATTCATGGCAAACAGCACACGTCTGTGCACCGGCTTCAGTCCATCGCGAACATCAGGCAAAGCCCGGCCCACGATAACGCTCATAGCATAATCCAGATAAGAGCTTTTCAGCTCATCTTCAATATTAATGGGGAGAATTTCTTTGGCGCGATCAGTCATATACAGCCCTGTTCCCTTTTTTATAATCTACATCTTCCGGTCTTGACTTCAGCAAATGCCGTTAACAGGTTCCGGTAAATTTATTGGTTTCGTTTAGGGTTTTGGTAGCCCTCAATAGTACCACCTAAATTTGCAAATAAATAGCCGCTGATTGCTTATATACTGCTCATTCAGGCCTATCCATGCCTGCGGCAGAAGTTTATACTGATGTCCCGTATTTATCAGCCGGAAGAGCATACGATGTCGCAACAGAGTGCCCCATCAGAAACACTGCAACAGAATGTGGATCAACAGGAAATTGATAAATTTTCTGCCCTTGCCAGCCGCTGGTGGGATCTCGACGGAGAATTTAAACCTCTGCATCAGATCAATCCGTTGCGTCTGGATTATATTGCCCGGCACAGCCAGGGACTCTTTGGTAAAAAGGCCCTGGATGTCGGCTGTGGCGGTGGCATTCTGGCTGAGAGTATGGCGGCACAGGGCGCACAGGTAACCGGCCTGGATATGGCCAGAGATGCCCTTGAAGTGGCCAGACTGCATGGACTGGAAAGCGGCGTAAAAGTTGACTACCAGCTGAGTACAGTGGAAGACTTTGCCCACAAACACGCCGGGGAGTTCGAGGTCGTCACCTGTATGGAGATGCTGGAACATGTGCCGGATCCGCAATCTGTGGTAGCGGCTTGCGCCAGACTGGTAAAACCCGGTGGTCAGGTGTTTTTCTCCACTCTGAACCGCAATATCAAATCTTATCTGATGGCCATTGTCGGCGCCGAATATCTACTTAATCTGGTACCTAAAGGCACCCATCAACACAGCAAGTTTATCCGCCCCAGTGAATTGATGGGCTGGCTGGATCACACCGAGCTGTTATGCAGGAATATTCAGGGCCTGCACCTAAATCCGCTAAGTGGAGAATACTACCTGTCGGATAAAAATGTGGATGTGAACTACCTGCTGCACTGTCACCGTCCCGATGATGAATAATTTAAGCTCACCCAGGGCAATACTTTTTGATCTCGACGGTACCTTACTGGATACCGCCCGGGATATGGGTAATGCACTGAATCTGATGCTCAAACAGCACGATTTACCACCACGACATTACAGCGAGTACCGGCCCATTGCCTCCCATGGCGCCAAAGGTATGCTTAGTCTGGGTTTTGGCGAAAGACTGGAGAGCCTGAATTATGATCAGCTGCGGACAGATTTTCTGCGCTACTACGCCCGTCAGTTGCAACAGCATACCTGCCTGTTTGACGGCGTGGCGTTGTTGATTGCCGGGCTGGAAGAAGCCGGTCTGCCATGGGGGATCGTCACCAACAAGCCGGGGCATCTGACCATTCCCTTATTGCAGCATTTCCCGGAGTTAAGTCAGGCTGATGTCGTTATCAGTGGTGACACACTGCCTCAGCGTAAACCCCACCCGGCACAGCTACTTCTGGCGCAAAAAGAACTGGCAGTGGATCCTGGCTGCATCTGGTATATCGGTGACGCCGAACGGGATATGCAGGCCGCCAGAGCGGCCTCAATGGTGCCTGTACTGGCAGAGTACGGCTATATCTGCCCCAGTGAATATCCCCATCAATGGGACACAGCACTGAGGATCAGCCGGCCTGATCAACTACTGGAGTATCTCAGTTCATAAAAACGGCTGATTTCTGCCGGGAACGCGACTGAAAAATAACCTATAGATCTTATTCGCATAGCGAAATAGTTTTTTGGAAGTAAATATTTTATTAGTTAAATATCTCTGTTCTGCCTATTGCATTCCTGAACATGGCTTATTGTTCGCCACTGCTCAGTGAGTCGCTACTAACCTGCCTGAGCCCTTGTGTTTGAATGACGAATAAAACACCAGATATTGGGTTGCATATAGTCAAAAACCTCACTATCTTGTGTCTTGCTGTATGTTGCATGATAGCTTACATACATCGGATACTCCTCCGCGCAGTACACTAAAGCTGCGCCTAAAGTGCGCTAAACAGATAACAACAAAGACGGCTACCGGCATGAATAATACGCTTCTCGTTACCAAACGCTCTGGCGAACAAGAGCACCTTGATCTGGATAAAATTCATAAAGTCATCACCTGGGCTGCTGAGGGATTGCAGAATGTGTCCGTCTCCCAGGTTGAGATAAAGGCCCACATCCAGTTTTATGATGGCATTAAGACCTCTGATATCCATGAAACCCTGATTAAATCGGCGGCAGATCTGATCTCCAAAGAGAGCCCCGACTATCAGTATCTGGCCGCCAGACTGGCGATTTTCCATCTGCGCAAGAAGGCTTACGGACAATTTGAACCCCCGGCCCTTTATCAGCATGTTGCAAAGATGGTGGATAAGGGTAAATACGATCATCACCTGTTGGAAGATTATACCCAGGCCGAATTTGAACAGATGGATGAATATCTTGATCACTGGCGGGATATGAATTTCAGTTATGCTGCGGTCAAACAACTTGAAGGCAAATATCTGGTGCAAAACCGGGTGACCGGTGAGATTTATGAAAGCGCCCAGTTTCTGTACATTCTGGTAGCGGCCTGCCTGTTTGCCAATTACCCCAAAGACAGCCGTATGGATTACATCCGGCGTTTTTATGATGCGGTATCCAAATTCAAGATTTCATTGCCCACCCCGATTATGTCCGGCGTGCGCACACCCACCCGTCAGTTCAGCTCCTGTGTGTTGATCGAATGTGGTGACAGCCTGGACTCTATCAATGCGACCGCCAGTGCCATTGTCAAATACGTCAGCCAGCGCGCCGGTATCGGCATTAACGCAGGTCGTATCCGGGCCCTGGGTAGCCCTATCCGTGGCGGCGAGGCCTTTCATACCGGCTGTTTGCCCTTCTACAAGTATTTCCAGACCGCAGTAAAAAGCTGCTCTCAGGGCGGCGTTCGTGGCGGTGCCGCGACGCTGTTTTATCCCCTTTGGCATCTGGAAGTGGAATCCCTGCTGGTACTGAAAAATAACCGCGGTGTGGAAGAGAACCGGGTGCGGCACTTAGATTACGGCGTACAGTTCAATAAGCTGATGTATCAGCGCCTGATCAAGGATGAACATATCACCTTGTTCAGCCCCTCCGATGTACCGGGATTGTATGACGCCTTTTTTGCCGATCAGGATAAGTTCGAGCAGCTGTATGTGAAATATGAGCAGGATCCGGCCATTCGCAAGAAGCGTATCAAGGCCGTAGAGCTGTTCAGTTTATTTATGCAGGAGCGGGCCAGCACCGGGCGTATCTATCTGCAGAATGTGGATCACTGCAATACCCATAGCCCCTTTGATCCCCGGGTGGCACCGGTACGCCAGAGCAATTTGTGTCTGGAAATCGCACTGCCCACCAAGCCCCTTGAGCACGTTAACGATGAAAATGGTGAGATTGCCCTGTGTACCCTCTCCGCTTTTAATCTTGGCGCCATCGAAAACCTCGATGAGCTGGAAGAAATGGCTGAGCTGGCCGTCAGGGCACTGGACAGCCTGCTGGATTATCAGGACTACCCTGTTCCGGCTGCCTATAACGCCACCATGGGTCGCCGCACTCTGGGTGTGGGGGTGATCAATTTTGCCTATTATCTGGCCAAGCACGGCGTTCGCTATTCCGATGGCAGCGCTAATGGTCTGGTACACAGAACCTTTGAGGCGATTCAGTATTATCTGTTAAAAGCCTCCAACAATCTGGCCAGAGAAAAAGGCGCCTGTCCTAAGTTTAATGAGACCACCTATGCCAAAGGCGTGATGCCCATAGACAGTTATAAAAAGGATCTCGACGGTATTTGTAATGAGCCATTACATTATGACTGGGACGGTTTGCGCGAAGCCATTCAACAACACGGGCTGCGGAACAGCACCTTGTCGGCACTGATGCCCTCAGAGACCTCGTCACAGATATCCAATGCCACCAATGGTATTGAACCACCGCGCGGCCATATCAGTATCAAGTCCAGTAAGGACGGGGTGCTGAAACAGGTAGTGCCGGAATACGACAGGCTTAAAAACCAGTATGAACTGCTGTGGGATATTCCGTCCAACGACGGTTATCTGCAACTGGTGGCCATTATGCAGAAATTTGTCGATCAGACCATTTCGGCCAACACCAGCTATGACCCGGGCAAATATGAAGGCGGTAAGGTACCGATGAAATTGCTGCTTAAGGATTTGCTGACCGCCTATAAGCTGGGTGTAAAAACCCTGTATTACCACAACACCCGTGATGGTGCTTCAGATACGCAGGGGGAGATGGTTGCCAAAAAGGCGGAGCGTCCGGCAGTGGAGGCTGTGGTCGAAGAAGATGATGACTGTGCAGGCGGCGCCTGCAAGATATAGACAGCACCGGGTATTGGCAGTGGTATCTCTGGATACCATTGCCAATGGATTATCAGAATCACTAAATCGAACAATCAATGAAATACACCACCTTTAACCAACAAGTTTCCAACCCGCTGACAGAGCCGATGTTCTTCGGCAATCCGGTCAACGTTG